>DGNJ01000030.1 GCA_002388905.1 Cellvibrionales bacterium UBA4495
CGCTGCCACGCTGTTCCTCGAAGGCCCCGTCGCTGAGAAAGGCCACCAGGCGTTCGTCGGGCAAAGGCATATGGACATATTGCAGCTCGGCAAAGCCCAGATAGCCACCCTCATGCATGCCCCCGCCGGTATGAACGTTGACGTGGCTTCCCAGGGGCGAATCCGGCCGGCCCGGGTTGCCGGACACCCGGTAGGCATAGAAGTCCCGGACAAAACGCGAAAGGCCCTGGTCATTCCAGGCATAACGCCGGTGATGGGCCGGTTCCATATTGTCCACGAGGAGATTCACCGAATCGATGGCGGCGACACAGTGGCCCTGGCCCATGAGCCAGCCCCGGGTGTGGCCGGAGAGGGCGTTGGCTGCCAGGTAGCCGACATACGCCGGGACCATGTTCAGGGAACCACCGGTGTGACCGTGGGGATCGGCCTTGAAATCTTTCCGGGCCATCTCCCGGCCATCGGTGTAGACGCGCTCGGCGTAGGTCATGTGAACCACCAGCCACATGGCGGCGCAGGTCAGTCGATCAGCTGCGGCCAGGCGTTGAAAAACCTCCCCGATGCTGCCTGCCTGCCCCCGTTGCACCAGGTCGCCGGCCATCTGGAAAACCCGGATCTGTGTTTCCGGGCCGTGGCGAATGACACCGAAGCCCTCTGCCCATCGGGCAAATTCGGCGTCTTTCTCGCGATAGAGCGCGGCTAGCCGCTGGTAGTGATGGTGTCGGTGCTGAGCGAAGGGGTTTTCGGTGTCGGTCATGGGCATAGTGTCTTAATTCGCTTGCAGGGTTCCGGCGCGCTGCGAAATCCGGCCCGCCGAAGCACCGGCGGTGGCCGGAGGCGGCGCGGCCCGCTGTTACTGTGGGATTTACGCGATTTCAAAGATATCCCGGTTGCTCTGATAAAAATCGGAAGCATAGTCCAGTTCGCCGGGGGTATCCGAATACAGGGTAAAGAGGGGGTCTCCCGCTGCCAGGCGCTGCCCGAGCTTGGCCTGGAGGCGCAGCCCGGCAACGGCGGAAGAGGGGGCGCCGGCAAGCTTGGCCAGTTTGGCAAGGCGGCGATTATCCATGGTGGTGAGTCGTCCCGAGCGCTCGGAAGTGAAGATTTTCTGCCGGGGCGCACGGGGAATCTCCCTGAGACCGCCCTGGGCCTCGCAAATACGCAAGAACTGTTGCCAGGCCCCACCGGTTTCAAGGATTTCGCGGGTCCGGGATTCGGCTTCTTCGTAGCTATCGCCATTGGCCATGACCAGCAAGTGGGTGGCCAGCAGGAGAGCGCGTTCCCTCAGGTCCGCCGGCGCGCCGGGATCGTTGCGCAGAACGGCGAGCACATCCCTGGCTTCCTCGGCGGGCCCGATGCCGTCGCCGACGGTCTGGGTGCCATCGGTGGTGAGACACTCGACCCGCACATCCAGCGCTTCGCCCACCGCGTGAAACAGGTCGGCCAGGCGCCGAGCCTGGCTCTCGTCCCGGACCTTGGCGGTGGGGCCCACGGGCATGTCGATGAGGATATGGGTGGAACCGGCGGCGATTTTCTTGGACAGCACCGATGCCACCAGTTGGCCCTCGCCATCCAGGTCGAGCGCCCGCTCGACGCGAATCATGAGGTCGTCCACCGGGCTCAGGTTCATGCGCCCGCCCCAGGCCAGACAGGCGCCGGTTTGGTGAATCACCGACTGCATCTGGTCGAGCGTGAGATCGACATTGGTCAACACTTCCATGGTGTCCGCGGTGCCGGCGGGGGAGGTGATGGCCCGGGAAGAGGTCTTGGGCAGAGTCAGCCCCGCGGCGCTGGCGATTGCGATCACGATGGGTGTGGTACGGTTGCCCGGCAGGCCGCCCACGCAGTGTTTATCAAAGACTTTCGGGTACTGCCGCCAGTGGATGCGCGAGCCACTGTCGACCATGGCCCGGGTGAGGGCGATGATTTCCTCCAGGGAGAGGCGTCCGCCGGCACACCCGGTCAGGAAAGCGGCAATTTCGATATCCGAATAATGACGCTCGGCGATATCATGAATGATCGAGGCCAGCTCCGTTTCCGACAGTGCGTTGCCGTAGATCTTTTTACGCATGGCGCTGAGCGACTGGACCACCGGGGCATGGCTGATATTCACTTCGAGGCCGGCCGTGAGCCCGAGATAGCGCCAGGCACTCTTGGAAAAGCCGATACCGCCGTTGGGCAATACGGATTCGCTGACAGTGTTGAGGGTGGCGATCAGGTTTCTTTCCCCGTGGCGGATAAGCAATCGGGTGTTGGCCTCGAACCCCTCGGCACGGCAGATGTCGCAATCCTTGCGCATGTAGACCACGGGCTCTTCATGGGTATCGATACCCATATCCACGGCTTCCAGGTAGCGGTGATTGCTCATCGGAAACCTCCCCGGTCACAACAAGGCAATGGCAAAAGTGCGCTTTCTCGGCTGGCTGTACAGGGAATTGTCGAATTCATTCCGGTCCTTCAGTATCCGGTCTGGTTTGGCGGCATCGCACCCCTGGCCCGTTGCAGGCCCGCGCCTTCGTGCAATGGCGCCAAGGTGCTGTGCCAGCCCCTTGGCAAAATGTGCGATAAGCTGGACTAACTGTATCAGCTATCCTGCTGTTTTGGCGACTTTTTATCCTGAAACTGGAGTTCCGCCAGGCGGAAATAGAGGGGGCAGGTATCGAGCAGCTCGGTATGGCTGCCCAGGGCGATCAGCCGGCCCTCGTCCAGCACGGCAATACGGTCCGCATGCAATACCGTCGCCAGGCGGTGTGCGATGATCAGGGTGGTGCGATTGCTCATCAGGGTATGCAGGGCGGCCTGGACCTGTTGTTCGCTTTCCGAGTCCAGGGCGCTGGTGGCCTCATCCAGCAGGAGTATTCGCGGATTCCTGAGAATGGCCCGGGCGATGGCCAGGCGCTGCTTCTGCCCCCCGGAAAGGCGAACGCCCCGCTCGCCCAGGTGACTTCGGTAACCCTGTGGCAAGCGGACGATAAAGTCGTGTGCATTGGCCGCCCGGGCCGCGGCGGCGACTTCTTCGTCCGAGGCATCGGGCCGGCCATAGCGGATATTGTAGAGGACGTCGGCGCTGAAGATGGCCGGCTGCTGGGGAACCAGGGCAAACTGTTGGCGCAGGTCTTGCGGGTCAAGTCCGCGAATATCGGTGTCGCCCAGAGTGATACGGCCCTCGTCAGGGTCGTAGAATCGCTGCAAAAGTTCGAAGATGGTCGATTTGCCGGCGCCCGACGGTCCCACCAGTGCCGTTATTTGTCCCCGTGGCATGGCCAGGGAGAGATTTTCCAGGGCCGGGTGTTCGGGCCTGGATGGGTAACTGAAGGTGACGTTCTCCAGCGCCAGGTCCGCGGGCAGCGTCGAGGCCTCAGTGGCAGTTTCATTCCCGGCGATAAGGGGTCTGGCCCGGAGCAGGTCCATCAACCGCTCGGTGGCCCCGACGGCCCGCTGCAACTCCCCGTACACCTCGGACAGGGTGGCGGCACCCAGGGCTACCAACAGCGCGTAGAAAACAAATGCCCCAAGTTCTCCGGGTGTCATGGCGCCGGTCATCACGTCCCGGCCGCCCACCCAGAGCATGGTGATCAGCGCCACAAAAACCAGCAGAATCACCGCGGCCATAAGCAGGGCGCGCTGCCGAATTCGTCGGGTGGCCACGTTGAAGGCGGTTTCCACCTCGCGGGCAAAAGACTGCCTTTCCCAATCTTCGCGGGTATAGCTTTGCACGGTTTTGATATTCTGGAAGGCCTCGCCGGCATAATTGCCGATTTCGGCGACGCTATCCTGGCTGTGCCGGGACAGGCGGCGTACACGACGCCCGAAAACCCGTATGGGGAGCAGGATCAGGGGTACCGCGAGCAGGATTATTATTGACAGCCTGAGATTGGTGAACAGCATCATCGCCAGGGCGCCGACGCCGGACAGGGTTCCCCGCAGGGCCATGGAGAAGGCGCTGCCGATAATCGATTGGAGCAGGGTGGTGTCGGTGGTTAACCGGGAGATGATTTCACCACTGCGATTGGTTTCGAAGAAGCCCGGATGCATGGCGATCATATGGTCGAAGACCCGTCGGCGAATATCCGCGCTGACCCGCTCACCAATCCAGGACATCAAATAAAAACGCACATAAGATCCGGCCGCCAGGATCAGCGCGAAAGCGAGAAGCAGCAGCAGGGTTTGATTCAGTTGGGACAGTGATCCGGTCACAAAGCCTTTGTCGATGACAAGGCGAACCCCCTGGCCGATGGCCAGGGTTACCGCCGTGGTCACCAGCAGGGCGGTGATAGCGCCAATTCCCTGGAGTTTATAGGGTTTCAGGAAAGCGGCCACGGCCCGGATCGATACTGGAACAGGGGGGATGTCGTCGCTTTTACTCATTGGGCCTCTCGTTGCCGGTTTCAGTAATTGGGCCTATGGCATGGCCAAAACAGTCTATGCTGTCCAGTATGGAATCGCCTTGCGCGATTGTCATGGATTTCCAATCGGAAAACGCTGCCATTAAGGAGAGTGCCATGAGCAAACGAGATGCCTACGTTGACAAGGTAAAAGCCAAGCTGGACGAGTGGAACGCGGAGATCGACAAGCTCAATGCCAAAGCCAGGGCCGCCGAGGCGAGTTCAAGGGTGGAGTACGATGAGCAGATTGAGCGCCTCAAGAAACATCGCAGTGATGTACAGCGGGAGCTGGAGGACCTGCAACAGGCCAGTCGCGATGCCTGGGGGGACTTCCAGAAGGGCGTGGAATCGGCCTGGGACAGCATGGATAAAGCCGTCAGGGACGCCTGGAAGCATTTCCGGTGAAATGAGCCAGGCTTGATCCACCATTGAAACCATAAATTGTTACCTCGCCTCCCGGCATTGTGCTGTTATAGCAGTCACAACAGTTCTTGCCGGGCCCACCCTCGACATCACGATCGGCCAGGATAAAAAGCCGCCCACCGGCGACAGCAATTCGGGTGCCATAAACGGATGGCAAGCCGAAGGCGGCTTGCTACGGCCCGTTATATAATTCATTATATAATGAATCGACGTAGAAACGCCGGGGCTTTGAGCGGTCCCGGCATGCCCGGAAGAGGAACCGATGGGGTTGCTAAAACAGCTCTCCGCCATTGTGCTGGGCCATTTGCTTGCCAGTGCCGCCAGCGCGGAGCAGATTCATGCCGCCGTCGCCGCCAACTTTTTAGCGCCTTTCAAGGAGGTCGTGAACCGGTTTGAACATATATCGGGGCACAGGGTTATTGTTTCTTCCGGTTCTTCGGGGAAGATTTTCGCGCAAATTCAAAACGGCGCGCCCTTCCAGGTCTTTCTGTCCGCTGACCAGGCCAAACCGGAGGCGCTGGAAAAAGCAGGGCTGGCCGCGCCCGGCAGCCGCTTTACCTATGCCACCGGCACCCTGGTGCTGTGGTCGACCAGGCCCGGCTTCGTGGACGAGGACTTTACCCGACTGAAAAATCGCGACTTCAACAAACTGGCTCTGGCCAACCCGCGACTGGCGCCCTACGGTGCTGCGGCGGTGGAAGTTTTGGAAAATCTAAAACTTGAAGACGCCACCCGGGCAAAATGGGTACAAGGTGAAAGTATCGCCCAGACCTACCAGTTTGTGGCTTCAGGCAATGCCGACCTGGGCTTTGTGGCGCTGTCGCAAATCATGAACAGGCGGCACATCAGGGAAGGGTCAAGCTCGGTCATACCCGATAAGCTTTACAGCCCGATCCGCCAGGATGCCGTGCTGCTGAAAAGCGGTAAGGACAACTCCAGTGCCAAAGCCTTGCTCAATTACCTTCGTAGTGAAGAGGCCCGAGGGATCATCCTCGCCCATGGTTACAAAATCGAATAGCAAACCACTATGTTTTCCAACGCAGACCTGACCGCTATCTGGCTGACGTTTAAGCTGGCGACCGTGGTGACGGTCCTATTGCTGATTATCGGCACACCCATCGCCTGGTGGCTGGCTCGTACTCGTTCGTGGCTGAAAGGGCCGGTGAGCGCTGTGGTGGCACTGCCAATCGTACTGCCACCAACTGTTTTGGGGTTTTATCTGTTAATCGCCATGGGGCCAGATGGTTTCATCGGTAAATTGACCCTGCAGCTGGGCCTGGGCACCCTGGCTTTTACCTTCTGGGGGCTGGTGGTGGGCTCGGTGTTTTACTCCCTGCCGTTTGTGGTGCAACCCTTGCAGAACGCCATGAAAGCACTGGGCGAACGACCACTGGAAGTGGCGGCCACGCTCCGGGCGGGTCCCTGGGATCGTTTTTTTACGGTGGTACTGCCGCTGGCCAAACCGGGCTTCATTACCGCCGCCATTCTGGGTTTCGCTCACACCGTGGGTGAATTTGGCGTGGTGTTGATGATCGGTGGCAATATCCCCGGCGAAACCCGTGTGGTCTCCGTGCAGATCTACGACTATGTGGAGGCCATGGAATATGCCCGGGCTCATGTGCTGGCTGGTGCCATGATCCTGTTTTCCTTTGTGGTATTGCTGGGGCTCTACGGAGTGCAACGCAACTCGATCTTTTGGGGCGTGAAGTAAGGATTCCCGGTCATGGGCGAAAAGAAACACAACCCGGATGCCGGCCTCCATGCCCGGTTTCGCTTGCAAACACCCGGCTCCGGTTCATCCGCTTTTTCCCTGGATGTCGATTTGCTGGTTCCGGGCAGGGGGATCACCGCTATCTTTGGACACTCGGGTTCCGGCAAAACGACACTGCTGCGCTGTGTCGCAGGCCTCGAACGCGCGGGGCAGGGCAGGTTAATCGTCAATGGCGAGACCTGGCAAAGCGACCGCCTCTTTGTTCCGACACACAAGCGCCCACTGGGCTACGTCTTCCAGGAATCGAGCCTGTTTCCCCACCTCACAGCACAGGGCAACCTGGAGTACGCCCTGAAGCGTTCGGGCGTTGCCAATTCACTGGAGCTGTATAACCGAGTGATCGGGCTAATGGGGCTTGAATCGGTTCTCTCNNCAGTTATCCGGCGGCGAGCGGCAACGTGTCGCCATCGCCAGAGCCCTGCTGATCCAGCCGCGACTTTTGTTGATGGATGAGCCCCTGGCATCCCTGGATGAAGCCAGGAAGCAGGAGATTTTGCCTTATCTGGAAAAGCTCCGGTCGTCCGTGGATATGCCCATCCTTTACGTGAGCCATTCCATGAATGAAGTGGCACGGCTGGCTGATCACGTGGTCCTTCTTCAACAAGGGCGCGCGGTGGCCCAGGGCCAGATTGGCGAGGTTTTCTCCCGCGTTGATCTTCCCCTTCACCTGGGGGACGACACCAGTGTGGTCTGGCAGGGTGAAATAATGGCGCGGGATGAACACTGGCGCCTGGTTCAGGTGGCGTGCACGGGCGGGGACTTATGGGTGCGCGATACTGGCGATGGGCCGGGGGAGGAAATAAGGGTGCGGATACTGGCCAGGGATGTCAGCCTGACGCTTACCCGCCATGAAGATTCCAGCATTCTCAATCGACTGTCGGTGGAGGTTGCGGAAGTCGTACCGGATGAGGATACCGCCATGGCGCTGATCCGCCTGAAAGCCCGCGATGACTATGTAATCGCCCGCCTGACCCGCCGGTCGGCGGCAAGCCTGGGAATCAAACCGGGGCAACGGCTTTGGGCGCAGATCAAGTCAGTGGCTATTGTTCGCTAGCGTGGCCTGACTCAACCCGGTCATCCACTCTTTAAAAGTATCACGCTGGGCGCCTTGAACAGCCCACACGCCATCTCGCCTTCCTCTAACCCCAGGTCTTGAGCGCTGGTATTGGTGATGATGGCGCTTACAGTCTTGCCGCCACCGATGTCGAGGGTGACATCGGTATTGACGGCGCCGGTAACCAGGCGGGAAATACGCCCAGTGAGCTTGTTGCGGGCACTGGTAACAATGCCGGTATCCATGCTGACCAGGACCGAGGACGCCTTAACAAGGGCAATGACTTCACTCTTATTCCTGAGTTCCAGTTGTTCCACACTGTCCTGAGTAATAATGGCAATCAGAGGCCGGTCGGCACCAATATCCATTTCAATTTCCGCGTTCACGGCGCCGGGAGTGATCCGGGTGACAGTGCCAAGGAATTGGTTTCTGGCACTGGTTTTCATGGTCTCGCTCCTCATGAAATTGGCGATATCCTTTAGCGAGTGCAGGCTCCCGCCGAGACGTTCAACGAATTTCTGGTGTTCATGCTGTAAAGACTCGAAGCCCTCGATAATACGTTGGCCCAAATTTGTCAGGGCAGTGCCGCCTCCCTGTGCACCGCCGGTTGAGCGCTCCACCAACGGTTGACTGGACATGTTGTTCAGGGCGTCGATGCGGTCCCATGCGGTCTTGTAACTGACGCCGACCTTTTTGGCCGCTCTGGAAATGGACCCGCATTCGTTGATGGCCTTTAGCAATTCGATCTGCGTTGAAGCAAAGGATCGCTCGTTCGCCATGAGCAGAAAGAGATCGCCTTTAAGCTGACCTTTGTCGGTTTTTCTGCCGACCATACGACCCCGCTGGTAGTTGGTGAGGTCATACATTTTAGTCCTCAGCGTGATGACTGTGTTACCCCCGATCCGGGTTTATCGGTCAGCGAAGAGGGCGCCCGGGAGATGTGGCGAAACCGGTTTCATCGTTTTTTAAGTCGAGTGGTACTGCTTAACCTGTCTATTGGTTGTCTGTGTGTATCCACTAGTGTCCGGAAAAACT
>DGNJ01000080.1:0-14389 GCA_002388905.1 Cellvibrionales bacterium UBA4495
CAAATAATCATCAATGTCCCGCCGGTCCTTTTTGGTGGGACGCCCCAGCCCTTTCTTTCTGTAGTGGGTTTTGGCGAATTTCAGCAATTCATTGCTCTCAAAAGCTTCCTTAGGGGTCGTGTCCTTTCGGTAAATATCGACCAGTTTGGCCCCCACACGGCTCTCTGGAATGTCCAAGACCGTCAATTCATAATCAATCTGGTTCTTCCGCAGCACCACTTTATCCATAGGATAAACCTCCCTGGAGGGCTTCACAACACTACCATTGACCTTATCCTGCCCTTTCTTCACAGCTGTGGAGGCAACGTTTCGGGTTTTGTAATATCTAATACACCAAAGGTACTTGTCTATCCGCATAAGCTCTGCAAATCTTTGTTAATGCACCGAGCAAAAATAACGGAAAATTGTATCTTGCGCAGCTAAAAGACACACTTGATGAGGTACGGGATTTTTGTTTCTTTGTTTTCGGCATTGATTTTTTTATCATGCAACAATGATGATGATGGTGGGGTGGAAAGAGTTCCACCAAGGGCATTGTCTGAGGTTGCGCCCGAAAATGATAATGACATACAGGAGTTTTTGCAGACGCATTTCTACAATTATGAGGAATTTCAATCTCCACCAGCCAATTTTGACTACAAGATCAAGATAGATACCATTGCAGGTGATAACGCCGGAAAAACCCCGCTGAGCGATATGGTCAGAAGCACTACTGTGAAAATCTCTTCCAATCAACTCAGTTTGGATACGGATGAGGATGATGTGCCCCACAAGCTCTATTACCTTTCTGCCAGACCCACTTTTGAAGAGTTGGATGACATGGGGGCGAATCCTACAGTAGGTGCTTACCCTACCGTAGCAGATTCAGTATATGTGCGATATGAAGGGAAATTGTTGGATGGCACTTCTTTTGACGGGTCTTTTTTCAACCCTATTTGGTTTGATTTGGCCCGGTTACAGGATTTTTCCCAAGGTGCCAGAGGTTTTTCAGAAGGCATTCCCTTTTTAAAAACAGGAGGGGAACCCATTGACAATGGGGATGGAACGGTAAGTGTTGAAGAGTACGGCGTGGGTATGATCATATTTCCTTCTGCTTTGGGATTTTACAATAACGCATCAATGGCGTCAATCCCCACATATAGTCCATTGTTGTTCACGATAGACCTTTTCACCATGAACCAGACCGATCATGACAATGACGGTATTCCATCCATCGATGAGGATGTTAACGGAAATGGGTACTTGTACGATGACAATACAGATCAAGATGAGGAAGATAGGCTCAGGACAACGCGTTTTGCCAACTTCTTGGATGGGGATGACGATGGAGATGGTGTTTCAACCAGGAGTGAGATTACAAATGAAGATGGAGAAATTGTCCCTCCCTATCCTGATTCAAATAATGATGGAACTCCGGATTATTTAGATCCAGACAATTAATTCATAAAATGAAAGCATAAAAAATGCCCGCTCAACTGAGCGGGCATTTTTCATTTTGTTTTTGGGCTTTATAGCTTCAACGAGACCGAAAAGATGACCTGCGAAGGTCTGGAATCAACCCTACCGGAAACATCGGTAATATTGTTTCCAATAAAGTTTGCTTCGTTTTCCGAAAAACCGCGTTCATAACGAACATCGAAACCAAGCCTTCCGATATTCACCCCGGCACCAGCGTTCAACCCAACGGTAAAATCACTTTCAACATCGTCGATTTCCACACCTTCAAGGTCGTTCTTTAAGGTGTATTGAAAGGCTGGACCAGCAAAAAGATGGAGTGGGCCAACTATTTTAATGCCCAATAAGACCGGAAGGTCCAATTTGGAAACATCATAATCTTGGGAACCGCCATCCACATCATAGGAACTTTTGGTTTTGGTGTAAACCAATTCAGGTCTCAAATAGATTTTGGGAAAGTCCAATTTCCCCCAGAACCCTACATGGTATCCGGTCTTGCCTTCGGCACCTTCCACAATGTCTTGGCCCGAATCTCCAACAGAACCGATTAGGTCTCCGTTCTTGTTATAATTTAAACCTGCTTTAATCCCAAAGCCTGAACCGCTTTGAGCCATGGCAGCAGACCCTATTAAGGCCAACACTGCTACTAGAAGTGTTTTTTTCATAAGTGTTCATTTTTAAAAGGTTGATGAAGAATATCACAAAAGTGATACCGAAAATTATTTTCGTTTCAACACTTTTAAAACGGCGGCTTCAATGGCTTTATTGTTCAAACCATATTTCTCCATTAGTTGTTCTGGAGTACCGCTTTCACCAAAAGTATCTTGGGTTGCCACAAACTCTTGGGGCGCAGGATGATGTGTTGCCAATACGCGAGCAACGCTTTCGCCAAGACCTCCCAAGTAGTTGTGCTCTTCAGAGGTTACCACACATCCTGTTTTTTTCACAGAATCCAAAATGGCCTTATCGTCCAAAGGTTTTATGGTGTGGATGTTGATGACTTCCGCTGAAATACCTTGGTTTTCCAAGCTTTCTGCTGCCAAAAGTGCCTGCCACACCAAATGTCCCGTGGCCAAAATGGTCACATCGGTTCCTTCGCTGAGCATAAGTGCTTTCCCAATCTCAAATTTTTGATCAACAGGGGTGAAGTTGGCCACTTTAGGTCGGCCAAAACGAAGGTAAACAGGCCCAACATGGTCTGCAATGGCTATGGTAGCAGCCTTGGTCTGGTTATAATCGCATGGATTGATGACCGTCATGCCCGGAAGCATTTTCATCAAACCAATATCTTCCAAAATCTGGTGGGTTGCCCCATCTTCTCCAAGCGTAAGTCCGGCATGCGATGCACAGATTTTCACATTTTTACCCGAATAGGCAATGGATTGTCTAATTTGATCATAGACACGGCCTGTGGCAAAGTTGGCAAAAGTGGAAGCAAATGGAATTTTTCCTCCTATTGTCAATCCAGCAGCAATGCCCATCATGTTGGCTTCCGCTATCCCCGTTTGAANNTGTTCAGGGTTTTCTTCAATAAAGGTTTCAATCTTTAAGGAACCCACCAAGTCGGCACAAAGAGATACCACATTCGGGTTGGTCCTACCCAATTCTGTCATTCCGGCACCATAACCGCTACGCGTATCGTTTTTTCCTTGATCTGTATATTTTGTCATTTTTCTTGTCTTCAGAATTAATAATCACCTAAGGTCTCTGGATTCTGGGCCAATGCTGTGGCCAATTGCTCGTCATTGGGAGCTTTACCGTGCCAAGCATGGGTGTGCATCATAAAGTCAACCCCATTGCCCATCATTGTGGTCATAACAATGCAGACGGGTTTTCCTTTTCCAGTCCTGCTTTTGGCTTCTTTAAGACCGGCTATGACTTGTTCCAAATTATTTCCGTCTTCAATTTCCATAACATCCCAACCAAAGGCCCTGAATTTTTCGGACACATCGCCCAAAGGCAACACATCTTCCGTGGCACCATCGATTTGCTGACCGTTTCGGTCCACAGTGGCAATCAAATTGTCAACCTTATTGCCGGCGGCATACATAATCGCCTCCCAGTTTTGGCCTTCCTGAAGCTCACCATCACCGTGAAGACTGAACACCAAATGATCGTCACCGTTCAATTTTTTGGCCAAAGCGGCACCAATGGCAACGGACATTCCTTGTCCCAAAGACCCGGAAGCTACCCGAACCCCGGGCAGACCTTCATGGGTGGTAGGGTGGCCTTGCAATCGGGAATTGATCAACCTAAACGTATTGAGTTCCTCAATGGGGAAGTATCCTCTTCGTGCCAGAACACTGTAAAATACGGGTGAGATGTGACCATTGGACAAAAAGAAGAGATCCTCTCCCTTTCCATCCATGTCAAACCCATCCTTTAGATCCATGATTTCATTGTATAGTGCAACAAAAAATTCGGTACATCCCAAGGAGCCTCCAGGGTGTCCTGAATTTACCTTATGGACCATTCGTAAAATGTCCCTTCTCACCTGAACGACCAGGTCCTGTAATTCTTTCGTATTTGGCATTAGTATTTCATTTTGGATTGTCAAAAATAACCGCATTAGGTCGGCTAAACAAGCAGAAATGGATTATTTCACAAAATGTTTACCCGTGTAAACTTTATTTTTTTGTTAAGGGAAAGCGAATATGAGTTGGCTATATTTGCGGTTTTAAATATGACCATTGAAGTTTAGCTTAGTACAAAAGGACATTGAGAGCAAGGCCAGGGCAGGGGAAATCACCACCGACCATGGTACCATACAGACTCCTATTTTTATGCCCGTGGGTACAGTGGCCTCTGTAAAAGGGGTACACCAGCGTGAGTTGAAGGAGGAAATTGACCCGGATGTCATTTTGGGAAATACCTACCATTTGTACCTGCGCCCCAAAACCACAATTTTGGAAGAGGCCGGAGGCCTCCACAAGTTTATGGGTTGGGACCGAAAGATATTGACGGATAGTGGGGGGTATCAGGTGTATTCACTTTCTGATAATCGCAAAATAAAGGAAGAGGGAGTTAAGTTCAAGTCCCATATTGATGGATCGCTCCATGTGTTCACACCAGAGAATGTTATGGAAATCCAACGGACCATTGGGGCGGATATCATCATGGCTTTTGATGAATGTACGCCCTATCCGTGTGACTATCAGTACGCGAAACGCTCCATGCACCTTACCCACCGCTGGCTGGAACGCTGTATCGCCCATTTGGAAAAAGTACCCCCCAGGTACGGTTACAGCCAATCATTCTTTCCCATTGTCCAGGGGTCTACTTTTAAGGACCTCAGGAAACAATCGGCCGAGTACATTGCCGGGGCCGGGGCTGAGGGGAATGCCATCGGCGGCCTGTCTGTAGGGGAGCCGGCAGAGGAAATGTATGCCATGGCAGAACTGGTATGCGATATCCTCCCACAGGACAAGCCCCGCTACCTGATGGGGGTGGGGAAACCCGGGGATATACTCGAGGCGGTGCGGCGCGGTATCGATATGTTCGACTGCGTGCTCCCTACCCGCAATGCCCGCAATGGTCACCTGTTCACCCGCACGGGGGTAATCAAGATCCGCAACGCGGTCCATCGCCACGACATCAGTCCGCTGGACGCCAGTTGCGACTGTTACACCTGCAGCCATTTCAGTCGAGCCTATCTGCACCACCTGGACCGCTGCAACGAGATCCTGGGCTCTCAGCTCAATACCATCCACAACCTGCGCTATTTTCAGCGCCTGATGGCGGACATCCGCGAGGCGGTCGATGCCGGCGGGCTGGACGATTTTGCCGCGGATTTCTACGCGGCCCTGGAAAGCTGAAGCTTGCCGGCGCGGCACCGATAGGGATTCAGGGCACCAGTGCGGAGGTGCAGTAAGGACAGCGACTGGCGCCTTCCTGTACTGTCGAAAGGCAGTGAGGGCACTCTTTGATGGCGGGCACGCTCTCCTTCTGCTGCTGGAGCCGGTTGATGGCCCGGACCAGCAGGAAGGCCGCGAAGGCGACGATGATGAAACTGACCAGGGCATTGAGGAAGACGCCGTAGCTGATGGTCACCGCCCCCGCCTCCTGGGCGCCGGCCAGTGTTTCGTAGGGACCCGGGCGGTGGCCGTCCTTGAGGGTGATAAAAAGGTTGGCAAAGTCCACGCCGCCCAGGAGCAGCCCCAGTGGCGGCATCAGGATGTCGGTCACCAGGCTTTTGGCGATAGTCCCGAAAGCCCCGCCCACCAGGATGCCCACGGCCATGTCCACCACATTGCCGCGCATGGCGAAGGTCTTGAATTCCCTGAGCATAATTTTCACCTCTGTTCTTTGCGTTTCCGCACTATAGCCGAATGCGCCGCGGATACGTGATTGATTGGACGACGCCCGCTGTCTTCGGGAACATGAAAGAAAAGCCTCTGTAGACTGATGGGCCCGATCCGGGGAAATTTCCGCGGCACGCCGTGAATGCCTCCCTGTACCCAAAACACTCGCTGCGCTCGCGGGGCAGGCTCTAGGCTTGTCGGCGAGGGCCCTTTTGCCGACCGTCCCGGCCGCATCACGCTCTTTACTAACAATGGACCTGGGAGGGTCCTGTGGGGATTCCAGTACAAGTTCCCGACGGACAACTTCATTCGCGCTTATCTTCGACGGTTCGGGCGGGCCCGGGTCGGTATAGCCGCGGGCTATAACCCCCCGGTTAATTCCCCTATAATGGCTCGCTTTTACACAGGCCCAAGAGCGCTGGCGATGAAACCCTATCCATTCTGGAAATATCTTTTGGTGTTGCTGGTCCTGGCCGTCGGCTTGATCTACGCCGCGCCCAACCTCTATGCACCGGATCCGGCGGTCCAGATTGCCGGTCAAAGCGGTGGCACGGTTATCGGGGAGCAACTGATAAGCCGGGTGGAGCAGGCCCTGGAATCACGGGATATCCCCTACACCCGGGAGGCCGTGGAGGATGGCACGCTGATGATCCGGCTGAAAAAGCAGGAGGATCAGTTGCGCGCCAAGGAGGCTCTCCAGGAGGTGCTGGGGCCCCAGTACGTGGTGGCACTGAACCTGGCGCCCACCACGCCCGACTGGCTGGCAGCCCTGGGGGCCGAGTCCATGAAACTGGGCCTCGACCTGAGTGGCGGGGTGCACTTCCTGCTCCAGGTGGATACCGACAAGGTGGTCACCAAATACCTGGATACCCAGGTCAGTGAGCTTAAAAAAGCCTTCCGGGAGGAGGATGCCCGCTATCGCGCCGTCAACCGGGAGGGCAACAGCATCGTCGCGCTCTTTACCCGGGAGGAGTGGCGTGAGCGGGCTGTCGATATCGTTGCCGACAACTTTCCCGATATGGCCCTGGAGCGAAGCCGCGATGACGGGCGTTTCTACCTGCGGCTGACCGTCCTTGAGAATGTCATCGAGGAAAAGGAGGAGTACGCGGTCGGCCAGAATCTCACCACGCTGCGTAACAGGGTCAATGAACTGGGTGTTTCCGAGCCTATCGTCCAGCGCCAGGGCGCCAACCGCATTGTCGTGGAATTGCCCGGTGTCCAGGACACCGCCGCCGCCAAGCGAATTATCGGCAAGACGGCGAACCTGGAATTCCGCCTCGAGGCGGAAAAACCGGGTGGACCCGATGCCGAGGAATTTCCCTTCCGGGACCCCGACACCAGGCCGCGCGCCGCCTGGCTGGAAGAGGACGTGGTCATCACCGGCGACCAGGTCAGCAATGCCTCCATCGGTTTTGACGAAAACGGCATGCCCCAGGTGAATATCAGCCTGGATAGCGAGGGCGGCCGGGAAATGAACTACGCCACCCGCAACAATGTCGGCCGACGCCTCGGTGTCCTCTTTATAGAAACCCGCACCCGCCTGGAGGAAAAGGTCAATGAAGAGGGCGAGACCGTCACCGTGCCGGTCCAGACGGAGGAGAAGAAAATCATCAGTCTGGCCACCATCCGCAGCGCCCTGGGCGTGCAGTTCCGGATAACCGGACTCGACAGTGCCACGGAGGCCTCGGAGCTGGCCCTGCTGTTGCGTGCCGGCGCCCTGGCCGCACCCATGTATTTTGTCCAGGAACGGACCATCGGCCCCTCCCTGGGCGCGGAGAACATCGCCAGGGGTGTCGACTCGGTGATCATCGGTATGGTGATGGTGGTGATTTTCATGCTGCTTGTTTACCGGGTCTTCGGCGTTATCGCCAACCTGGCGCTGGCCATGAACCTGGTCCTGCTGGTGGCGGCCATGTCGTTGCTCGGGGCGACCCTGACCCTTCCCGGCATCGCCGGCATCGTGCTGACCCTGGGTATGGCAGTGGACGCCAATGTGCTGATTTTCTCGCGCATCAAGGAGGAATGGAAAAACGGCCTGTCCCCCCACGCGGCCATCGCTGCCGGTTACGAGCGGGCCCATGTCTCCATTGTCGACGCCAATCTCACCACCCTGATCGTCGCCGTCATCCTCTACGCCATAGGCTCCGGGCCGGTGCAGGGCTTCGCCGTGGTGTTGTCCCTGGGGATTCTTACTTCGATGTTCACCGCCATTATCGGCACCCGGGCCATGGTCAATCTGATCTATGGCCGGCGCCGTCTCGAGACTCTCTGGATTTAGGGGCTGCTATGAACACGATCAACTACATGAAGTGGCGCAAGTTGTTTGCCGTCCTGTCCGTTGTGCTGGTATTGGCCTCTCTGGTTTCGCTGGCCACCCGGGGCCTTTCCCTGGGCCTCGATTTTACCGGCGGCACCCAGATCGAGGTGGGTTACGCCCGTGACGCGGAACTGGCCGAGGTGCGCCGGCAGCTGGATGCCGCCGGTTTTGAGAATCCGGTGGTGGTGCATTTCGGGTCGCCCCGGGATGTACTGATCAAGTTCCAGGGCGAGGCCCGGGAAGGCATGGAAAGCGAGGTGCTCTCCGCCCTGTCGGCGGGGGGGCGCGAGGTGACGGTGCGTCGGGTCGAGTTTGTCGGACCGCAGGTGGGTGAGGAGTTGCGCGATGACGGCGGTCTCGCCATCCTGGCGGCGCTTGCCGTGGTTATGCTCTATGTGTCCATTCGCTTCCAGTACAAGTTCGCCATCGGTGCCGTGACGGCCCTGCTGCACGACGTCATTATTACCGTGGGCCTGTTTTCTTTTTTCCACTGGGACTTCGACCTGACGGTGCTGGCGGCGGTGCTCGCGGTGATCGGGTATTCCCTCAACGATACCATTATTGTTTACGACCGCATCCGCGAGAACTTCCGCCTGACCCGTATCGAGGATCCCGTTGAAATCATCAACGAGTCTCTGACCCAGGTGCTGGTCAGGACTCTCTACACATCGGGGACGACTTTGCTGGTGTTGCTGGCACTGTTTTTCCTGGGCGGCGAGTTGATTCATAATTTCGCCACGGCCCTGATTATCGGTGTGCTGGTCGGGACCTTCTCCTCCATTTACGTGGCCGCCAACCTGATACTGGCCCTGCGTATAGATCGGGACGACCTGGTGCCGGCCCAGGTGGTGGAAAAACCCGAGGATGTCGACGGGATGCCCTGACGCTTTCCCCGGGTCAGGCCGACTTTCAGGCGGCCACCGGCTCCCGCATTATCGCCAGCGTTTTTCCCAGGCCACCAGTACCCTCTCCGGGTACCAGTTTTGCCCGTAGCTGCCGTTGTAGCGTGCCAGCGCCTCGGCCAGGCGGCCGCCGGATTTTTCCAGATAGTACTTGAGGATGGTGCAGCCGTAGCGGAGATTGACGTCGGGGTTGATCAGGTTGTCCTCCGGCCGGCCGATCTCCTTTTTCCAGAAGGGCATAACCTGCATCAGGCCCTGGGCGCNNGGCGCCGACCCGGGATACGGCGTAGCGGTTGAAACCGCTCTCCACCTCGATCAGGGCAAGCACCACCTCCGGTTGCAGGCCGGCCCGTTTGGCCTCCCGATGGATCTTGCCCAGCAATTCGAGGCGTTTTGCCTTGTCATCGATAAAGGGGGCCAGTTCGGTGGACTTGTCCAGCAGCCAGACCTCCGCGTCGTAGCGGTCGGTAAAGCTTTCGGCGCCGGCCACTGTCTCCCTGAGCAAGGCCAGAAGTTCGGTATCCACCTCCCAGTGATCGACCGGTTCGGCCCCGGCGGTTGCCAGCCAGAACCAGGCCAGCAGCATGGCGATATCCCGGAGCCGTTTACCCGCTCCAGGCCGGCACACCCTAGTTGCCCGTCCCCGGATCGGTCTTGCCCAGCAGGAAATCGACAAGCTGTTTGATGGGAATGTCGAGGTTGTCACTATCGCGCCGCCCCTTGTATTCCACGGACTCTTTTTCCAGTCCCCGATCACCCACCACCAGCCGGTGGGGAATGCCCATAAGCTCCACATCGGCAAGCATGACGCCGAGGCGGGCCTTGTCTTCGTCCATTAGCAGGACATCGTAACCGGCATCGGTGAGCTCGTCATAAAGTGTCTCGCAACATTTGCGAACCGGTTCCGATTTGTGGGCGTTGATGGGTACGATGGCGACCTGAAAAGGCGCTATGGCGTCGGGCCATATGATGCCCCGCTCGTCGTGGTTCTGCTCGATGGCGGAGGCGACGATGCGACTGACGCCGATACCGTAGCAGCCCATGGCCAGGGTCTGTTCTTTGCCGGATTCATCCAGGACCCGGGCGCCCATGGCTTCGCTGTATTTATGGCCCAGCTGGAAGATATGGCCGACCTCGATGCCGCGGCGGATTTCCAGATGTCCCCTGCCGTCCGGACTGGGGTCGCCCGCCACCACCGAGCGGATATCCTCGACTTGCTGGCTTTCCGGGCAGTCCCGCTCCCAGTTGACGCCCTGGAGATGGTAGCCATCCCGGTTGGCGCCGCAGACAAAGCTCTGCAGGACCGCGGCGCTGCGATCGACGATAACCGGAATGGCCAGGCCCACAGGTCCCAGGGAGCCGGTGCCGCAGCCCAGCTTCTGGCGCACCGCTTTTTCGTCGGCAAATTGCAGGGGGGCGGCGACACCCTCGAGCTTTTCGGCCTTGACGTCATTGAGCTCGTGATCGCCGCGCACCACCAGGGCGATCAGTTGGCCGGGCTCGTCGCCCTCGACGATGAGGGTCTTGACGGTGTGGTCGACGGGTACGCCGAGAAAGTCGCTGACCTCGGCAATGGTGGCGATTCCCGGGGTCTCGACCTCCCGGCGCTCGGTCTTTTCGGAAGCCGTCGCCGGTGGTGTCGGCAGGGCCTCGGCCTTCTCGATATTGGCGGCGTAGTCGCTCTCCGTGGAAAAGGCGATGGCGTCCTCACCGGAATCGGCCAGCACATGGAACTCGTGGGAAAAACTGCCGCCGATACTGCCGGTGTCCGCCAGCACCGGGCGATAATCCAGGCCCAGCCGGTCGAAGATATTGCAGTAGGTCCGGTGCATCACCTCGTAGGTTTTCTGCAGGCTGTCCTGGCCCAGGTGAAAGGAATAGGCATCCTTCATCAGGAATTCACGGGCGCGCATGATGCCAAAGCGGGGTCGGATTTCGTCCCGGAACTTGGTCTGGATCTGGTAGAAGTTCGCCGGTAGCTGCTTGTAGCTGCGCAACTCGTTGCGGATCAGGTCGGTGATGACTTCTTCGTGGGTGGGGCCCAGGCAGAAGTCACGTTCATGGCGATCGGCAATGCGCAGCAATTCCGGGCCGTACTCGTCCCAGCGTCCCGACTCCCGCCACAGGTCGGCGGGCTGAACCATGGGCATCAGGACTTCCTGGGCGCCCGCTTTGTCCATTTCCTCGCGAATCACCGCCTCCACCTTGCGCAAAACGCGCAGGCCCAGGGGCAGCCAGGTGTACAGGCCGGATGCCAGTTTGCGGATCATGCCGGCCCTGAGCATCAGCTGGTGGCTGATGATTTCGGCGTCGGCGGGGGTCTCCTTGAGGGTGCTGATCAGGTAGTGGCTGGCTCGCATGGCTTCCCTTGGTGCGTCGGCTTTGAGAATTTCGCGCTATTTTACCCGCCACGGGTTCCGAGTACAGGGGCAATTGGCCGGCGGCGGCTTGAGAAAAAAGGGGTGGTGGGCGATGATGGCAACCATAGGCTGTTACCGCACTGAGGGCGATAATGTTCGAACTGGACCCCAAACTGGCGTCGGATACCTGGACCCTTGGCGCTTTCGACCTGAGCCTGCTGCTCATGAGCCGGGACGCCAATTATCCCTGGTTTATCCTGGTGCCGCAGCGCCCCCGCATGCGTGAGATCTATCAACTGGCCCT
This sequence comes from Cellvibrionales bacterium UBA4495, assembly GCA_002388905.1. Lineage (GTDB taxonomy): Bacteria > Pseudomonadota > Gammaproteobacteria > Pseudomonadales > Porticoccaceae > DGNJ01. The sequence goes on from DGNJ01000080.1 coordinate 11,640, forward strand.
GGCGGACCGCGGCCAACTGCTGGAGGAGTCCTGCCGCCTCTCGGAAGCACTTATGGACGTCTTTTCGGGCGATAAGCTCAATATCGCGGCGCTGGGCAACCAGGTGGCGCAACTGCATGTTCACCACATTGTCCGCTACGAGGGGGATGTGGCCTGGCCGGGTCCCGTGTGGGGCGCGGCGCCGCCCGGAGACTATACCGAGGAATTGCGCACGGAGCGCGTGGGCGACCTGCTTTCGGTGTTGCGCGGCGAGGGGTTCCGGGAAACCGGCTAAGCGCTGTTCGCAAAGAATAACCCCGGCCGTGGCCGGGGTTGTTGATCGCCGTCGGCGAACCTAGCTGTTGGCCATGTCCTTGAGTTTCTTCAAGGGCTGCACCTTGACGGTGGTGCTGGCGGGCTTGGCCTTGAATGTTGTTTCCTCGCCGGTGAAGGGGTTGATTCCCTTGCGGGCTTTGCGCGCGGGCTTTTTCACCGTCTTGATTTTCATCAGGCCGGGCAGGGTGAATTCGCCCACCGCCCGCTTCTTGATGTGGCGCTCAATAACATCCCCGAGATTGTCGATGACCGAGTTGACTTCCTTCTTGCTGAGTCCGGTATTCTCTGCCAGTTCGTTGACGATCTGGGTCTTGGTGTATTTTTCCTTCACCGCCGTCAATTTCTTGGCGGGTGCCTTGGCGGCCGCTTTGGTTGCAGGAGCTTTTTTCGCTGCTTTTTTCGCAGGTGCTTTTTTGGTGGCCATAAGAGATATCCCTTTATGCTTGCCTGAGAATGATTTGAGTTGATTTGCGGCAGCCTGTACTCGCCCCCCTGTTTTTGTGGATATCGGGAAGTACAGCAGCAACCGGGTCCATATATAAAGCATCGAGTTCTCTCAAGCAATAGATTTGCCGGAAAAAATAGGCTCGCAGGGCAAAAAATGCCCAAAAAACGTGAATAAAAGGCAATTTGCCGGTTCCGTTCGCACCTTTTCCGGCCCGCGGAAGGGGTCGGCATCTTTCTCACTTTTGTTGCACTGGGTTATAATGCGCGCCCCTTCGTTACCGCTACCGCGTGTGGAAAAAGAGCCATGCCTATATATGCCTATCGGTGTCAGCACTGCGGCCATGAACTGGAAGCGTTGCAAAAAATGAGCGATGAACCGCTCGTCCAATGTCCCGAGTGTGATCGCCCCGCGCTAAAAAAACAGCTCACGGCCGCGGCGTTCAGGCTCAGCGGGTCGGGCTGGTACGAAACCGACTTCAAGAAGGGCAACAAGCGCAACCTGGCGGGGGATGAGGCCGCGGCCAAGCCGGGCACCGGCGACAAGGCGGACGGCGGCGACAAGAAAGCGGACAAGAAGGCCGAGAGCAAACCGGACAAGCCGGCGGCTTCTTCTTCCTCCTGACACTTTATCGACAACGGCTACACATCAATCGGGAACAGCTTCATGCGAACAGGCTATTGCGGGGATCTCCGCGCTTCGTCAGTCGACAGCCAGGTCACTCTTTGCGGCTGGGTGGACCGGCGGCGGGATCACGGCGGCGTCATCTTCATCGATCTGCGCGACCGGGAAGGTATCGTCCAGGTGGTATTTGACGCCGACAGCGGCGACTATTTCCAGGAGGCCGACCGGGTGCGGGGCGAATACGTCCTGCAGGTTACCGGTCGCGTCCGCGCCCGTACGCCGGAGACTGTCAATCCCGATATGAAGACCGGCGAGATCGAGGTTTACGGTACGGAATTGACCATTCTCAACACCTCGGAAACACCGCCCTTCCAGCTCGACGAGCACATTCAGGTGGGGGAGGATGTGCGCCTGCGCCATCGCTATCTGGACCTGCGGCGCAAGAAAATGATGGACAATCTGCGCTTCCGTTCGCGGGTGACCATTGCCATCCGTAACTTCCTCGCCGACCGTGGCTTCCTGGAGGTGGAAACGCCGGTGCTGACCCGGGCCACGCCGGAGGGTGCGCGGGACTACCTGGTGCCGAGCCGCACGCACGAGGGCAAGTTTTTTGCACTTCCCCAGTCTCCTCAACTGTTCAAGCAACTGCTGATGGTGTCGGGGGTGGATCGCTACTTCCAGATCGCCAAGTGCTTCCGGGACGAGGACCTGCGCGCCGATCGCCAACCGGAATTCACCCAGGTGGATATCGAGTTCTCCTTTGCCGAGGACGAGGAGATCATCCGGCTGTCGGAAGAGCTGATCAGCGAACTCTTCGCCAGCACGCTGGACGTGGATCTTGGCGCCTTTCCGCGTATGACCCATGCCGAGGCCATGGCCCGCTACGGTTCGGACAAGCCGGACCTGCGTATCCCCCTGGAACTGGTGGAAGTGAAGGATCTGGTGGCGGATGTGGATTTCAAGGTGTTTTCCGGTCCGGCGAAGGACCCCAAGGGACGGGTGGTGGCCCTCCGGGTACCCAACGGCAACGACCTTCTGTCCCGCAAGCAGATAGATGCCTATACGGATTTCGTCGGCATTTACGGTGCCAAGGGCCTGGCCTATATCAAGGTCAACGACCGGGACGACCTGGAGAACGGCCTGCAATCGCCCATCGTCAAGTTCCTGCCCACGCAAACCCGGGCAGCCATACTCGAACGGGTCGGGGCTCGTAGCGGCGATGTGGTGTTCTTCGGGGCCGACCGCGCCACCGTTGTCAACGACGCCCTGGGTGCCCTGCGCTGCAAGCTGGGTGAGGATCTCGATCTCTATACGTGTCAGTGGGCACCCCTTTGGGTGATGGATTTCCCCATGTTCGAGGAAGAGG
>DGNJ01000080.1:14467-27171 GCA_002388905.1 Cellvibrionales bacterium UBA4495
TGCTCAACGGCACCGAGCTGGGTGGAGGCTCCATCCGCATCCACTCACCCCAAATGCAGCGGGAAGTGTTCCGCGTGCTGGGCATTGGCGAACAGGAGGCCGACGAGAAATTCGGCTTCCTGCTGGATGCGCTCAAGTACGGTTGCCCTCCCCACGGCGGTCTCGCGTTCGGTCTCGACAGGCTGGTGATGCTGATGGTGGGCGGCGACTCCATCCGCGATGTTATCGCCTTCCCGAAGACCCAGACGGCCACCTGCCTGCTGACCGACGCCCCCGGCGGGGTGAGCAATGCCCAGCTTCGGGAACTCAATATCCGGCTTCGGGAAAAGCCCGCGAACTGAATTCCCTCATCCACGGGAGCAACAGGAAACCAGTTGGAGGCAGTTTATGGCCGGTCACAGTAAGTGGGCCAATATCAAGCATCGCAAGGCGGCACAGGATGCCAGGCGGGGCAAGATTTTCACCAAGCTGATCCGGGAACTCGTCGTGGCGGCACGGGAAGGCGGCCCCGTGCCCGAGGACAACCCGCGGCTGCGCGCCGTAATGGACAAGGCCCTGTCCGCCAACATGAAAAAGGACACCATCGAAAAAGCCATTGCCCGGGGCGCCGGCAATGACGAGGCGGATAACTACGAGGAACTGACCTACGAGGGCTACGGCCCGGGCGGCGTTGCCGTGTACGTGGAGTGCATGACCGATAACAAAAACCGCACCGTTTCGGATGTCCGCCACGCCTTCACCAAACGCGGTGGCAACCTGGGTACCGATGGTTCCGTGGCCTTCCTGTTCAGCAAGGTGGGCCAGTTGAGCTACGGCCCCGATACCGGCGAGGAGGCTGTTCTCGAACCGGCTCTGGAGGCGGGCGCCGACGACGTGGTTGCCAACGACGACGGCTCCGTGGACGTTTTTACGCCCTGGGAGGAATTTTCCGCAGTCAAGGCGGCCATGATCGAGGCGGGCCTGGCGCCCGACAATGCCGAGGTAACCATGATCGCTTCCACCACGGTGCCCCTGGACAGGGAGGGTGCCGAGAAAATTCTTGGCCTTATCGATCATCTCGAAGATCTGGACGATGTCCAGAACGTTTATACCAACGCCGACATCCCCGCCGAGGTATGGGAAGAGCTGGAGGCGTAGCCACTACGCGCAGAGCGCGTCTCTTCCCTGTAACGACTCCTGGAAAGCTGGATCGATCAACGATATCGCCGCCTGCCCTCTGATATGGATGGAGCTTCGCAGGGCTGGTTTTTTTCTGCCAGGTCAATAGGCGTTGGGATTGGTGAAGCCGGTGATTATGGTCAGCAGGATGATCTTCAGGTCCAGCAGAAGCGACCAGTTGTTGATGTAGTTGAGGTCGTACTCCACCCGTCGCTGCATTTTTTCCACCGTGTCTGTTTCCCCCCGCAAACCGTTAACCTGGGCCCAACCGGTGATGCCCGGCTTGACCTTGTGGCGCCACATATAGGACTGAACCAGATCCATGTAGTACTCGTTATGAGCCAGGGCGTGGGGCCTGGGGCCGACGATGGACATCCGTCCCTGAAGGACATTGAAGAACTGGGGCAGTTCGTCCAGGCTCGTGCGCCGCAGAAAGGCGCCAATTCTGGTGAAGCGCGGGTCGTCCTTGCGGGCCTGGGTGGGGAAGACCGTGTCCTCGGTGTGCAATTTCATGGTCCGGAACTTGTACACCTTGATGGGCTTGCCGCCGAGACCATGGCGCATCTGTTTATAGATGACGGGGCCCGGAGAACTCAGCTTCACCAGTAGGGCAATCACCGCGCAAAAGGGCAGAATCACGACCGAAATTATCGCCCCCACCACAATATCCTCGAGCCGCTTCAGGAAAGCGTTGCTGCCGTCCAGCGGGGTGTAACTCAGGTCCAGGGAAAAACGTCCTGCCACTTCCGAGGCCCGGTGGTTGAGCAGCTGCATATCATCAAATTCCGGCAGAAAGCGGATATCAACGGTCTCCCGGCGCAGGGCATAGGTGGCGTCCTTGATCACATTACCCAGGCTCAGGGGGAGACAGAACCAGATTTCGCCGGCATCGCAGGATTCCACCAGGTCGGGGAGGCTTTCCGGATCGAAATATCCCTGGCTGTTGTAGAGGGCGACGATCTTGACCGGCTGATAGCCGGATTCGTGGGCGTCGGGGATAAAATTATCCGGAAGGGAGGCGGGGTCCAGCGAGACGATAATCACATTTTTGAGGTTCCTGCCCCGGCTTCGCAGATAGCGGAAAAGGTAAAAGTGCCCGGTGCGATAGAGAACGCCGGATGTCCAGATGCAGACGATAAATGCCAACAGCCAGATGCGCGAATAATCCGCAGCGGTCTTGGTAAAGATCAGGAAGGCGAAAACCAGCGAGAAGGGAGCGATCAGGGCAATGGTGTAGTGGCTGAGAATCTGGGTCAGCGGAGCACCCCGGTGAGAGTGGTACATGCCCGCGACATTGAGGCAGAGAACCACCAGTACCGCCGTTGCCGCTATCAGTGCCAGGAAGTTGTCCCTGGGCAGCAGCTGGCCGAAGCGCAGCCAGTAGGCGACAAAACCGGAAGCCACCACCAGTATCAGGTCTATTACGGCGATCAGGGGCGCGTAGCTGACTTTAAAGGCGAAGGGGCGGTCGCGCATGGGGTTACCCTGGTAGGCGGGCACTCCTGCCGACAGACCGAGGCCCGGGCCGCGGCGAAAATGTCGTCTGATTTTCGGGTTGGGGCTGGTATTCATTCTACCCGCGGCCTACTGAGCCTGCTTTAACAAGAAGCTTATCCCGGTCCCCAGATGACTATGGTTTTGTGCCGCCGAACGGTTTATCCGCGGGCTTCCTGCCGGCCGGGCTTTCCCTATTTTTCGAACCGTTCCATTACCAGTGTAGCATTGGTTCCGCCGAAGCCGAAGCTGTTGGACAGCACCCGGTTCAGTTTGACATTGTCCTGGCGCTCGGTGACCACGGGCAGGCCCTCGGCGTCCGGATCGAGATTCTCGATGTTGGCTGAGGCGGCGATAAAGTCGTTTTCCAGCATCAGCAGGCTGAAAATGGCTTCGTGCACGCCCGCGGCGCCCAGGGAATGGCCGGTCAGCGATTTGGTGGAGGCGATGGGGGGGCATTTGTCGCCGAACACTTCCCGCAGGCCCTTGAGCTCCTGAATGTCGCCCACCGGCGTGCTGGTGCCGTGGGTATTGATGTAGTCAATGGGGCCTTCCACCGTGGCCAGGGCCTGCTCCATGCAGCGCACCGCACCTTCGCCGGATGGGGCCACCATGTCGTAACCGTCGGAAGAGGCGCCGTAACCGACGATTTCCGCATAGATATGGGCGCCTCTGGCCAGGGCGTGTTCCAGCTCTTCCACCACCAGGCATCCGCCGCCACAGGACATGACGAAACCGTCCCGGCCCTGGTCGTAGGTGCGGGAGGCCTTCTCCGGCTGATCGTTGTATTTGGTGGAGAGGGCGCCCATGGCGTCGAACATGCAGGCCATGGACCAGTGTTCTTCTTCGGAGCCACCGGCAAAAACGATGTCCTGTTTGCCGAGCTGGATCTGTTCGACAGCGGCCCCGATGCAGTGGGCGCTGGTGGCGCAGGCCGAGGCGATGGAAATATTGAGCCCCTTGATCTTGAAGGGGGTGGCCAGGCATGCGGAGACGGTGCTGGCCATGATCTGGGTGACCCGGTAGGGGCCGGCGCGCTTGACACCTTTCTCGCGGACGGTATCGATGGTTTCCACGAATTTTTCGCCGGACACGCCGCCGGAACCCATGACGATGCCGGTGCGCGGATTGGAGACCATGCTCTCCTCGAGACCCGAATCCTCGATGGCCCGCTCCATGGCGATGTAGCCGTAGGCCGCCGCGTTACCCATAAAGCGCAGGGTCTTGCGATCGATGTGGTCGGCCGGGTTCAGCTCGATCTGACCGGCGATATTGCTGCGGAGCCCCATCTGTTTGTATTCGTCTTTGTACTTGATCCCGGAGCGGCCCTGCCTGAGGGACTCGGTGACGGTTTCCTTGTCGTTGCCGATACAGGAAACCATGCCCATTCCGGTGATAACAGCGCGTCTCATGGATGACTCCTTTGAATTCACAAAGCGGCGGCACTGGCCTTCGTATTCTAATGGAAGCGGCTAAAAATTGTCAGTGGACGTGAACAGGCCGACCCGCAGGTCCTTGGCAGTGTAGATTTCGCGCCCATCCACTTCAACAGAGCCGTCGGAGATGGCCATCACCAGCTTGCGCTCGATAATCCTGGAAATATCCAGGCGATAGGTGACCTTCCTGGCCGTGGGAAGCACCTGACCGAAGAACTTGACCTCGCCGGCGCCCAGTGCCCGGCCGCGACCCTCGTTGCCTCGCCAGGCCAGGAAAAAGCCGGTCAGTTGCCAGAGAGCATCAAGGCCCAGGCAGCCCGGCATAACGGGGTCGTCCGGGAAATGGCAATCGAAGAACCAGAGATCCGGGTGGATATCCAGTTCCGCGGTCAACTCGCCCTTGCCGTACTTGCCTCCCTGGTCGCTGATGTGGGTAATGCGGTCCAACATCAGCATGTTGGGGGCGGGAAGTCTTGCCCGGTCGGGCCCGAAGAGTTCGCCCCGGCTGGAGGCCAGGATATCTTCCTGGGAGTAGGAATTCTGGCGTTGGTGGTAATCCATTGAGACGCGGTCCTCGATTGGCTGCGCAGCGGCACTCGCTGCGTCTTTCAAAATGACGCTGCATTCTAGCGAAATCGGGTCGGATGTCCAGTCGCCCCGGCATGGTTTGCAGGCTGCTTCCGCCAGCCCATAGGGTCAACAGGGGTCCACTTAATGTACAATTTCCGTTATGCGCCGGTAACCGGCGTACTGGTTGTATCGAGAAGCCGGTGCGCGTGCAACCTGCATGCGATAAGCTCAGCCCGGGATGGCCCGTGGTGTTCCGTGCGCGGGCCACTATCCCACATTCCCGCCCAAGCCTGCGGGCTGGCGTAACAATTGCAACATCGCTCCCTGGAAAGAATCGCCAAAGAAAGGACTGCCAAAAGAGAGAGTCGCCAATGATCAAGAAATGTCTGTTTCCGGTGGCCGGCTATGGAACCCGCTTCCTGCCCGCCACCAAGGCCATGCCCAAGGAAATGCTGCCCGTGGTCAACAAGCCCCTGGTTCAGTACGGGGTCGAGGAAGCCATCTCGGCGGGCCTCAACCAGATCGGTTTTGTTACTGGCCGGGGCAAAAGGGCCATCAACGACCATTTCGATGTCAGTTACGAGCTGGAGCACCAGATTGCCGGTACCCCAAAGGAGCAGTACCTGACCTGTATTCGCTCCATTCTCCAGCAGGCCACTTTCTCCACCACGCGCCAGACCGAGATGAAGGGCCTCGGTCACGCCATCCTGGTGGGGGAGTTGCTTGTCGGCTACGAGCCGTTCGGGGTCATCCTGGCCGACGACCTGTGCATCGTCGAAGAGGGGGACGATTCGGTCATGGAGCAGCTGGTCAAGGTGTATCGCCGTTTTGGCAAGTCGGTGGTGGCCATCACCGAAGTGCCCGAAGACCAGATTTCCAAGTTCGGGGTGATTGAGGCCGAGGAGTTGGAGCCAGGTCTCTATACCGTTTCCGGCATGGTGGAGAAACCCAGGGCGGAAGAGGCTCCCAGCAATCTGGCCATTATCGGTCGCTATGTGCTGACGCCGGATATCTTTGAGGCCCTGCGCCACACCGAGCCCGGCAAGAATGGCGAGATCCAGATTACCGACGCCCTGCTCAAACTGGCCCGCAAGGGCCGGGTGCTGGCCTACAAGTTCCGGGGCAAACGCTTCGATTGCGGCAGCGTGGACGGTTATGTCAAAGCCACCAATTACGTGTACGAGAACGTCTACAAAAAGGAGCACGACTGACAGTGAAGTTGAACTGCTTCAAGGCGTACGATATCCGCGGTCGACTGCCCGATGAGCTCAACGAGGATATCGCCTACCGGATCGGCCGGAGTTTCGCCCAGGTGCTCTCGGCGCGACACCTGGTGGTGGGCCACGATATCCGTCTCACCAGTCCCGGTCTCTGCGACGCCGTGGTGGAGGGTATTCGCGACGCCGGCTGCGATGTGACCCACATCGGCCAGTGCGGTACCGAGGAAATCTATTTTGCCACCTTCGCCGGCGGGTACGATGGCGGGCTGGTGGTCACCGCCAGTCACAACCCCATGGATTACAACGGCATTAAATTCGTGCGCGAGGGCGCCCGGCCGGTGAGCGGCGACGATGGCCTGCCCGAGATCAAGGCCCTGGCTGAAAGCGGTAATTTCGACGGGGCCGACCGTCGGGGCGAATTGCACCGGGCGACCGACAAGCGCCCCTATATTGATCACCTGCTCGGCTATATAGACGAGCTCGAGGCCCTGAAGCCCCTGAAGCTGGTGGTGAACGCGGGCAACGGCGGTGCCGGACCGGTGATCGATCTGCTGGAGGAGCACCTTCCCTTTGACTTCATCAAGGTGCACCATCAGCCGGACGGCCATTTTCCCAATGGCATCCCCAACCCACTGCTGCCCGAGAACCGGACCGCCACCGCCGAGGCGGTCATTGCCCATGATGCCGATATGGGCATTGCCTGGGATGGCGATTTCGACCGCTGTTTTTTCTTCGACGAACAGGGTCGTTTCGTGGAGGGCTACTACCTGGTGGGGATGCTCGGTGAAGCATTCCTGCGCAAGCATGGCGGCGGCACCATCGTCCACGACCCGCGCCTGACCTGGAATACGATTGATCGCGTACAGGCCCTGGGCGGCAAGGCGGTGCAGAGCAAGACCGGCCACTCCTTTATTAAACAGCGGATGCGCCAGGAAGACGCGCTCTACGGCGGCGAAATGAGCGCCCACCACTACTTCCGGGATTTTGCCTATTGCGACAGCGGCATGATCCCGTGGCTGCTGGTGGCGGAGCTGGTGTCAAAGTCCGGCAAGCCCCTCTCCGAATGGGTCAACGAGGGTATCGACAACTATCCCTGCAGCGGCGAGATAAACAGTGTCGTGGCAGACCCCCACGCCGCGCTAGACCGGGTGGCGCAGCATTTTGCCGACCAGGATCCGGTAATCGATCGCACCGATGGCCTGAGCATGGAGTTTCCCGCGTGGCGTTTTAATCTGCGCTTATCCAATACCGAACCCGTGGTACGGCTTAATGTGGAAAGTCGCGGCGACGAAACGCTGATGAAGGGGCGCACGGAGAAACTGCTGGAGCTGATTCGCGCCGTGGGTGACTAGAGCCAACCGCTAACGGGGCTGCGTCGCCCTCTTTTTTCCGGTTCGCCGCCGCCTTTTTATCTTGTTGGCAAGAGATATAAAAAAACCCCGCCGGTTGTCCCGGCGGGGTTTTTGCGGCTTGGCCGCTGATTGACCGGGTCAGTCGGCCTGATCCAGGGCCGCGGTCATATCGATAATGGCCTTTTTGCCGTCGCCGAAAACCATGTAGGTGTTGTCCATGGCGAACAGCGGGTTGGGCAGGCCGGCAAAGCCGGGGCTGAGGGAGCGTTTGACCACAACCACGTTCCGGGCCTTGTCCACGTGGAGGATGGGCATGCCGTAGATGGGGCTGCCCTTGTCTTCCCGGGCCATGGGGTTGGTAACGTCGTTGGCGCCAATGACGATGGCCACGTCGGTATCCTCGAAAGTCGGGTTGATGCGCTCCATCTCGATCAGCTTGTCGTAGGGCACCTCGGCTTCCGCCAGCAGGACGTTCATATGACCGGGCATCCGGCCGGCCACCGGGTGAATGGCGAATTCCACCTCGGTACCCCGGGCTTCCAGCACGTCCATCAGTTCCCGCACCGCGTGCTGGGCCTGGGACATGGCGAGCCCGTAGCCGGGGACAATCACCACGCGCTTGGCGGTTTCCAGCATCATGGCGATTTCGTCGGGCTGGGCGCTGGTGATCTTGCCCTCGTAGACCTCGTCGGCGTCCATGGTTTCGCCACCCTCGCCCATCACCCCGAAGAGCACGTTGGTGAGCGAGCGGTTCATGGCCACGCACATGATCTTGGTAAGGATCAGCCCGGAGGCGCCCACGAGGGAGCCTGCGACGATCAGCACCGTGTTTTGCATCACGAAGCCGGCGGCCGCCGCCGCCACGCCCGAGTAGGAGTTCAGCAGGGCGATGACGACGGGCATGTCGGCACCGCCGATAGGCAGCACCAGGGTCAGACCCAGCACGGCGGCCACGGCCACCAGACCCCAGAACAGGGCGGTGTTGGCGGGCTGGCCGATGAGCATTAGCACCAGCACCACGGCTGCCACGAAGAGGCCGGCATTGAGGAACTTCATGCCGGCAAAGCCGATGGGCTTGCCGGAGATCAGTTCCTGGAGCTTGGCGAAGGCCACAAAGCTGCCGGTGAGGGTTACGGTACCGATCAGTACGGTGGCCATAGCGAACAGCACACCGATAACGCCCACGGCACCCGGGCCGAAGCCGGTGCCCTCCAGGGCCAGCAGGTACTGGGAGGCGACCACACCCAGTGAGGCACCGCCGCCGAAGCCGTTGAGCAGGGCCACCATTTGCGGCATGGCGGTCATCTGCACCTTGATGGCCATAACGGCGCCGACGATGGCGCCGATAGCCATGCCCAGGGCGATCATTTCGTAGCTGATGATGCTCCGGTCGAGCAGGGTCACCAGTACGGCGATAAGCATCCCCACCGCCGAGGTGAGATTGCCGCGGACAGCGGTTTTCGGCCTGGTCAGACCCTTGATGCCCAGGATGAACAATACCGCTGAAAAGAGGTAGATCAGATCGACAATATAAGTACTCATTGTTTAGTTCTTCCTCTTGAACATGGCCAGCATCCGGTTGGTGACGAGATAGCCGCCAACCACGTTCAGGCTCGCCAGGATAACGGCGATGAAACCCAGGGCGCTCACCAGCGACGATTCGCCGCCGTGGCCCGCGGCGAGCAGGGCGCCCACCAGGGTAATGCCGGAAATGGCGTTGGTGCCCGACATCAGCGGTGTGTGCAGTGTCGGGGGAACCTTGGTGATCAGTTCCACGCCGAGGAACAGGGACAGCACAAACAGTGCCAGTTGCATCACGAGCAATTCCATCAGGAAGCCTCCCCTTCATTGTTTTCGGTGGCGGCCGGCTCGGGCTTGGCGAGCGGCTCCATGCCCAGCATGTCGCGCATGCGGGCGTGGGTAACGGTACCGTCGTGGGCGATGACGGTCTCATGGATGATTTCGTCTTCGAAGTCCAGGTGGATCTCGTTGTTGTCGTCGATGACATGGCCCAGCAGAATCTCCATGTTCTTGCCGATCATCTGGCTGGCATGCATGGGGATGGTGGACGGGACGTTCTCCGGGCCGATAATGGTAACGTCGTAGGCGGTGACGGTCTCGCCGAGTTTGGTGAGGGCGCAGTTGCCGCCGCGCTCCGCAGCCAGGTCGACAATTACCGAGCCGGGTTTCATGGCCTTGACCATGTCCTCGGTGACCAGGATCGGCGACTTGGCGCCCGGTACGGCGGCAGTGGTGATCACCAGGTCCTGTTCCGCCAGTACTTCGGTCATCAATTCCTGTTGGCGTTTGATGAACTCGTCGCTCTGTTGCTTGGCGTAACCCCCCTTGCCCTCGGCGGACTCGGTTTCCAGTTCCGGAAACTCGATGGGTTTGGCGCCCACGGAGACGATCTGCTCCCGGGCGGCGGGACGCACGTCGTAGGCTTCCACCACGGCGCCGAGGCGCTTGGCGGTGGCACAGGCCTGGAGGCCGGCGACACCGGCGCCCATGATAAAGGCGCGGGCCGGCTGCAGGGTCCCGGCCGCGGTCATCAGCATGGGCATGATACGCGGCGAGGCCGAAGCACCCATCAGTACCGCCTTGTAACCGGACAGGGTTGCCATGGAAGACAGCACATCCATGCTCTGGGCGCGACTGATGCGCGGTACGAGTTCCATGGCGAAACCGGTGACCTTCTTGTCGGCAAGGGTCCTGGCCACTTCCGCGGAGGCCAGGGGGTCCATCAGGCCGGCAATGACCTGGCCTTCGCGCAGCAGGGCAAGGTCGTCCTCGCCGTTAACGTCGTTGGCGCCGAAAGACTGCACCTGGAGGACGATATCGGCCTGCTTGAAGATATCTTCCCGGCTGTCGACGATTTCGGCGCCCGCCCCGGTGTATTCATCGTCGAGGTGTCCCGCGTTCTTGCCGGCATTCGCCTGGATGAGCACCTTGACGCCTTTGTCGGTCCAGACTTTCACGTTGCCCGGTGTCAGGGCTACGCGATTCTCGCCTGGCTTGTTTTCCAGTGGTACACCTATAATCACGAAAGTCTCTCCGTCAATCGTTATTGGGTGGTTCAGGGCCGCGTACTCTACCCGATCTGGGTCTTCAAGCATAGAACGTTGGTCGCCCCGACGTTGTAGCGGGTTTTATCGCCAATCCTTATTATAAGAAAAATTTATAGTGTTATCAGCCTGTTGTCGCGCTGGCCTGCCTTTGACCGGCGAGTCAGTAAAAAGTGGCCAGCGTCGGCCACGTCGATGAGCGGGGCGACGCTAACTGGAGCGGTTCAGGGCAAACCGGGCCAGGTCCGCCAGGGCGGTCTTCTCGTCCGAAGGCGGCAGCGTTGCCAGGCACGCCTCTGCCTTTTGCACGTGGCCCTTTGCCATGTCGAGGGTGTACTCGATAGCCCCGCAATCCTCGATGGCCGCGATTACCGGCTCCAGCCGGTCGAGCCCGCCATTTTCGATGGCGTCGCGCACCAGGGCCGCCTGTTCCGGTGTGCCTTTTTTAAGGACCTGGATCAGGGGCAGGGTGGGTTTGCCCTCGGCCAGGTCGTCGCCGGCGTTCTTGCCCAGGGAAGTGGCATCGCCGCTGTAGTCCAGGGCGTCGTCCACCAGTTGGAAGGCCATGCCCAGATGGTGGCCGTAGGAGGCCAGTTGCGTCTGTGCGTTCCCAGGCGCGCCGGCAATGACGGCGGCGGTGCGGGCGGCGGCCTCGAACAGCTGGGCTGTCTTTTTGCGGATGACTTCCAGGTAGGTGGCTTCGGTCGCCTCCGGGTTGCCGGCGTTGACCAGCTGCTGGACTTCCCCCTCGGAAATGATGTTGGTGGTGTCGGCCATAATGCGCATGACCTGCATATTGGCCAGGGCCACCATTATCTGGAAGGCCCGGGAATAGAGAAAATCGCCGACCAGGACGCTGGGGGCATTGCCCCACCGGGCGTTGGCAGTGGCGCGGCCCCGACGCAGTTCCGAAGTGTCGACCACATCGTCGTGGAGGAGGGTGGCGGTGTGGATGAACTCGACGATCGTGGCCATGGCGATATGGTCCTCGCCCCGGTAGCCACAGGCCCGTGCCGTCAACAATACCAGTAACGGCCGCAGGCGTTTGCCGCCGGCTTCGACCAGGTAGTGGCCGATGTTCTCCACCAGTGCCACATCGGAGTGCAGCTCGGCAATGATGCGGGCATTGACGGCTTCGAAGTCGGTCCTGACAACCTGGTGGAAGGGCAGCATGGGGAGAGGTTTCCGTGTCGCGACGGGCTGGAATCCTATGGAGGGGGGCTGGGCCTGTCAAGAAGAGGCGGAGTGGCGCCCGGATTGGCATCGCCGGAATAGAGGCAGCGGGCCATTGAAGCCGCCAGGCGCAAGGAATTGGGAGGGAATCAAGACGCTTGCGAAGCGGCGGGCTTTCCCTTAGAATTGCCGCCCTCTTCAGAGGGCCCCTTATGTCCCGGGGTTCCATGGCAGGCGTTTAACGGAGCGGAATATGTACGCGGTAATTGAAAGTGGCGGCAAGCAGCATCGTGTCGTGGAAGGGGAGACCCTGCGGCTCGAGAAACTGGAAGCGGCCACCGGTGACGCCATCGAGTTCGACAAGGTGCTGATGGTGGGCGAGGGCGACAACGTCAAGGTCGGCGCTCCCTATGTCGAAGGCGGCAAGGTCAGCGCCGAAGTGGTCAACCACGGTCGCGGCGACAAGGTCTGGATTCTGAAATTCCGTCGCCGTAAGCACCATCGCAAGCAGATGGGCCACCGTCAGTGGTTTACCGAAGTGAAAATTACCGGCATCAACGCCGACTGATCGGATTTGAAGGAGAGTACTCATGGCTCACAAGAAAGCTGGTGGTAGCACCCGTAACGGTCGCGATTCGGAAAGCAAACGTCTTGGCGTCAAGCGTTTCGGCGGTCAGATGGTCAAGGCCGGCAACATTCTGGTGCGTCAGCGCGGCACCCGTTATCACGCCGGCGAGAATGTCGGCCTGGGCCGCGACCACACCCTGTTCGCCACCGCGGACGGCACTGTCAGGTTTGTGACCCGCGGCGCCGAGAACCGCAAGTTCGTGGAGATCGTCCCCGCTTCCTGAAGGCGTACGGCAACCGCGACCACCAAAAAGCCCCCGCGCGGGGCTTTTTTTGTTGGCACTCCGCAGTCAAAGGGCCGGCTAGCGCCCCTCTATTGATATGAGAGCGATCCTCGATCGCGAAGAGGTAGCTATACGCAGGGATAATGCTTTCTATCGGTGTGGGAGCGATCCTTGATCGCGAAGAAGTAATTACAGTCGGCCATGTGCCGGATCGCCGGATCGCCGGATCGCCGGGCCGCCGGACCGCCGGACCGGCCTTAGTCATCACTCCCGCGACCTTATATACTGGATTCGTGAACGCAAACGCGAGGTACCGCCGTGAAATTTGTCGATGAAGCGCCCGTCACCGTGCACGCCGGCAATGGCGGTCACGGCTGCCTGAGCT
>DGNJ01000107.1 GCA_002388905.1 Cellvibrionales bacterium UBA4495
AGCCTGTCATCCACGCCTGGAATGGCCGCGTCACGACCCCTGTGGGTGCCCAGTGACTGAAGAGGCGACCAAACCGCGCGGTGTATTATTCCTTAACCGGGTTGTTCACATTCATTGACCACTTCATAGTGTCATGGCAACGAGAAGGCGATGGAAAACATGAACCGTTTATCGAATACAGGTGCGGTGGTTTCGGTGCGCGGCAGTGTCGTGGACATTCACTTCGATATGCAGCTACCACCCATCTATTCCCTGCTGCGTACGGGTGACACAGGCGAAATCATCATCGAAGTGCTGGCCCAACTTGATACGCGGCGCGTGCGGGGTATTGCCTTGACTCCCACCCAGGGACTCGCCCGCGGCATGGTGGTGGAATACACCGGCGGTCCGCTGCAGGCTCCGGTGGGCAAGGGTATCCGTGCGCGCATGTTTGACGTATTCGGCCGTGCTATAGACCGCGAAGCGGCACCGACGGACGTGCAGTGGCGGTCTGTGCACCGGGCCCCGCCGCCGCTGGCGCGCCGGTCCACCACGTCTGAAGTTTTTACGACGGGCATCAAGGTTATCGATGTGCTGATGCCGCTGGAGCGTGGCGGCAAGGCGGGCTTATTTGGCGGGGCGGGGGTGGGCAAGACGGTGTTGCTCACCGAGATGATCCATAACATGGTCGGGCAACACGAAGGCGTGAGTATTTTTTGCGGTATTGGCGAACGTTGCCGCGAAGGCGAGGAGCTTTACCGAGAAATGAAGCAGGCCGGCGTATTGTCGAATATGGTGATGATCTTCGGCCAGATGAATGAGCCGCCGGGGGCACGTTTCCGCGTCGGTCACGCTGCCCTGACGATGGCCGAGTATTTCCGCGACGACGAGCGCCGGGATGTGTTGCTGCTTATCGACAATATCTTCCGGTTTATCCAGGCCGGCTCGGAAGTGTCCGGCCTGATGGGACAGATGCCGTCACGCCTGGGCTATCAGCCCACCATGGGCACTGAGCTGTCCCAGCTGGAAGAGCGTATCGCCAATACTGACAGCGGCGCCATCACGTCGATCCAGGCGGTATATGTGCCGGCGGACGATTTTACTGACCCGGCGGCGGTGCATACCTTCTCGCATCTGTCCGCATCGATCGTGCTGTCGCGCAAGCGGGCCAGCGAGGGACTGTACCCGGCCATCGATCCGTTGCAGTCCAGCTCCAAGATGGCCACGCCGGGTATCGTCGGCGCGCGGCACTATGCGCTGGCCCAGGAAATCCGCCGCACGCTGGCACAATACGCGGAACTCAAGGATATCATTGCCATGCTTGGCCTGGAGCAGCTTTCCCCGGAGGACCGCAATCTGGTCGCCCGGGCCCGCCGCCTGGAGCGGTTTCTGACCCAGCCGTTTTTCACCACCGAGCAGTTTACCGGGCTCCAGGGCAAGTTGGTGAGTCTGGAAGAAGCGCTGGACGGCTGTGAGCGCATTCTGAACGATGAGTTCAAAGACTATCCGGAAAGCGCGCTCTATATGATTGGCGTGGTGGACGAGGCGAAACAGAAAGTGCAATCTGGCAAAGGCGCGGACAGTGGATCCGGGGCCGCGGCCGAACCGCCAGCGGAGATCGAACATGCCGTCGATCCTGATGAATCTTAGGGTGCTTTTGCCTTTCCAGGTCTTCGCCGACAAAAGCAGTGTGATACGCATCGTCGCGGAAACCGGCGCCGGTTCGCTGGGCCTCCTGCCGCGCCGGCTCGACTGCGTGGCGGCCCTTGTGCCCGGCATACTGACCTATGAAACTGAAGCGGAGGGCGAGGTCTACGTGGCGGTGGATGAGGGGGTATTGGTCAAGACCGGCGCGGACGTGGTGGTTTCCGTGCGCCAGGCAATCGGGGGCGCGGATCTCGATCAGTTGCGCGACGCGGTGGAGAAGGAGTTTCTGGTCCTGGATGAGCAAGAGCAGAGCGTGCGTTCCGTGCTGGCGAAAATGGAAAGTAACCTCATCCACCGCATGGCAAGGTTTCACAATGACTGAAGGGCCTCAAAGCAAGGGCGCGAAGCCGAAATCGTCGCTCGGTGAGGAAGTCGGCAGGAATGCCGCGCGCAAGCGCAGGGCGCAGCGCAATCCCGCGCCGGGCGTCTGGTTCGGCCTGGGTATGATGGGTCTGGTTGGCTGGTCGGTGGCGATTCCCACGCTGCTGGGCGCGGCTCTCGGTATCTGGCTCGACAAGCACCATTCAGCAAGCCACTCCTGGACGCTGATGCTGCTGTTTATCGGTTTGGCGATTGGCTGCCTGAATGCCTGGCACTGGGTTGCCAGGGAAGACAAGGCGATGCGGGATGAACAGGACGATGGCGATGAATGAAGGGTTGACGCTGGCACTGGCGGGGGTGGCGGGCCTGTTGCTCGGCGCCGTTTTCTTTGGCGGCCTGTGGTGGACGGTGCGCCAGGGTGTGGGGTCGAAACGACCGGCGCTTTTGTTTTTTGGCAGCCTGCTATTGCGGACTGCTGTCGTCATCGCCGGGTTTTATTTTGTCGGGGATGGTCAGTGGCAACGGCTGCTGGCCTGTCTGTTCGGGTTTGTTATTGCGCGCATCATCGTAACGCGGCTCGCCGGGCCGCCGCGCGACGACGTTACAGCCCCGTCGAAAGAGGCCGGTCATGCACCTTAGTCCCGACGAGATCATTTTCTGGCAATACGGGTTTTTCAAGCTCAACGCCACCATTGTCTTCACATGGGGGATCATGCTTATCCTTGCCGTGGGTGCAACGCTTATTACCCGCAAACTTTCCATTGGCCTGCAGCGTGCCCGCTGGCAGAACGTCCTCGAAATTGTCGTCCTTGCCGTCGAGGAACAAATCGAGGATGTCGGGCTCGCCAACCCGAGACGCTATCTCAGCTTCCTGGCCACTCTGGTACTGTTTCTCGCCACCGCGGCCCTGTGCACCATCATTCCCGGCTACCAGCCGCCAACGGGCTCGCTGTCGACCACGGTGGCGCTGGCGCTATGCGTGTTTGTCGCCGTGCCCTTCTTCGGCATCCGGGAACGCGGCCTGGGCAGCTACCTCAGGTCCTATGCCCAGCCCACGATCATCATGCTGCCGTTCAATATCATCAGCGAGATCTCCCGGACCCTGGCGCTGGCCGTGCGGCTGTTCGGCAACATGATGAGCGGTACCATGATCATCGCGATCCTGCTCACCATCACGCCGTTTATCTTTCCCATTGTGATGATGGCGCTGGGATTGCTTACGGGCATGGTGCAGGCCTACATTTTCTTTATTCTGGCCACGGTTTATATCGCCGCAGCGACCCGTGTCCGCACTGCTGAAACCGCTATGGCGCAAAACCAATGAAAACCGAGAATCTGAGGGAACCTTTATGGACAGTATGACGATCATCGCGGTGGCATCCATTGTCATCGCCGGCCTTACCACCGGCTTCGGGACCATGGCCCCGGCACTGGGGGAGGGGCGGTCGGTCGCCGCGGCGCTGACTTCGCTGGCACAGCAGCCCGACGCGTCCGCCACTATCACCCGGACCCTGTTTGTGGGCCTGGCGATGATCGAGTCCACGGCGATCTACTGTTTCGTGGTCTCGATGATTCTCATCTTCGCCAATCCATTCTGGAATCACGCCATCGCCCAGACCGCCGGAAACTAAGCCATGCTCGTCGACTGGTTCACCGTCGCCGCCCAGGTGGTCAACTTTGTCATCCTGGTGTGGCTGCTCAAGCGCTTTCTTTACCAGCCCATTTTGCGCGCCATCGACGCCCGGGAACAGCGTATCGCCCGGTCGCTGGCGGATGCCGCCGCCAAAGAGACCGAAGCCGAAACCGAGCGCGACGCTTTCCGGCGCAAGAACGAAGCGTTCGACCAGCAGCGCGCCGCGCTCCTGGATCGGGCAGCCGACGAGGCGAAAGCGGAACGCCAGCGGCTGCTCGATGAAGCGCGACAGGCGGCCGAGGTTCTGCGCGCCAAACAACAGGAGGCACTGCAACGGGAACAGCAAAGCCTGAATGATGAAGTCGCCCGTCGCACCCGCGCCGAGGTGTTTGCCATCGCCCGCAAGGCCCTGAATGATCTTTCCGGGACAAGCCTGGAAGCACACATGAGCGAGATTTTCGTCGAACGATTGCGGGCGCTGGACGATGAGGCCAGACAGCGCTTTGCCGGTACCCTGAAAACGTCGGCCCACCCGGTGCGTGTGCGCAGCGCCTTCGAGCTGACACCGGAGCAACGGGATGGCATCCAGGCGGCCCTGAACGAGACTCTGGCGGCGGACGTGCAGGTGCGTTTTGAGACCGCGCCGGAGGTGATCGCGGGTATTGAATTGACCACCGATGGACAAAAAATCGCCTGGAGTATCGCTGATTATCTCCGCTCTCTGGAAAACAGTGTCGGCGAATTGCTGACAAAACGGGCCGAACCAGAAGCCAAAGCGGAAACCCCGCAGCAATCAGGTCCTGCGGCCGCTCCGGGGGAGGCCCCATGAGCACGTCGCCGGATTCCCTGCAAACTGTCCTCGATACGGCCTTTGACGGCCTGAGGCTGGGCCGCGAACAGTTTGTGCCGCAACTGAAACCGCGGGAGGTGGGAACGGTGACCCGCGTTTCCACGGGCATAGCCAAGGTCAGCGGCCTTCCCGGTGTGGGCAGTGACGAGCTGGTGAAATTCCCCGGCGATGCCTACGGCATTGCCTTCAACGTGGACGAGGACGAGATCGGGGTCGTCCTGCTCGGCGACTACTGGCATCTGCACGCCGGGGATGAAGTCGAGCGCACCGGCCGGGTCATGGACGTGGCCGTGGGGGATGGATTGATTGGGCGCGTTATCGACCCCCTCGGCCGACCACTCGACGGCAGCGGGCCGTTGATGGCAAGCGCTCGTCTGCCCATCGAGCGCTCCGCCCCGGCTATCATGGACCGGGCGCCGGTCCAGGTGCCGCTGCAAAGTGGTCTCAAGGTGGTGGATGCCCTGATTCCCATCGGCCGAGGCCAGCGCGAGCTGATTCTGGGTGACCGCCAGACCGGCAAGACGGCCATCGCCATCGACACCATCCTCAATCAGCGCGGCAAGGATGTCCTGTGCGTCTACTGCGCCATCGGCCAGCGCGCGTCCGCCGTGGCCAGGGCGGTGGCCACCTTCCGGGAAAAGGGCGCGCTGGCCTACACTGTCGTGGTCGTCACCGAGGGCAATGATCCGCCGGGGCTCGCCTATATCGCGCCCTACGCCGCCACCAGTATCGCCGAGCATTTCATGGAACAGGGCCACGATGTGCTGATCGTTTACGACGACCTCACCCACCATGCCCGCGCCTATCGCGAGTTGTCCCTGCTGCTGCGCCGCCCGCCCGGTCGCGAGGCCTTTCCCGGCGACATCTTCTACATTCATTCGCGGCTGCTGGAGCGGGCGACCCATCTTCGCGAGGAGCGCGGCGGTGGTTCACTCACCGCGCTGCCCATCATCGAAACCGAGGCCCAGAACATTTCCGCCTATATTCCCACCAATCTGATTTCCATCACTGACGGACAGATCTACCTTTCACCGACGTTATTCGACCTGGGTGTGCTGCCGGCGGTCGATGTGGGGAAATCCGTGTCGCGGGTGGGCGGCAAGGCGCAGCGGGCGGCCTATCGCGCGGTGGCGGGGGACCTCAAGCTCGCCTATGCGCAGTTCGAGGAACTCGAGACCTTCGCCCGGTTCGGAGCCCGGCTGGACGAAGACACCCGCAAGATCATCGCCCATGGGCGGCGTATTCGCGCCTGCCTTAAGCAACCGGAATTCAACCCCGTGAGCGTACCCGCGCAAATTGCTGTGCTGCTTGCGCTGGGTGCCGGACTTTTCGACACTGTGCCGCTGGAGCGCATGACCGATGCCGAGCAGGCCGTGGACAAGGCGGCGGCAGAGATCCCGGCGCCGGTTATCGAGCGCCTGGACAGCGCCGACACCTTGAGCGATGAGGATCGGGAAACGATTATCGATATCGCCCGCCGGGGGCTGGAACCGTTCCAGGCGCAGGCCGATTCCGCGACTCACTCCGCGGCCGGAACGCGTGCCGGAGAGACAGAATGAGCGATACCGCAGCGACCCTGCGCCGCCAGATCGACAGCGCCGTTGATCTGCAGTCCGTGGTCCGCACCATGAAGGCCATGGCGGCGTCGAGTATCGGCCAGTACGAGCAATCGGTGCGTGCCTTGGGGGATTACTACCGCACGGTGGAACTGGGCCTGAGTGTGTGTTTTCGCGGCACGGATCCGGCGTCGATGCTGGCGGGAGAGGCAAGAGCAGCGGAGACGGGGGCGATTGGCGCGGTGGTGTTTGGTTCGGATCAGGGACTGGTGGGCCAGTTTAATGACGTGGCGGCCGATTATGCCCTCGAAACCCTTGCGACGCTGCCCGGGGAGCGCCGGGTCTGGGCGGTGGGCGAGCGTGTTCATGCCCGCCTCACGGAGGCGGGCCTTAGGCCGCTGGAGTGTTTTGCCGTGCCCAATGCCGTCAGGGCCATCACGCTGCTGGTCGGGCAGATACTGATGGCAACCGAGAGGCTCCGCAGCCAAGGCGACATTGCCGAACTCTATCTCTTCTACAACAGTCCCACGGCCGGGTCGGTTTATACTCCCGTCAGTCAGCGGCTGTTGCCGTTGGATGACATCTGGCGGCGGGAGCTGGGCGAGCGTCCGTGGCCGACGGAAAATCTTCCGGAGGTTGTGGGGGCTGGGGCCTCCACCCTGCGGGTGCTGATCCGCGAATATCTCTTCGTCTCCCTGTTCCGGGCCTGCGCCGAATCCCTGGCCAGCGAGAACGCAAGCCGCCTCGCGGGAATGCAACGGGCCGAAAACAATATCGAGGACCTGCTGGACGACCTCAATGGCAACTTTCACCGCTTGCGGCAAAGCGGGATTGACGCGGAATTGTTTGACCTGATTTCTGGCTTCGAGGCGCTGACTGAATCCGGTTCGCAGACGCATAGTTGATTTATATCCCTCGATCATGATCAAGAGCGAACACTTATCTATTCAAAGGTTGCCGTTACCATGTTGAGCGCATTCAGGCTGGAAGCGGGGTTGTTGACCCGGATAATCGAACCTGCCGACGAGCAGGCGCTGGAAAACAGTATCTGGATCGATTTGGCCGAGTCGACTCCCGAAGAACGGCAACTGGTGGAGGAACTGCACCAGCAGGTACTCCCCAGGTCGGACGATCTGGAGGAGATCGAGGCGAGTTCGCGTTCCTACGTTGACGAGCGCGGAGTACACATATCCTCAATGTTTCTCCAGCGTACTGAAGGCCGTGAGGAAACCGTCAATGTGGCCCTGCTGCTGACACACGAACGGTTTATCAGTCTCCATGAACCCGAAGTTGCTGCACTCCGCCTGCTGCGCATGCGGGCGGCCCGGCGACTGACGGCGGCACAGCCGCTGGATCTGTTTCTCGAGCTCTATGAGATCAAACTTGATGATCTGGCCGACACTCTGGAGGAGATTCACCAAAATCTCGACGAAATCGGTGGCGCGGCACTGCAGCACCGCGGAGAACAGATGCGCATCAACATTGACCGCCTGTCGAAGCACGAGCACCGCAACAGTAAAGTGCGCCTGTGCCTGGTGGATGCCCAGCGCGACCTGGCCTTCATGCTGCGCCATGGCGAGCTGGACAAAAAACAACGGGCGCACGTCGGAACCTTGTTGCGGGACGTCGATTCGCTGTTGCCCCATTGCAGCTTTTTGTTCGAGAAAGTGGGGTTCCTGCTGCAGACCCTGCAGGGGTCAATCAATATCGAGCAGAACCAGATTATCAAGATAT
This sequence comes from Cellvibrionales bacterium UBA4495, assembly GCA_002388905.1. Classification (GTDB taxonomy): domain Bacteria; phylum Pseudomonadota; class Gammaproteobacteria; order Pseudomonadales; family Porticoccaceae; genus DGNJ01. Next base: position 7,781 of record DGNJ01000107.1, read on the forward strand.
TTTCTGTGGTTGCGGTGATCTTTCTGCCACCAACCCTGATTGCCAGCGCCTACGGGATGAATTTCAGGCACATGCCCGAGCTGGACTGGCCCTGGGGTTACCCATTTGCCATACTTCTGATGATCCTCTCCAGTATCGCACCCTATGTGATTTTCAAGCACAAGCAATGGCTATAGGCGCGGTTGTCAGAACCGATTGCCCAGGCCATTGTTAGCAACCGCTCATGCTGGGGGAATTTTCGCGACTGGCGGTGAGAAAAAGACCTCGCCGACAAGCCTGCAGCAAGGTATCCACGTCGTGCCCCGAAAACCGCCCCCGGCATGTGGTACGACAGGCCGCAGCCCAAGACCGTGCCGATGGCTGCCAGGGGAAAGACTCGTTTTCCCGATGACAAAGGCGGGATTTCGGCGTGGTGACTGTTAATGCCCGGGCTTTCGCGAAGGCCAAAAGCGAGCAATAGTGGGCTTTACGCTAACTCCGTGAACCAGAATCGATAAGGCAACCACCGCCAGGGTCAGGTGTATCAGTTCCAGCGCTATTTTGGAGTTGACCCGGTTTCGT
>DGNJ01000106.1:0-17196 GCA_002388905.1 Cellvibrionales bacterium UBA4495
CGCGAGGAACATGCTTTGAGACCCGGTGGTTTATTGCGGTCGGGGACCGCTCCCACACACCAACCATTGGCTCAGTAGCTTATTCGCCCGGCTTCCAGCCGTTGGTGACGGGATAGCGGCGATCGCGACCAAAGCCGCGCCGGGTGATCCGCACCCCGATGGGAGCCTGCCGGCGCTTGTACTCGTTGATATCCACCAGGCGAATCACCCGGTGCACGTCCTCGGGCTCGAAACCTTCGGAGATAATGGTCGCGGCGCTGCAATCGTGCTCGATATAAAGTTCCAGGATGCGATCCAGCACCGGATATGCCGGCAGGCTGTCCTCGTCCTTCTGGTCCGGCGCCAGTTCCGCCGATGGCGGCCGGGTAATCACTTCTTCCGGGATCACCGGCGAGACGGTATTCCGGTAGCGTGCGAGTTCGTAAACAAGGGTCTTGGGCACATCCTTGAGCACATCGAAACCACCGGCCATATCACCGTAAAGCGTGGCATAACCTACGGCCACTTCGCTCTTGTTCCCGGTTGTCAGAACCAGTACGCCCTTTTTGTTGGAGATGGCCATCAGGATCACTCCCCTTGCCCGGGCCTGGATGTTCTGCTCGGTGGTATCGGGCTCGGTGCCGGCGAACTCCTCTTCCAGCGCCGCCATGAAGGTATCGTAGATTGGCTCGATACCGATCACCTTGTATTCGACACCGAGCTTTTCCGCCTCCTCCGCGGCGACGTCCTGGCTTAATCGAGAGGTATAGCGGAACGGCAACATCACCGCCTCGACCCTGTCCGCCCCCAGGGCGTCCACCGCCACGGCCAGGGTCACCGCCGAATCGATGCCGCCGGACAGGCCCAGCACCACGCCGGGAAAGCCATTCTTATTGATGTAGTCCCGTACGCCGGTGACCAGTGCCTGGTAAACGGAAGGGATCAGGTCCGGATCGGGCACCACCTCGCCCTCGATGGCCCGGACGCCGCCATCTTCGACGGTGACCGCCACCGAGTATATTCCCTCCTCGAACATCGGTGCCTGCATGGCCAGGTGGCCCATGTCGTCGACGACCATCGAGCCGCCATCGAATACCAGCTCATCCTGGCCGCCCACCTGGTTGACATAGACGATGGGCATATTGCCTTCCGCGGCCCGCGTCGCCAGGATATCCCTGCGTTCGGCCTGCTTGTTGCGATGGAATGGCGAAGCGTTGATATTGAGCATCAGCCGGGCGCCGGCCTTGTGGGCCTGCACCATGGGCTGGGGATGCCAGATATCCTCGCACACGGTAATGGCTGTTCTCACACCGGCGATATCGATGACACAAGCCTTGTCGCCCTGACCGAAATAGCGTTTCTCGTCAAAGACCTGATAATTGGGCAGATACTGCTTGGCATACTCGGCCACCAGCTTGCCATCCCGGAAAATCCCGGCCATATTGAGCAGTACCCCCTCCCGGCGGCGCGGGTAACCCACCACCGCGGTGAGGCCACGGGTAGCGGCGGCGACCCGGCCAATGGCCGACTCCACCCGGGTTTCAAGACTGGGGCGCAGCAGCAGATCCTCGGGCGGGTAGCCTGTCAGAACCAGTTCCGGGAAAAGCGCCAGAGCGGTCCTGCCTTCCCGACGCAGTTTGTCGAGGGTTTCCACCACCTTGTCGGTGTTGCCGGGAATATCCCCCACCAGGGGGTTCAACTGGGCCAGGGCAATCGTGATTTCGGTCATTCTTCAGCGAACATCAATGAAAGAGGCGCGTATTTTCAGATAAAATCCCGTCGAGGGCAAAGTATGGATATCCAATAACCAGAACCGGGCGGACCCTGCATGGAACAGAGCCAGAGCATCTTCAGACAGGATAGACTCAACGCCCGGCTTTTGCGTATCTACCTTTATTACCGGCTGATCCTGGCTCTGTTGCTGCTGGCCTCCTTCTGGGGGGAAGTGGCCGACGACCTGGTGGGCCGCATCGATCCCCGGTTGTTTTCGGTCACGGCAATTGCCTATGTGCTGCTGTGCATGGCGACGCTGGCCGTCTGCCGGCGCCACCGCTTCGAGGTGCGCTCGCCGACGCTGTTCTTTATTCTGCTCACCGACATCATCAGCCAGACACTGCTGATGCACGCCAGCGGCGGTCTGGCCAGCGGCCTGGGCTACCTGTTGCTGGTGACCGTGGCCGCCGGATCCATCTTTTTTACCGGCCAGCTGGCAATACTGGTCGCGGCCATGGCCAGCATCTGCATTATCCTCGAGAGCGCCACCACCCTGCTTTTCCTGGAACAAAAGGGCGGTTCCATCTTTCCCGCCGGTATCCTGGGAATTCTGCTGTTTTTTACTTCCCTGATCTTCCAGGGCCTCAACCGTGCGCTGCGTACCGCCCAGGAACAGGCCGACCGGGAATCGGAACAGTCCGCCCAGTTGCAGAAACTGAACGAACTGATCGTCAGCCGCATGCTGACAGGTATCATCGTCATCGACACCGGCGACAAAATCGAGCTGATCAACCGGGCCGCCGTGGAACTGCTGGGCGGTCACCGCAGCGGGGTTCCCCTTGCGCCCGGCCAGGACATTCATATCGAGCCCAGGCTGTACAAGCAGCTGGTGCGCTGGCGCAGCTACCCCTGGTTGCGGACACCGCCGTTCACGCCCAAATACGGCGATATCGAGCTACAGGCCAACTTCACCCGTCTGGACGAGCGTGGCGAGAACCGCACCCTGATCTTCCTGGAAGATCTCAGGGCCGCCGCCCAGCACGCCCAGCAGCTGAAGCTGGCCTCCCTGGGCCGCTTAACCGGCAGCATTGCCCACGAGATCCGCAACCCCCTGGGGGCCATCAGCCATGCCTCCCAGCTGCTTGCGGAACACAATAACGCCGACCCCGCGGCGGCCAAATTGACGGATATCATCGATCGCCACAGCCGCCGGGTGAATCACATTATCGAGAACGTACTGGGTCTTTCACGGCACAAGCCCAATTCGCTGCAGAAATTCAACTTGCGCGACTGGCTCAAACGCTTTCTTGAGGACTACCGGGAGTATGCACCGGATGCACAGGTGGAGCTGGACGCTCAAAACCGACAACTCCAGGCCACTTTCGATCCCGGCCATCTCCAGCAAATCCTCACCAACCTGCTCGACAACGCCGTACGCCATACCCGGAAGGCCACAGGCGAGGCCAGGGCCCGCCTTCGCCTTACCCGGGACACAGACGACGACCTGCCCACCCTGGATGTGATCGATATGGGCCCGGGCGTACCCAGGGAGCACCGGGGCAAACTCTTCGAACCCTTCTTCACCACCGAGCCGGAAGGCACGGGGCTGGGGCTCTATATCGCCCGGGAGCTGTGCACAATCAACTTCGCAACGTTAAAATACCTGCCACCTCAGGGAGACGAGCCGGGCTGCTTCCGGCTGCATTTTGCCCATCCCGACAAGCTGCTACCGAGAAGTGAACATGCGAAAACATCAGGCGCTGATCATTGACGACGAGCCGGATATTCTGGAGCTGCTCGGCATCACTCTGGAAAAACTCGGCCTGACGGTGACCGGCGCGGCCACCTGCGCCCAGGCCGAGGCACTGCTTGCCCGGCGGCAATTCGACCTCTGCCTGACAGACATGCGCCTGCCCGACGGCGACGGCCTGAGCCTGGTGGATCATATCCAGTCCCGGTACCCGGACATGCCGGTGGCGGTAATTACCGCCCACGGCAATACCGATACCGCCGTGGAGGCCCTGAAGCGCGGTGCCTTCGACTTTATTTCCAAGCCCGTCGAGTTAAAGCGACTGCGCGCGATGGTCAACACCGCCCTGGAGTTGCGCTCAGAGCGGGAGCCCCTGAACGTCGAGGAAACCGGCCTGATTGGCAATTCGGCCGTCATGGAATCCCTCCGCCACCAGATCGGCCGCATGGCGCGCAGCCAGGCACCGATCTTTATCAGCGGCGAATCGGGCAGCGGCAAGGAACTGGTGGCCCGGGCCATCCACTACCAGGGGCCACGGGCCAACGGGCCCTTCATTCCCGTGAACTGCGGCGCCATTCCTTCGGAACTTATGGAGAGCGAATTCTTCGGCCACCGCAAGGGCAGCTTCACCGGCGCCTTCCAGGACAAGCAGGGCCTGTTCCAGGCCGCCGACGGCGGCACCCTGTTTCTCGACGAAGTGGCCGACCTGCCTCTGGACATGCAGGTGAAACTGCTCCGCGCCATCCAGGAAAAATCCGTGCGCCCCGTGGGTGCCCAGGATGAAAAACCGGTGGATGTGCGCATCCTGAGCGCCACCCACAAAAACCTTGCCGCGGAAGTCGCGGCCGGTCATTTCCGACAGGATCTTTTCTACCGCATCAATGTTATCGAGGTACAGGTGCCCAGCCTGCGGGAGCGGTCGGAAGATATCGGCGAACTGGCGAATCTTTTCGTCGCCCGGTTCGCCCGGGAAGCCGGCATCGACGCCCCCGTCATCGACAAGCAGGCACTGGCGGCCTTGAGGCGCTACCCCTTTCCCGGCAATGTCCGCGAACTGGAAAACACCCTGGAAAGGGCCTTCACCCTGTGCAGCAACGGCATCATCCGGGCCGAGGACCTGAGCCTGCAGACCCGGGAAACACCGGCTGACTACCGGGCTTCCCGATCCGGCAATTCAGGCGCCGCGGACCAGTTTATGCCCGGACCCGGCACATCCATCGATGACTATCTCGCCGATATCGAGAAAGAGATTCTGGTGAGGACCCTTGAAGAGAACCGCTGGAACAAGACCGCCTCCGCCGAGAAACTGGGTATCAGTTTCCGGCAGATGCGTTATAAGTTGCAGAAGCTGGGGATTGATTAGGTTTTCGTATTACCAGCACTCGCCGTCGGACGCAGTTCCGGTTATGACTCCCAAAGCATTGTTTGTCACCTGTTTAAACTTCCTGCCACGGTCGTCAACACCGAGGGCATTACAGAGGGTATCGTCCGTCTGCATATTCTGAGGCGTGGCACGGAGCCCGTAGCTCAGCCCATTGGCATTGGTGGTAATGTCAATCACATAGCGGGCCTGCCCCGCCGAGGATGGGTCACCCCGGCCATCGATATAGTGAGGGTTTGAATAGCCCAGATCCGACAGGGAGCCCGTGTACTCCTTGTTATTGGCAAAATATTGTTCCTGCAGGGAAGCCACCTCCAGTAACTCGCCTTTTGCATTGGCCCTGTTGGACCTGAGCACATAATCCTGGTAGGCGGGGTAAGCGAAGGCTGCCAGGATAGCGACCACCACGACCACTATCATCAGTTCAATCAGGGTAAACCCCTTTGACCTGTTCATTCCCGGTATTGTGTTTTTTTCCATAAACAGTCGGCCTATTTAATCATCCAAGACATCAACGCCCTTTTCCCGCCAGTATTTGGGGATGGGGCGCTGAGAACCAATTTCCACCGGCCTGCCAGTCGAGGTCAGGCCCTGGTTGGGCGTAATGGCGGTAACCCCGCCATCAATACCCGGGGCAAGATTTTCGAAGCGGTCTTCCCTGATAAAGTCGGTTCCCGTGGTGGAGCCGCTCAAGTGGAACTTGGGCGCACCGGTGGCAAAATCCACTTCATAAAGCCGGCTGAAACCGATATTTGCAGTGCACGCTTCCGGATCGTCTTCCTGAGGCACATACGTGGTGAAGAAAATGATCGGTTCCTCGGTCTGGGGATCAAAGCCAATCAGGGGTTGAGTAAAACCTTTCTCCCCAGGGCCTTCACCATCACCACCCAAATCGAAGTACCAGCCGTTTATTAAACCACTGGTGTCTGCTTCATCAACCTGGCAGAGATCGTCCGCCTGCCGGTCCACCGCGGTCAGGCAGTTACTGGTGACGTTTTCCAGGTCGCTCAGGGTAATAGGCTGGCGCGTATTCGTGGCCGGATCGTTATCCGGATCGCCATCGGGCTTGCCGGGTACGGTAAAGCGGTCCTTGATCATAAAGGTTGTATTCTGGACGCTGGTTTCCGAACGCGGATGGGCCCGGTCCCCCGATATCAGAACCAGGCCGAGATATTCACCCAGTTCATCTTCGGAGCGCGCAATATCCATGGCGGCAAAGAAGCGCCGATCCACGCCATCCGAGCTATCGTGGCCAAGTTCGGCAATCTTGGTAACCTGCCAGTTGTCCGTCCTGAAGGAAGCATCCTCCTGTTGCTCCGTTGTGCCGGCACGGGGGGTATCGAAACGCCAGACGTTGCCGCCTGTATCCGCCACGTAGAACAACTCGATAATACCGTTCTCATTGCGGGAAGGTACCATTGTCACCGGCGCGGCAACGCTGTCATTGAAATCCGCCACCTCCACCGTGGTTGGTGAGGATGTATCCGTCGCCCCCTTCACCACCTTCCAGACCAACTCGCCGGTTCGGGCATGGACCATATAGAGGGCGTTGCCCTCGGCATCCACGGCGGTACAGGAACTGGCGTCATCCGGATCCGTGGGATGCTCCCCCACGGTGGCGCAGGTGGTGAGATTGTCCTTGCCGACATAGCTGCTGTAATCGAACGCCGCGGTCCCGGGCGATGCTTCGCCGCCTTCCGGTCCGCCCCAATAGCCGCCACCGAAGACAACGGTGCCCACCGGGACATTGAAAGTCAGAGAATCGTCAGTGAACACATTGAGGCCACTTACGTCTTCAAAGCGGAAGAAGCCGACACGGGGATCGGAGAATGTCAGGCCCAGGTCCTCGAAGCCGGCATCCCCCTTCTCGATTCGCCACAACATGCCGGGATTGTCGTCCTTGTTGGAAATATCCAGGGCGTACATGTTCTTGCCGCCGCGACGCAGGCCATGATAAATGTAGACCTTATCGCAGTCCGGGTCGCCGTTGGTACAGCCACCCGTGGCGTTGTTCCTGGAGGTTTCGATAATGCCGTTGTCGTTATTGTCGATGGTCAGGGACGTGACCGCGCCATCCACGCCATAGGGACGATTGATGGAAAAATCCTCGCTCGTCATCCAGCTCTGGACATTGTCGAGCAGAACCCGGGGCATATAGGCCCAGGTTTCCACGCCCGACTCGGCGCCGTTGGCGCCCTCCTCGGTACTTTCCACCATGTGCAGAAGGCCGTCGTTGGTGCCAAACACAACCCGGATATCCGGATTACAGGTGCGCGTGTCCGGGTCGTAGCCCACATCCGGGGGCGAGGGATCGTTGGGGTCCGGGGGGCCACAATTACTGACGGTTTCGCCGTAGTTGATGGTTAGCGGACGGGAGTGGAGCACATCGCCCATGATCCAGCGCCGGACATCGTCCGTATCGCCGTCGGCGTCTTCGTCGAAAATATCGAAACCGCGCATCCATTTCAGGGCAAGCGCCGTGGCCTCCGCTTTTTTGTCGTCGGCATCGGCGCTGGTGAGTGAGGCGCCGAAAAAGGTGACAAGACTGTCGGCATCGATATCACTCCAGAGCGCGCTGTCATAGGCCTGCAGGCTGGTGTCGTCCAGAATAAAACGGGCGTCCACCGGTTCCAGTGCCGTTCGCTGGTTGGAGGCATTCAGGGTCTCGGGCCCGATAAATACCTGGCGGGGACTGTTAGCCGCACAGGCGGGGTCGTTGCTATTGTTGCAGAGACCGACATTCTCCGTGGAATCCCCCGGGAGGTAGCCGGGAATATTCTGTCCGGAGCCTCCGCGATTGACCGCACTGCCATCCCTGCCCGCGGGAATCAGTATTTCGCCGGTGTCTGGGTCAGTTAAAGGCTGATCCACGTCCCGGCCAGCGGGGTCCGTCCAGAACGTTAGTGCATTATCATCGACGCGGCCCGTATTGGGGTTGAAGGCGTCGTTGCCTTCGGCATCGACGATGGAGACGCTGGAGCTGGCCTCGTCGAATGTCACCTTCAGTTTTTTCAGGTTACCCGGCCATACCGGGTGCCCGTCATCATCCGGCACGAAAACGGCCAGGAACAACTGGTTCAACGCCTGGATACGGTTCTGGACGTTGACCGGGACGGATACGGCGGTAAAGGTACTGGTCACCGCGTTAATCTGGTCAAAAATACCTGTAAACGCATCCTTGAATTCGGCAATATTGTCTCCCACCAGGATTGCCGCATTGGTGCCGCCCGCCACGGCCCAGGGGTCAGCACGATTGGCGGCGCCACTGGTGTTGACGATAAAATAGGATTTGACGAAATCATTGCCGGGCAGCGTGATATCCAGACCGCCATCGGCGGGATCCATGGTCCGGAGCCGGCGAACGATATCCTCGAATGACGGATTATTGAGTTCCAGGCCACCATCGGCAAAACTGTCGTCAATATCGTTGTCATTGTCATCGTCAAACTGGTTGACGGCGAAGGTGGCATTTACCGTATAAACCCCGGAGCAGGTGAATGCGTTTTCGTCCACGCCGGGCACATAGGTGGGATTGGCGCTTTTGGGACTGTTAATGACCTCGATGTCGGGCCCCGCAATAATGGGTATCTGTTCAACGTTATTGCCCTGGGTCGCCACATCCTGCGAATCGTAATCGTCGCCTATGGTAACCAGCGAGGCACTCCCCGTATCTACGGTCTGGGACTCTTCGTAGAAGCAATCGAGCACGATCGCAGTTGGTACGCCATTGCCGTCAAAGAGCGGAACCGGATTCCCAAGGTTGTCATAAAGGCACTGTTCCGGGTCACCGATATTGAACGAGTCATCGGTGTCGAAATCCTCCCAGCCCTCCAGGCCATTGAGAACCTCCTGGCCGGTTAGGTACCGGTAAAACTCGAAAAACATTTCCTTGGCCTGCCAGGAATGGCTGATATTGGCATTGATGTCCGTGAGCGTCTGGTTGCTGGGGAGCATCTTCAATATATTAAGAAGCCGGGATTTATTGCCATTGGCGTCCCAACTGCTTTCGGAGACCGCAAAGGGCCGGAAGCCACTCAGTATATAACCGCCATTAGAGCAATCCTTGGAGTTAGGGTTACAGCTGTTTCCCGAATCGTTATGGGGCACCATAAAGCCGATATTGACGGCATCCAGGTCGATAAACACCAGATAAAGGGAAAGTATCAGGAGCTCACGGAAGTCCACGTCGCTGTAGCTGGGAACACAATCATTGGCATCGGGGTTGTTGATATTGTCGGGAATGGTTTCGGGACCCGGCACGTCCGTGCGTTCCGCACTGAAAAACCAGTTTTCATCCATGATACAGCGCATGGCATGCCAGGCGGAGGGATCGCCGTCAAACGTGAGTTTCTCCTTACAACTGTTCGACTCAACGTCGCTGCATGTACTGGACCCCGTATTGGGCCGCAATTCCGTCGACAGCATCACATAGGGGGCCGAGGCATCGACGGAGGCCGGGTCGGCAAAGAAGATTTCCGTATCGTCGGCAATGGCAAAAAAGGGCATGCCAAGCAGAAAGCCGATAACAGTATTTTTAAAGTAACCGTTCATGGTCTGAACTCCCGATATCCTCGACTGGCCTCGTTGGCAATAAATGCGCTCTGATCACTCCGGCACATGCACATACTGGTCTATGTCCCCCTCCGGGGTTACCCCAAATCCGCCGGCAACGGGATTGATAATCTGGACCCCCATCACGATTTCCGACGTGCCCTGCCGGCGCGCGGAACCGTCAAACTCGGACTCGAGTTCAAAGTTAAAGGCTATGGCGCTGACACTGGCCTGGTCCGCGGTGGTCTCTCCCAGATACTGGGTGAGGTAATACACGTCCGTGTCGTTACCGAGGGTGGCCAGATAGGTCATAAAATCGGTAACCGCCGTATCGTCCATCAAAATGCTGTTGCCACCGTCGGTACAGCGCACATCCGGGTTGCCGTTACCAATAGCATCCCCGCAGAGAATCTGGTCGGTCACGAAGTTCTGCTCCCACTGGACGATCACGGCCTCACCGACACCGTTTGCCAGTTCGAACGCCTCCATACGCGCCTGATTGTTATTGGCCATCAGGACTTCCAGGGTGCCCATGCGCATACTGGTCACGGCCACGATGGAAAGCAGCAGCAGAAAGACCAGCGCGAGAATCAGGACCACGCCCCGCTGTTGGTTATGGCCGGTATAATTTCCACACCGCATGTCGCCTTTCCTCAATCGATCACATAAACCGGATTGCGCAGCATTGCCGTGCTGCTGAATACCCGGCGCTGGATATTGTCATTGGTGGTAATGGTTTTGCTGCCCAGTTTGTAGGTCATCGCCCGCGCCGGTTCATTGGCCTGAGCCTGCAATGACCTGGCCAGCACATAAATTTTTACAGCCGCCACGTCGCCCAACTGCTCGGAACCGGCCGAAGCATCGGGAGGATCGGTTGAAGCCGCCACGAACCGCTCCGGCTGGCCGTCGCCATCGGTATCGATTCCCAGTTCATACTGGATGTCCTCGATTCCCTCCACCAGGAATTCCCGGTCGGAAATATCGCCGCTGGAGTCCAGGTTATACCGGGCAAGGGAGGGAATCCCCTGGGGGTTTTCTGCGACATGAAACAGGGAGACATCGTATTCCCAGATATTGACCTGGGTGCCCAGCGACGGATCAGCCCTGACCGCGTCTTCGTTCCCGGGGGAGACGATGTCACCGGCTTTTGGAATATCAGAGGCAGTCGCAAAGAAGGATAACCCCAACCCCCGGTTTTCCGAGCGCATGTAAATCCGATCGGCCACGAGGGAGGAGTAACCTTCGTGCCAAAGACCATTATCCACTATCGCCTCGTCCAGGACCCGCTTTACCGCGAGCACATCCGTATCGGCTACCATATCGGTGGTAAAACAACCGTAGGTGCCGCTGAGGTCGGCGGAGGCATCGTCGACAATTTCCAGGGGAATGGCCGCGTCGAGGGCCCAGTCGGTGTCGCAGTCATTGCCAACGCTGATAGACGCCGGATTGGTGATGTTCTGAGGCTTTTCAACGCCGCCCATAAAGCCCGCCATTCGCACTTCCCGGATCAGGAGCTGGGTCGCATAGCGGCCATTTTCCTGGATACGGGCCAATTCCTCGTCCTGCCAGAAGCTGTCCTTGCTTTGTATGTAGAGCGCCACAATCCCCGCCGACAGGAACAGGCCGAGCGCCAGCGCAATCATCAGCTCGATCAGGGTCAACCCATGTTGTTTCCATTTCAGATTCATATCAGGGCTCCAGACCCACGATATAGGTACGCACTGTCACATGCCGCCGAAATGCGGCATCCCCGGCAGCGTCGTCATAAATACCGGATGCCACGCCACAGGTAATATCGGCAAGGTTAGGCTGATTGACGGGAATTTTCCCCCGCCATGCCAGGGTGACGGTCACGAAACCGCTGCCGTCGCCCGGCCCGGATATACAACCCGTTGGCGCCACCAGCCCCCCGACACGGTCGTCGTCGGCGTCAGCACCCACCTGGACACTCTCGCCGGCCATGGCCAACTGCCACTCGTAAAGATCAAATGCGGCCAGTTCATCTGCGGAACAGGAATTTCCGGAGTCGCAGAGTTTTGTCGGCGCGGTGATATTCGAGGCATCCACCTCCACCACCTTGTTATTGCCAAGGTTGAGATAAGTATCGACACCGGCCGTTGTATAGGCATTGGTGCGCATGCGCACCAGCATATCCTCCACCAACTGCAGGGCCACGGTCCGCTCAAGCGCCTCGTAGTTGGTTCGCTTGGCGTTAACCTGCAGACCCATGACCCCCAGCAGACCGATGGAAATCACCAACAATGCAATCAGCACTTCGATCAGACCAATACCCGTCTGCCCTTTTCTGCCATGTGGTGTCGTATCGGACCGTATCATTGGGTCTTTCTCCTAGACATCGGGACACAAGGAACCGACGCTTCCTTTATAAAGGCGCGGGCGACCGGTAGCGGAAATGGCGATATTGCGGCTTTTGTCCTTGTCACCATCGGGTGTACAGACCGAAAAATCGGCGCCATTGGCAGAGGCCCCATTGGGGCGGTATGTGACGGAATCGGCATTGGCCGAAACACTCAGGTCGCCCCCCATCGCCTCCCTGGCCTGCAGAATCTGGGCGGGATCTTCCACCACGCTGTCCGCGTCGGCATCGATAAAAACCAGCAGCCCCTGGTGCCACCCGTCCGCTGCATCGGAGCTGCAAGCTTCGGAATCATCGGGATCCACCTTACAGGCCGTTACCGCCGTATTGCGCTTGATCGCCTCCGAACGGGTATATTGCATCATGGAAAGCAGCTCGTCGGCTGATGATTGCGCCCTGTTGTTGATAACCAACTCTCTGAGCGGCGGCGCTGCAAGACTGACGATAATGGCGACGAGCGCCAGCGTCATCATCAACTCAACCAGCGTAAAGCCCGGGGCGTGTCTTTTGCTCTGTTTCGTGTCCATAGGGCCTAGATATCAAATAAAAAATCCCAAATCCCAGGGATTAGACGGGCGGTCTTATGGGGCGACCAAAAACTATTGACAAAACGGTTTCGGTCGAATTTTCCGACGAACGGTTCTTGTGCATGCTTTTCAATTATGAACCTTGGAAAAATAACGAGCCACAATCACGGATTCACCAACGAATGGAGGCGATAAAATTAACTTTTTTCGCAGGTTTTGTCATCCAGACCTTCCGCCACCCGGGGGCGACCCACCACGGATGTGACCACTCTGCGAACCAGTTCATCTTTTACGGCACCCGGCCTACAGATCAGAAAAGTGTTGTTGCCGGCACCCTTGTTGCCACGGGCCACGCCGTTGCGCCGGTAGGCGAACCAGTCGTCGTGTTTGCTGGCGATGATCAGGTAACCATCGTCAAGCGCCCCGCCCACCTGAAGAAGGCGGTCGATGCCCGGCTCATAGCTGCCATTGCCGTTGTCATCGGCAAAAAGCAGCCAACCGTCGCCCCAGGTAAGTGAAGGGTCACATGCCAGGCCGTTCCCGGAGGGGCACAGGCTGACCTGGCGATTGCGTTTGATGGCTTCGGCACGCACGGTATTGAGTACGGCCATCCACTGCGCAGCGTAAGTGGAAACACGGTTGCGGACAGCCAGATCCTGAAAGGCCGGTGCGGCAAGGGCAACAAGCACCGCTACCAGGACCATTGCGACAATAAGTTCAATAAGGGTAAACCCCCGCGGACGAATATCTTCCATGGCGCTCTCCTCCCTGAGCTTGCCGGCAACCCCGGGACGGGGCGCCCGGCTTCCTATTTGTACCGCCCGGCACTCCCTGCCGGCGGCTTCATTGCCAGTTTCGCGATCTTGCCGGGTTGTTTCAAGACGATGGCGTCAATGCCGACGGAACGACAAATCAGACGTAACCTTCGATGCGGCCCAGCAGCAGGCTGACACCGCCCAGCAGGGTCACCACCACCCACAGCCAGAAAAGCAGCAACCAGGGCCGAAAAGGCTTGCGCTTCACCCGGTGCACCGGGCTCGACAGGTATTCTTCGACGCGCTCCAGGTCTTCCTCACTGAGCTTACGTTTGGGATCTTCGGTCATGGGGTTTCACCGATGGCAAGTATTGAATCAGGCAGCATTTTAACACTCCGGACGCCGGCCGTGGACCGATAGTACCGGCGGCCGCCACCGGAGTTGCCAACGGCAGCCGGTGGCAGTCAATCCGGCAGCCGCAGGTACTCCGCCACCCGTCGGGGGTCACTGTCGGAAAGGTACGGCACTTCGCCCAGCAGGGGGGCCGGAAGGTGGCGGGCGAGGGTCGCCAGGTTGTCCCGGTAACGACTCATGGATGCGTCGACCCGGTTGGCCACCCAGCCCGCCAGGGGCAGGCCGTCGTTCCGGATCGCCTCGGCGGTGAGCAGCGCATGATTGATGCAGCCCAGGCGCATGCCCACCACCAGGATCACCGGCAGGGCCAGTTCCCGGGCCAGGTCCGCCAGGGTTTCCCGGTCGTTGAGGGGCACCCGCCAGCCGCCCGCGCCTTCCACAAGGGTCAGGTCGGCATGCCGCTCGAAGACATTCCGGCAGTGGCCGGCAAGCGCCGCCACGCCCATATGACGCCCGGCCTCCCGGGCCGCGATATGGGGGGCAATGGCCGGCGCCAGGGCCACGGGATTGACCGTCTCGTAGGGCAGATCCAGGGTCATCGCTTCGCGCAGCATAAGCGCGTCGTCGTTACGCAGCCCCCCGGGGCTCTCCTCACAGCCGGCGGCCACGGGTTTGACGGCGGCGGTGGTCAACCCCTGGCGGGCAGCCTTTGCCAACAGCCCGGCGGCCACCAGGGTCTTGCCCACACCGGTATCGGTGCCGGTGACAAAGTAGCGCCGGGTCATGATTTCACCGCCACCACGCGGATCACTTCCCAGGTGGCGGGTAGTCCCCGGTCGGTGCGCTGGGCCTCGTAGGCCTCGCGAAAGGCCTGTAGGCGGCGGCGTCCGGTGAGGCCGACGTTCCTGCCCTGGTTGACGTTGTGGGCGCCGAGGTTTTTCAACTCCCGGGTCAGGCTTTTCAGGTCCGGGTGGTATTTGATGCATTGCTCGACCGCAAAGCTCTCCATGGCGAAACCCGACGAGGCCACGGCCGCGCGAATCGTGCCCGGGGATTCAAAGCGGTTGACGTGAGCATAGCGGTCCACCCGCAACCAGGCCCGGCGCAATTCCCGCAGGCTCTCGGGCCCGACGGTGGTAAAGGCCAGTACACCGCCCGGTTTCAACGCCCGGCCCAGTTCCGCCATCAGTGCCGGCAGTTGCTGGCACCACTGGAAGGTGAAATTGGAAAACACCAGGTCGAGGCTACCGGCAGCCAGGGGCAGTTGTTCGGCATCGGCGCAGAGCCATCCGCGCACTTCGGGCCGGTGGTCCCGGGCATGAACCACCATGCCCTCCGCCAGATCCAGCCCGATACAGGTCGACCGGGGATAGTGCCGGGCCAGCCGCTCGCAGAAGTGGCCGGTACCGCACCCCAGGTCTGCTACCAGGCGAGGCCCGGCTCCGCCTTCAAGGCGGGCCAGGTCGGCGATCAGGTCTTCCCCAACCCGGCGCTGCAGGGCGGCGGCACTATCGTAGGTGCCCGCTGCCCGGCCAAAGGAGCGGGCCACCTGCGCTTTGTCGATCTCGTATTTCTCGACCTGGTGGAGATCGAGAAATGTCAGAATCGCCTCTGCCGTGGTGGCCGGATCGGAATAGTGGGGGACATGGGCAATCCCCGGCAGCACCTTCACCCGGGCGCCGGGGCAGGCGTCCGCCATGGCCCGGGCCGCCGCCGGGGGGACCAGGATATCGCGCTCCCCGAAAAGGTGAAGCGCGGGCACGGCCAGGGAGGCCAGGTGTCGCCGGTTGTCCAGCTCACCCAGCAGGCGCAGGGCGTTCTGCCAGGATGACCCCAGGGCCACCGGGTGTTTGCGCAGGTCCCTGAGCACCTGTCGCTCCCGGTTATCGCCCCGGGCCTGGAGTCCATGGAACTGCCGGCAGGCGGCTGCGGGATCGGCATCGAAATCCTCGCAGAATGCCGCAAAAGTCCGGCGCGGCATGGCAGAGGGCCAGCCCGGCCGGCGAATAAAGGTGGCGTTGGCGGAGAGGGTGACCAGTTGCGCCACGCGCCGGGGCCAGCGCGCCGCGTAGGCGGTGACGAGCATACCGCCCAGGGACCAGCCCACCAGAATGACGCGCTCCGGCAACGTTTGCGCCAGCTGTGCCAGCAACTGCGGCAGATCGTAGGAACCGGGCGGGGAGTCGCCGAATCCCGGCAGATCCACCGCCAGCACCCGGAAGCGCTCGCGCAACTCCTGGGCCAGCCGGTTCCAGACGCTGCCATCGCTCCCCCAGCCGTGCAAAAGAACCACAGGCGTGTCGGCAACGGGCTTGCCGGTACACGGCCAGGCGTGCACCGCGAGGGACGCACCGTCGGAGGGGCATACATTCGCCATCGTCATGGGCCGATTCCCCTAAAGGCCTGATCCAGCGCTATCAGGAGGCGGTCGACATCGGACTCTTCGTGGGCCGCACTCAGGGTGATACGCAGCCGGGCACTGCCCCGGGGTACGGTGGGCGGACGGATGGTGCCCACGTGGATACCTCGCTCAAGCAGCCGGCGGCCCACGATCATCACCTCGTCATCGCCACCGACGATCACCGGCTGGATGGGGGTCCGGGACGCCATTAGCTGAAGGCCCAGTTGCCCGGCGCCCCGGCGAAACCGGTCGATGAGCACAGCGAGCTTGTCCCGGCGCCAGCTCTCTTCGCGAATCAGTTTGAGGCTGGCGCGACTGGCGGCGGCTACCGCCGGGGGCAATGCCGTCGTGTAGATATAGGGGCGGGCGCTCTGGATCAGGTAGTCGATCAGCGTGTCGCTGCCGGCCACAAAGGCTCCGAAAGTACCAAAACCCTTGCCCAGCGTACCCATAAGGATAGGCAGCTGGCTTTGATTCAGGTGGAAATGTCCGGCGACGCCTCCGCCGGACTCGCCCAATACGCCAAATCCATGCGCATCGTCGACCATCAGCCAGGCATTCCGATCAGCGCAGACCGACGCCAGTTCCGGCAGGGGGGCCAGATCCCCATCCATACTGAACACGCCGTCAGTGACCACCAACCTGCGGCGCACCTCCGCAGCGCGCAGATGCCGATCAAGGTCGGCGGTATCGGCATGGCGGTAGCGCTTGAAGCGGGCTTTACTGGCCAGCCCGCCATCCAGCAGCGAGGCGTGGTTGAGCCTGTCTTCGAAAACGCCGTCGCCGCGCTCCGCCAGGGCGCCAATCACCCCCAGGTTGGCCATATAGCCGGTGGAGAAAAGCAGCGCCCTCGACCGGCCGGTGAAATCGGCCAGTTCTTCCTCAAGCGCATGGTGTTCGGCGCCGTGGCCGCATATCAGGTGGGAAGCGCCGCTGCCGACGCCATAGCGGCTCGCCGAGTGCCTGAAAGCCTCCACCACGACGGGATGATTAGCCAGGCCCAGATAGTCGTTGCTGCTGAAGGCCAGGCATTCGCGGCCGTCCAGTACAACCCGCGAGCCCTGGGGCGATTCCAGCAGAGCCCGCTTCCGGTACAGGCCGGCCGTCCGGCGCGCCTGGAGTTCCGCGGCCAGGGCGGTGTCCAGGGAGTCAGTCATAACGATTTCCCCGGGTTTTCGCGGCCGAGGGCCGCTCCCACAACGAAATCCGGGTTGGCCGCCGGGCTGTCACAGAGAGCCGCCCCTGTGGAAGATGGATCTGTGTACCCCCAATCGAACCCGACAGGCGGCGGTTGCGGCAAAGAAGATGGTGGTCGCGCCCGGTCTTCAGTTCCGCGGCGAGGGCAGTGTCCAGGGAGTCATGCATGGCAATTGCCCAGGGTTTTCGCGGCCAGGGGCCGCTCCCACA
>DGNJ01000106.1:17214-17853 GCA_002388905.1 Cellvibrionales bacterium UBA4495
GATAGGCTATAGCCGCCACAGCAATAACACCGGCTCAACCGGCGGCGTTGTAGAACTGGCCGTCCGTCTGCGCCTCACCGACTTTGCGCAACAGCGCCGCTTCCTGGTCTTCGCTGTCCTCGGTGACCGCGCGCTGCTCGGGGCGGATACCCAGGCGCTGGAACAGGGTCATGTCGTTGTTGGCCTGGGGGTTGGGCGTGGTCAGCAGTTTTTCGCAATAGAAGATGGAGTTGGCGCCGGCCAGGAAGGCCAGGGCCTGCATCTGGTCGTTCATCTCCTCGCGGCCGGCGGACAGCCGGACGTGGGAGGCAGGCATCATGATCCGGGCCACGGCAATGGTGCGGATAAAGTCGAAGGGATCCACATCCTTTTCGTTTTCCAGGGGTGTGCCCTGTATCTTCACCAGCATATTGATGGGCACGGATTCGGGCTGGGGCGACAGGTTGGCCAGCTGCACCAGCAGGCCGGCCCGGTCCTTTTCCCCCTCGCCCATGCCGATAATGCCGCCGGCACAGACTTTCATGCCGGCGCTGCGGACGTTGGCCAGGGTGTCGAGCCGGTCCTGGAAGGTGCGCGTGGTGATAATTTCGCCGTAGTACTCCGGAGAGGTGTCGAGGTTGTGGTTGTAGTAGTCGAGGC
>DGNJ01000082.1:0-245 GCA_002388905.1 Cellvibrionales bacterium UBA4495
GGAGCAGAACTATCGTTCCACCGCCACCATCCTCAACGCCGCCAATGCGGTCATTGCCCGCAATGCCGAGCGCATGGGCAAGAACCTGTGGACCGACAGGGGCGAGGGGGAACCCATCTCCCTGTACGCCGCGTTCAACGAACAGGACGAGGCCCGTTTTATAGCCGAGCGTATCATCGACTGGGTCAAGGATGGCAATGGCCACGGCGACATTGCCATCCTCTACCGCTCCAACGCCCAGTCCC
>DGNJ01000082.1:305-19737 GCA_002388905.1 Cellvibrionales bacterium UBA4495
CTCGCCTATCTGCGGCTGGTGGTCAACAGGGACGACGATGCCGCCTTTGAGCGGGTGGTCAATACCCCGACCCGGGGTATTGGCGACAAGACCCTGCAGGTGCTCCGAGCCCGGGCCCGGAGCGGGGGTATTCCCCTGTGGCGCGCCGCCGGGGAGGTACTGGATCAACTGCCCGGCCGTGCCGCCAACGCCGTGCGTCAATTCATGGAACTGATCGGCGGCCTCGATGCGGCCATCGAGGACCTGCCCCTCCACGAACAGGTGGATCACGTGCTTCAGGCCAGCGGCCTGGTGGAATTCCACGGCAGGGAAAAGGGTGAGCGCGGCCAGGCCCGGGTGGAAAACCTGGAGGAACTGGTGAGCGCCAGCCGCAGTTACGAACCCGAGGACCTGAGCCTCCCCGCCCTGCCTCAGTTTCTCGCCGAAGTGGCCCTGGACGCCGGCGAACGGCAGGCGGACGGCGATGAGGAGGCGGTACAGTTGATGACCCTGCACTCCGCCAAGGGCCTGGAGTTCCCGCTGGTGTTTATCGCCGGCATGGAGGAAAACCTCTTTCCCCACCGCATGTCGCTGGAAGAACCCGGCCGCCTGGAAGAGGAGCGGCGGCTCTGCTATGTCGGTCTTACCCGGGCCATGACCAAGCTTTATCTGTGCTTTGCCGAGTCGCGGCAACTACACGGCAGCGAGACCTGGAATGCGGTGTCCCGGTTTGTCCGGGATATACCCGGGGAGTTTGTCGAGGAGGTGCGTCTGCAAAATGCCGTGGCCCGCCCCACCAGCTATGCCCGGGGCGGCATCAATTACAGCGACGAGGGCAGCGGCACGGGCCTGGCCCTGGGCCAGCGGGTGTACCACAAAATCTTCGGCGAAGGTGTCATACTGAATTTCGAGGGCAATGGCGCCCATGCCCGGGTTCAGGTCAATTTCGATGGCGAGGGCGCCAAGTGGCTGGTGTTGCAGTACGCCAACCTCGAGGCCCTGTAACAGTTCGGGAAAGGAGCAAACTCCATGAAAAAGATCCTTGCAGCGACATTATCAATCGGGATGGCTCTGCTGGCCGCCTGTGGCGGGGAGCGCGCCGGTGAGCAGACCGATACCGTAGCCGAGGCGAAGACATTTACCTGGAAACTGGTGACCAGTTGGCCCAAGAATTATCCCGGCCTGGGCACCGGCCCGGAGAAGTTTGCCGACATGGTGGAGGCCATGAGCGATGGCCGGCTCAAGGTCAGGGTCTACGGCGCCGGGGAAATGGTCCCCGCCCTGGAGGTGTTCGATGCCGTGTCCCAGGGAACCGTGGAAATGGGTCACGGCTCCGCCTACTACTGGAAGGGAAAGATTCCCGCTGCACCCTTTTTCACCACCGTGCCCTTCGGCCTCAATGCCCAGGAAATGAATGCCTGGCTGAATTACGGCGGCGGGCTCGAACTCTGGCGGGAAGCCTATGAACCCTTCAACCTGATCCCTTTTCCCGGCGGCAATACCGGTGTGCAGATGGCCGGCTGGTTCAACAAAAAAATCGAGACTATGGAGGACATCGAGGGTCTTTCCGTGCGCATACCGGGTCTGGGTGGCGAAATAATCACCCGCGCCGGGGGCCAGTCGGTAACCATTCCCGGCGGCGAGATCTATACCGCCATGCAGACCAACCTGGTCGACGCCACCGAATGGGTCAGCCCCTATAACGACCAGGCCCTGGGTCTGCATCAGGTGGGCGACTACTACTATTACCCGGGCTGGCACGAACCCGGCCCCACCCTGGAATTCATCGTCAACGAGGCCGCGTACAACCGCTTGCCCGATGACCTCAAGGCCATGGTCAGGGTGGCGGCCCAGGCGATTAACCAGGATATGCTCAACGAGTACACGGCGCGGAACATGACCGCCATGGAGGAACTGGTGGAAAAACACGGGGTCGACGTGCGCCCGTTGCCCGATGAAGTCATCGCTGGACTGAGGGACGTGACCGAACAGGTACTGGCCGAACTGGCTGAAAAAGACCCGCTCACCAAGCGGGTCTACGAATCACAGATGGCCTTCAAGGAAAAGGCCATGGCCTACCATGCCATCACCGAAGAAGCTTTCTACGACGCCCGTCGTCCGGAGCCTGAATCGGGGTACGGCGAGTAGGAACCGTCGACAGGTCCTAATTCCCGTCGAGAAGTTCCCGGGCCGCGGTCAACAGGTGTTGCTCTCGGTGCGAGGTGGCCTCATCCACTTCGATGTCCCGTTCCCTGAAATAAGTGGCAAGGTTCTGTGCCATGGCCTGTCGGAGCTCCGATGCCGGCGGCGATACCGGTGCCGGGCCGGCCAGTGACTCCAGTGCCCCAATCTGAATTTCCTCCGCCGCCAGTTCCCGGTCCTTGATGCTTTCCCGCAGGGTTTGGCAGTCGTCGGAAGGTACGCCCGGCAGGTCGCAACCGGTATGCTTGAGCCAGCGCCTGACGGTCCGCAGCGGATCCACCACATGGCTGTGCCACTCCCGGGAAAGCGTCGCGGCCCGGGCAATCAGGACCCGGTCGCCCTGGCCCCGGACAGCGGCGCTCCACAGGCAGAACAGCACCATCACCACATCGGCGCCGCGGTGGTCCTGCAACCACAGGCAGGCATCGGCGACACCCTCCCTGCTGTAGAGAGCCTCGGCAAAGGGCCAGAACCCGGCCGCTACAGTCGATTCCCCTGGCGGCATGGCGCCACTCCTCAATAAACCCAGTTCGGGTCTATTCTAATCCAGAAGTCTTCAAATTCGGATAACGATGACAATCGCGGAATATGGAGGGCTGGCACTCGCCACGGCATTTGGCCTGGGGTTTTCGCCTATCCTGCCCGCACCCTGGGTGCATTGCCCGGTATGGCTCTGGCATTGGCCATGCTTTCTCTGCGCCTTTGGCAGCGCATTGTCGCAGTACTGATACTGCTCGCGTTATCCCTGGGCATATGTCACTGGGCGCACGGTTTCCTGGCGGCGGGCGACGCAACCGCCATTGTCGCCGACGAATACCTGACCTTCCCCCTCGCTGCGCTGGCCCTGGCAGGATTCCGACGCCCGGGTGTTGGATTGGTGGCGCTCTTTGTGGTCAGCCGGGTTCTCGACAGTTTGAAGCCAGCGCCGGCACTTCTCGCCGGGTCGTTGCCCGGCGGTGCGGGTATTGTCGCGGACGACCTGATTGCCAACCTGTATGCGGCTTTACTGGCGGTTTCGCTCCGCCGGCTTTGGCGATGGTTGCGGTAGCGTTGATGGCGCCGGCTTTTTAACGGCGCCAGAACATGGGTGTGAAGAGCACCAGAACCGTAAAGATTTCCAGGCGGCCCACGATCATGGCCCCGGACAGAATCCACTTGGAGAAATTGTCGATATCGTAGTAATGGAGGTTGGCGTCGCCGAGGGCGGGCCCCATGTTGTTCACAGTGGCGGCGGTGGCGGACCAGGCGGTGACATAGTCGAGGCCGGAAGCGAGTAGCAGCAGGACGATAACGTAATAAACCGCCAGGTAGACCCCGAAGAAGGCCCAGACCGCGTCCGAGACCCGCTCTTCCACCACCCAGTTGCGGATCTTGATGGGAAAGACCCCGTTGGGATGAATCAGGCGCGAAATTTCCCGCAGCCCCTGCTTGGCCAGAAACAGCATGCGGCCCATCTTGATGCCGCCAGTGGTGGAGCCCACACAACCGCCGAAAAACGACACCACCAGCAGGAAGAACGGCAGAAAGGTGGGCCAGGCACTGAAATTGGTGGTGGTGAAACCGGTACCGGTCAGTATGGATACCAACTGGAAAATACCGTGAGAAAGACTGTCCTTAATATCGTGGACGCCGTAAAAATAGAGGCCGAGGCAGACGATAATGGCGCTGACCAGGATTATCTGCAGATAAAGCCTGGCTTCCGGATTGCGCCAGTAGTGGAATACACTGCCTTTCACCCAGGCGTAGTAGTGAAGGCCGAAGCTGGTGCCCCCCAGGATCATGAAGATCACCGCAATGGCGTAGATGATATCGCTGCCGAAATGGCCGACACTGGCGTCGTAGTTGGCGAAGCCGCCCGTGGCGATGGTGGAGAAGCTGTGGGTCAGGGCGTCGAAAAAGTTCATGCCCGCCATCCAGTAGGCCATGGTGCAGACCACCGTCAAGCCCACGTAAATCAGGAACAGCGCCTTGGCGGTTTCGGCGATCCGGGGAGTCATCTTGGTTTCCTTGGCCGGCCCCACCATCTCCGCCCGGTACAGTTGCATGCCGCCGACTCCCAGCATGGGCATGATGGCCACCGCGATCACCACGATACCGATGCCACCCAGCCAGTGCAGTTGCTGTCGGTAGTAAAGAATGGACTTGGGCAGGTGATCGAGACCGGTGATCACGGTTGCCCCGGTGGTGGTGAGCCCGGAGACGGATTCGAAAACGGCATTGGTGAAACTCAGGTGGAGTTCGTCCACCAGCATCAGTGGCAATGCCCCCACCAGGCCCAACACGACCCAGAACAGGGCCGTGATAATAAAGCCGTCCCGGGTGCGCAGTTCTATGGGGCGGCGGCTGTAGGGCAGCCACATGAGCATACCCAGGGAGAATGTGATGGCAAAGGCCAGGAAAAAGGCGCCCTGGGTGTCCTCCCCGTAAATCGTCGCCACCAGGATGGGCACCAGCAGCGTGATGCTGAAGACCATCAGGAACAGGCCGAGGATGCGCGAGACCATTGAGGGATGCATAGGGAGTTCCGGGGCGCCCTAGAAAAACGTAAAGCCGACCTGGAACAGGCGCTCCACGTCCTTGACTCGTTTTTTGTCCACCACGAAGACGATTACGTGATCGCCGCTTTCAATCACGGTGTCCCGGTGTGCGATTATCACCTCGCCCCCGCGCTCGAGGGCGGCCAGGGTGGCGCCGGGCGGCGACTTGATATCCTCGATTCTGCGGCCCACCACCTTGGAATTGTTGGCATCGCCGTGGACGATAATCTCCAGGGCCTCGGCGGCGCCCCGGCGCAGGGAATGAACATTGACGGCACCGCTCTTGCGCACATGGGTGAGCAACAGGCTGGTGGTGGCCTGCTGGGGGGAGATGGCGATATCGATCTCGCCGCCCTGCATCAGGTTGGCGTACACCTGGTTCTGGATCAGGGTCATCACCTTGTAGGCGCCCAGGCGTTTGGCCAGCAGCGAGGCCATGATATTGACCTCGTCGTCATTGGTGAGCGCCAGGAAGACGTCGGTCTTCTCGATATTTTCCTCGAGCAACAACTCCTGGTCCGTGGCGGAGCCGTTAAGGACAACGGTTTTGGAAAGGTTTTCGGAGAGAAAGTCGCAGCGCTTCGGTGAAAACTCGATGATCTTGACGTTGTAGTCTTTTTCCAGGGCCTGGGCGAGGCGGAAGCCGATATTGCCACCCCCGGCGATGATCAGGCGCTTGTAGGGTTCGTCCAGCTGGCGCAGTTCGCCCATCACCTTGCGGATATTATTCTTGGCGGCGATGAAAAACACTTCATCGCCGGCCTGGATGACCGTGTCCCCCTCGGGAACGATGGGCCGGTCCCGACGGAAGATGGCCGCCACCCGGGCGTCGACATTGGGCATGTGCTCGCGCAACGAGCGCAGCTCATGGCCCACCAGGGGCCCGTCCGAGTAGGCTCTTACCGCCACCAGCTGCATGATGCCGTCGGCGAAGTCCAGCACCTGCAGGGATCCCGGTTGTTGAATAAGCCGGTAGATATATTCCGTCACCACTTGCTCCGGGGTGATCAGTACATCCACGGGCACATGCTCGCTGGTGAAGAGCTTGTCCTTGTAGCGGGAGTTGACGTAGCTGCTGGCCCGCACGCGGGCGATCTTGGTGGGGGTGCGGAACAGCGAGTAGGCCACCTGGCAGGAAAGCATATTGATTTCGTCGCTGTTGGTGACGGCGACGATCATGTCGGCATCCTCGATGCCGGCCCGTATCAGGACGTCGGGATGGCAGCCCATGCCCGGCACGGTACGGATATCGAGCCTGTCCTGGAGAGCGCGCAGCCGTTTTTCGTCGATATCGACGACAGTGATGTCGTTAGCTTCCCGGGCCAGGTTGTCGGTGAGGGTTGACCCCACCTGCCCGGCACCCACGATAATAATTTTCACGACTGATCCTTTTTTCCATGCTGCCGGGTGAATGGCATGTCGCCTTCCTGTCGGAGGAGCAAAGCGCTGGGTGAGACGTCGAAAGCATCATAAAGGCAGATCAACGGCAAGCACAACATGGGCTCGGGGCAGCGACATCCTCTGCGGGAACGCTTTGGGAGTTTCCATCGCTTTTCAACTGCCTGCTGTCTCGTCATCAGCGTCGCCAGAACATGGGGGTGAAAAGCACCAGCACGGTGAAAATTTCCAGACGACCGACGATCATGGCCGCGGACAACACCCATTTGGCGAAAAGGTTGATCTGGTCAAAGTTGACGGCCACATCGCCCAGGCCCGGCCCCATGTTATTGATGGTGGCGGCAGTGGCGGACCAGGCGGTGACGTAATCGAGGCCCGATGCCAGCAGCAACAGGACAAACAGGTAGTAGACCCCCAGATAAACGCAAAAGAACGCCCAGACGGAATCGGTGACGTGCTCCTCCACCACCCAGTTGCGGATCTTCAGCGGAAAGACGCCATTGGGGTGGACGAGGCGGGACAGTTCCCGGAATCCCTGCTTGCCCAGAAACAGCATGCGCCCCATCTTGACGCCGCCGGCCGTCGATCCCACACAGCCACCAAAAAACGACAGCACCAGCAGGAAGAACGGCAGGAAGGTGGGCCAGGTACTGAAATCGTCGGTGATAAATCCCGTCGAGGTGATAATGGAAACCAGCTGGAAGGTGCCGTGGACAACGCTGTTTTCGGCGTCGTGGTGACCGGTGCCCAAGAGGTAGAGAACCGTGATTACCGAGCCCGCGGCAATGATCTGGAGGTAAAGCTTGCTTTCGGGGTTTCGCCAGTAGTGCCGGATGCTGCCCTTGACCCAGGTATAGTAGTGGAGGCCGAAACTGGCCCCGGCCAGGATCATGAAGACCACCGCGATTGTGTAGATTACGTTGTTCCGGAAATAACCGAGGCTGGCATCGTAGTTGGAAAATCCACCCGTGGCGATGGTGGAAAAACTGTGCGTCACCGCGTCGAAAACAGACATGCCTGCAAGCCAGAACGCCAGGGCGCAGGCTGCCGTCAATGCCACATAGATGATAAACAGGACCTTCGCGGTTTGGGCGATGCGCGGTGTCATCTTGGCCTCTTTCGCGGGCCCCATCATCTCGGCCCGGTATAGCTGCATGCCACCGACCCCGAGCATGGGCATGATAGCCACGGCGATGACGACAATGCCGATACCGCCCAGCCAGTGCAATTGCTGGCGGTAGTAGAGAATGGACCGGGGCATATGGTCCAGGCCGGTCATGACCGTGGCTCCGGTGGTGGTCAGCCCGGAAATGGATTCGAAGACGGCGTTGGTAAAGCTCAGGTGGACTTCGGTCATGAGCATCAACGGCATGGCTCCAACCAGGCCAAGGACCACCCAGAACAGGGTGGTCACCACAAAGCCGTCCCGGGTGCGCAGATTGAGGGGGCGTCGGCTGAAGGGCAGCCACATGAGCATGCCCAGGGAATAGGTAATGGCAAAGGAGAGGAAAAAGGCGCCGTGGGTGTCCTCGCCGTAGGCCAAGGCGACAGCGATGGGCACCAGGAGCGTTGCGCTGAACACCATCAGGAAGAGGCCCAGTATGCGTGACACCATGGCCGGATGCATCGATTATTTCCAATCCTGATAACTAGGGAGTAGCCCCGTTGAGTGGGCCGGCATTTTCGTTACCGAGGTTGGGCTCACGGATGGCAACCGGAAGTCCCCGGCCGCAGGCAGTCTGAACAGGCCCCGGCAAAAATTCCCGGTTCGGACGGGATCACTCTGAAGCCTCCGGTGAAGGCCCGGTTTTTTCCAGGAGCGCGTAATAGAATCCGTCGGGTCCGTTGGCGTCCGGCAGCAACTGGCGACCGCAGCGGGTGGGGATGCCCCACTCCCCGGAAATGGGCAGCACCCGGCAATCACCGGTGGCTGCCGCGAAAGACGACACCAACTCGTCATTTTCCGCCGGCAATACGGAACAGGTGGCGTAGAGCAGTCGCCCGCCCGGTATCAGCGTTCGCCATAGAGTCTCCAGGAGCTGCCGCTGCGTTGTCGCCAGCTTAGCAATATCGTCCCGGCGGCGCAGCAACTTGATATCCGGGTGACGGCGAATGACGCCCGTCCCCGAACAGGGAGCGTCAAGCAGGATGCGATGGAAACCGTTGCCGTCCCACCAGTCGGCGGGGCGTGCCGCATCGGCTGCTTGCAGCCGGGCCTTGAGCCCCAGCCGGCGAAGGTTGTCGGCAACCCGCTGCAGGCGTTCGTCGTCGATATCCAGGGCGATGAGTTCGCCCACAGCCGGTTCAAACTCAAGCAGGTGCCCGGTTTTGCCCCCGGGCGCACAGCAGGCATCCAGCACCCGCTGCCCCGGTCCGGGCGCGAGCAGGGGTGCCGCCAGTTGCGCTGCCTCGTCCTGGACGCTGACCCGCCCGTCAGCGAAACCCGGCAAGCGGTCGACGGCCACGGCCTCGCCCAGGTAGACCCCTACCCGCGACAGCAATGCGGGGCGGGCTTCGATACCGGCCCGGGCCAGGTCAGCCAGGTAGTCTTCCCGGGATCCCCGTAATGGATTGACTCTCAGGGTCATTGGCGGCCGATCGTTGTTACCGCTGAAAATGGCCCGGCTATGATCGGGCCAGGCCGTTTCCAGCGCCTGCCGGAGCCAGTCCGGATGGGCCGTGCGAAAGCGGGGATCGTCGGCCAGGGTCGATGCCAGGGACTCCCTTTCCCGGAGGTAGCGGCGCAGGACTCCGTTGACCAGTCCGCGGGCCCAGGGTCGCTTGAGGGCGCGACAGGCGGCCACCGCCTCGTTGACGGCAGCGTGTTCGGCGGTGCCCATTTCGCGGAGCTGGTAGAGGGCGGTGGCGAGCAGTGCAGTGACTTCCGCATCCTTGAGCTTGAGCGGCTTGTCGAGCAGCGCTCCCAAGAGGCTCTCCAGGGCCGGGTAGTGGCGCAGGGTGCCGTAGCACAGTTCCTGCAGGAATCCCCGGTCACGGGGCGGCACTTTCTCCAGGTACTTGGGCAGGAGCGTGGCCAGGGACGCCTCGCCCCGGATAACAGCCGCCAGGATCCGGGCGCAGGCGGTGCGCGGGTTCATGGCACTCATGGGCTGAAACGGGTGCCCGGCACGAAGCGCCGGGCCTGTCCGCGCAGTATATCGGCCACCGGCAGGCGTTTTTTCCCGGGCAGCTGCATTTCCGTGATCGCCAGGATCCCCGTACCGCAGGCGACCCGGATGGCATTGCCGTCGCTATCGACAATGGTGCCGGGCGGGCTGTCATCGTCACCGCCGTCGACCCGGGCCGCCCAGAGGCGGATGGTCTGGCCGTCCAGCCCGGTAAAGGCGACGGGGAAGGGATTGAAGGCGCGGATATTGCGCTCGATGGCGCGGGCATCGGCGGACCAGTCCACCCGGGCCTCCGCTTTTTCGATTTTGGGGGCGTAGGTGCTCAGGGTGTCGTCCTGGGGTTCGGGACTGGCCCTGCCGGCGGCCAGGGCGTCGAGAGTCCTGATCAGGGCCGGCGGGCCCAGGCCGGCCAGTTTATCGTGCAGGGATCCGCCGGTTTCATCGGCGCCGATAGTGCAGGAGTCCCTGGCGAGCACGTCGCCGGTATCGAGACCGGTGTCCATCTGCATGATAGTGATGCCGGTCTCGGTGTCACCCGCCTGTATGGCCCGCTGGATGGGTGCGGCTCCGCGCCAGCGGGGCAGCAGGGAGGCATGAACATTAATACAGCCCAGTTTCGGTATAGTAAGCACTGACTCCGGAAGAATAAGCCCGTAGGCCACAACCACCATCAGGTCGGCCTCCAGTGCCGCCAGCCGGGCGCGGCTTTCAGAGTCCCTGAAATGATGCGGTTGGTGGACCGGCAGGTCGTGGCGCCGGGCCAGGGCCTTGACCGGAGTGGGCCGGAGTCTCTTGCCCCGGCCCGCGGGCCGGTCGGGTTGGGTATAGACCCCCGCCAGTTGGCAATTGGCCTCGATCAATGCCGCCAGGTGAATGGCGGCAAAGTCCGGCGTACCGGCAAAAACGAGGCGGAGATCCTGTCGGGTCGGCGGCATGGAGTTCCCTGAAAAAGGCCCTTAAGGCATGGCGCGGGAAGGCTTTCGTCGGCTCAGGCGCGCTTGCGGTGGAGTTTCTCGAGCTTCTGGCGGATACGCTGGCGTTTGACCGGTGACAGGTAATCCACGAACAATTTGCCCTCCAGGTGGTCCAGCTCATGCTGGATGCATACCGCCAAAAGGCCGTCCGGTTCCATCTCGAAGGGCTGTCCCTCCCGGTCCAGAGCTTTGACGCGGATATTCTCCGGTCGGGCCACGGTTTCATAAAAACCGGGCACCGACAGGCACCCTTCGTCGAAATCGCGGGTTTCGTCGCCGAGCACCTCGACTTCCGGGTTGATAAAGACCAGGGGCTGGTCCCGCTCCTCGGAGATGTCCATTACCACCACCCGCTCATGGACGTTGATCTGGGTGGCGGCCAGGCCGATGCCGGGTGCCTCGTACATGGTCTCGAACATGTCGTCCACCAGCTGGCGAATGCGGTCATCCACCTCGACCACCGGCCTGGCGCGGGTGCGCAACCGGGGGTCGGGAAATTCGAGAATTGTCAAAATAGCCATAGTCTTTGTGACGGGTTTCTAGCAAAATGGCACGGACCACTGCTAACATTGGGTTTCAACAGGAGTTTTGCAGAGCACGGCTGCCCTGCCCGGTGCCCAAACAACAACTGCCTTTGGCGGGCAATTATACATCATTGGGGAACAGCACACAGGACGAGTCAAGATGAAAAAAACACTCCTAGCACTGGTGGGTGCCGGGTTGCTGGCCGTATCGGTCATGGCCGCCGACGCACCGTTTAACGAGGATATACCCGACCGCTACACGGTTGTGAAGGGCGACACGCTCTGGGATATATCCAATATGTTCCTGCAGGATCCATGGCTGTGGCCGGAGATCTGGTTCGTCAATCCCCAGATCAGCAACCCCCACCTGATTTATCCCGGCGACATCATCAAGCTGGTCTATATTGACGGCAAACCGCGACTGACTGTCGAACGGGGCCGCACCGTCAAGCTCGAGCCCGAGGCCAAGGTCATTCCTCACGAGGAAGCAATCCCCACCCTGCCCCTTGACGTCATCGACAATTTCCTGAGTCGTACGCGGGTTGTCCAGCCCGGCCAACTGGAATTGGCCCCCTATGTGATCGCCGGCCACGAGAAGCGCATCCTCACCGGCAAGGGCGATGATTTCTATGTGCGCGGCGAACTGTCGCCGAACGTGGATTTCTATGGCATCTATCGCAAGGGCGATCCCTACGTGGATCCGGAAACCGATGAGTTGCTGGGTATCCGCGCCCAGGATGTGGGTTCGGCCCAGCTGAAAAGCACGGACGGCGAGATCGCCACCTTCGCGGCCACCCGCAGTGTCGAGGAAATCCGGATTGGCGACCGCCTCCTGCCTCACGAGGAGCGCCGCCTGGAGACCACTTTCTACCCGTCGCCTCCCGGGGATGATGTCGAGGGCCTGATCATCGCCGTGGACGGCGGTGTCACCCAGGTGGGCCACCTGGATGTGGTTGCGATCAATCGTGGCAAGCGGGACGGGCTGGTCATCGGCAATATGCTGGCCATCTACAAAGCGGGGGAGCAGGTGCGGGATCGCATCAAGGGCGATATGGTGACCCTCCCCGCGGAACGGGCCGGTCTGCTCATGGTGTTCCGTACCTATGACAAAATGAGTTTCGGTCTGGTCATGCACGCGGAGCGGCCCCTGGCCGTGGGAGACCAGATCCGCAACCCCTGAGGGTTTTCCAGACAATAGTAAAACAGCCCCCGGTGCACCCGGGGGCTGTTCATTTTCCAGGGAGGGAAAATGAACAGCGAGGAAGAAGCAGCGCTGATCGTCGCCGGCTTGCCCGGGGTCGACGCCCGGCTCATGCGGGCGATCCATTCCCAGGGCAGCTCGTTCGCTGCTTTTCTTGATCAGTCGCCGGCATCCTGTCCGGCACATCTGGCAGAGCCATTGTCCGCCTGGCGTCGCGACCCCGATCCTTTCCGCCGAAAGGCCGCCGGGCAAGCCGCCAGCTTGCGCCGGGCCGGCATCAGGTTACTGCCGGTTTCCGTCTCCGACTATCCCGCCCTGCTCCGGGAGATTCACCGCCCGCCGCCGATGCTGTACGTCCGGGGCGATGTGTCGGCGCTCGCGCTGCCCCAGCTGGCCATTGTCGGTAGCCGCCGCGCCAGCCGCCGGGGGCTCGACTGCGCCCGGCGTTTTGCCTCGGCCCTGGCGGAGGCGGGTTTCGTTATTACCAGCGGGCTCGCCCTGGGCATTGACGGCGCCGCCCACGCCGGCGCACTGGAAGCCGGCAAAACCCTGGCCGTGCTGGGCTGCGGACTGGATGTGGTCTATCCGCGGCAGCACCGCCGCCTCTATCAACAAATCCCTGAAGGGGGTGGCGCCCTGGTGAGTGAATTTCCTCCCGGCACCCCGGCGCGGGCCGCTCACTTTCCCCGGCGAAACCGGATAATCAGTGGGCTCGCCCTGGGGACGCTGGTGGTGGAGGCGGCCCCCCGAAGCGGCTCGTTGATCACCGCCCGGCTGGCCATGGAACAGGGCCGCGAAGTCTTTGCGGTTCCGGGATCGATACAGGACCCCCATGCCCGGGGCTGCCACCAGTTGATCCGCGAGGGGGCGACATTGGTGGAGACGGTACAGGATGTCGCCGAACAACTGGGGGGTATGCTCTCCTACAAGGCCGAGGAAGCCGGTTCGGATGCCGCCGCCGAAAATGCCGCCCCTGACGGAAAGCCGGGGCGGGTGCTTGACGCCATGGGCTTCGAGCCGGTGGACCTGGACACCCTGGTGCGGGCGACAGGGCTCGATGCGGCGGACCTGACCGGGCTTCTCGTGGACCTGGAGCTGTCTGGTTATGTAGAGAGTGCGGCGGGGCGCTACACCCGACTCCGTTAGCAGGGCTTGTTGTGCGCACCGGGCATTTGCGATAGCCTCCCCGCTCTGCTGCCCGGCCCGAAACCGCAACTCGCGGCAGCGGTGCTAACTTGGACTCATTGGTCGTCGGTTGCCTCGCTACTGTGCTCGCTCAAGCCATAACTCCGACAGATCGCCGGCCGGTTCGCCGGTGTTCCTGCTCCGCGCCGGTCGCGGGTGCCTGACCGTGGACTGGTCGCGCAATCCCCGAATCCGCCGCGCCGCCGACCGCCTGCGCCGGGGGGGCGTCGTCGCCTATCCCACGGAGGCGGTCTGGGGGCTCGGCTGCGACCCCCTGAACGAAGCGGCCTTCCGGCGCCTGCTGACCCTGAAAAGCCGGCCCCTGGCCAAGGGCGTGATCCTTATTTCGGCGGACCGCGACTCCCTGGCGCCCTATATCGGACCGCTCACAGTCGGTCAATGGCAGCGCCTGCGGGCGGTGGAAGGCCGTCCGGTGACCTGGGTGGTGCCGGCCGGCGCCAAGACACCCGCCTGGCTGACCGGCGGGCGATCGACCCTTGCGGTGCGCGTGACTGACCATCCCGTGGCCGCCGGCCTGTGTCGGGCCTTCGGTGGTCCCCTGGTGTCAACGTCGGCCAACCCGGGCGGCCGCGAGCCGGCGCGCAGTAGCCTTCGGGTGCGTCTCTATTTTGATGATCTGCTTGACGATCTGGTGCCGGGTCTCACCGGCGGCGGTACCCGGCCCAGCGAAATCCGCGACATCGACACCGGCAAGGTTTTTCGCCCCGGAGGCTGATTGGTATGGATAAAAACGCAGTCAAGACTTACCTGGAGGGTCTCCAGGATCGTATTTGCCAGGGTCTGGCCACCGAGGACGGTGGCGTCGATTTTCGCGAGGACAGTTGGACGCGTGAGGAAGGCGGCGGCGGTCGCACCCGGGTGATCGCCGAAGGCGCGGTCATCGAGAAAGGCGGGGTCAATTTCTCCCATGTCCGGGGTTCGGAATTGCCCCCCTCCGCATCCGCCATTCGTCCCGAACTGGCGGGCCGGGCCTTCGAGGCCATGGGTGTTTCCCTGGTGATCCATCCGCGCAACCCCTACGTGCCCACCTCTCACGCCAATGTCCGCTTTTTCGTGGCGGAAAAACCGGGGGAGGATCCGGTCTGGTGGTTCGGGGGCGGCTATGACCTGACGCCCTATTACCCGTTCGAGGAAGATTGCATCCATTGGCACCGGACCGCCCGCGCCGCCTGCGCGCCTTTCGGCGAAGCGATTTATCCGCGCTTCAAGGACTGGTGTGATCAATACTTTTTCCTCAAGCACCGCAATGAAACCCGTGGAGTGGGCGGACTGTTCTTCGACGACTTCAACGAACTGGATTTCGACCGGAGTTTCGGTTTTATGCGCGCGGTCGGTGACAGTTACCTGGACGCCTACCTGCCCATTGTCAATCGCCGTAAGGGCATGGACTGGCGCGAGCGGGAGCGGAACTTCCAGTTGTACCGCCGAGGCCGCTACGTGGAGTTCAACCTGGTCTACGATCGGGGCACCCTGTTTGGCCTGCAAAGCGGAGGGCGCACCGAGTCAATCCTCATGTCGCTGCCGCCTCTGGCGCGCTGGGATTACGACTGGCATCCGCAGCCGGGTACGCCCGAGGCAGCCCTCTACGATTACCTGACCCCCCGGGACTGGCTCGGTGAGGGGGGTGCCCCGTGACCGACCGCTATGCCGTTTTTGGCAACCCCATCGAGCACTCCCGGTCGCCGGAGATCCACGCTCTTTTTGCCGCCCAGACCGGCCAGGCCATGAGTTACGGCAGGGAGTGCGTTCCCCGGGACGGTTTTGCCGAGGCCGCCGATGCCTTTTTTGCCGGCGGCGGTCGGGGCCTGAATGTTACCGTTCCCTTCAAGGAAGACGCCTGGCGCTATGCCGCCAGGTTAACGGAGCGGGCCCGCCGGGCCGGGGCTGTCAATACCCTGATGCTGGCCGAAGGCGGAGCAGTGCTGGGCGACACTACCGACGGTGCGGGTCTCGTCCGGGATATCCGCGGCAACCTGGCCTGGCCGGTGCCGGCCGTTCGCGTACTGGTACTGGGGGCCGGCGGCGCCGTGCGCGGCGTATTGCAGCCACTGCTGGAAAGCGTTCCCGCATCCCTGACCATCGCCAATCGAACCCCGGCCAGGGCGCTCGCCCTGGCGGAGGCCTTCTCGGACCTGGGCACGGTGATCGGTTGCGGCTTCGATGCGCTGCCCGGCCAGGTTTTCGACCTGGTGATCAACGGCACCAGTGCCAGCCTTGCGGGTGATCTGCCCCCCTTGCCGGACACTTTGCTGGCGGAAGGCGCCCGCTGCTACGACATGATGTACGCTCGCGAGCCCACTGTTTTTATGGCCTGGGCGTCCAGCCATGGCGCCGGCGCGGTTGCCGACGGGCTGGGCATGCTGGTGGAGCAGGCCGCGGAATCCTTTCACCTGTGGCGGGGGGTGCGGCCGGATACGAAACCGGTTATTGCCCGGGTCCGGCAGAGCTTGCAGTCGGGACGATGACCCGTCGCGCTGCTGCTGGGCCATTGTCGCCCCGCTGGAGCATCAGTCCTCCGATGCCGCCTGTGCCAGATACTGATCCTTTAACTTGACGTAGTTGGCCGGGGAGTAGGTAAAGAATTTTCGTTCGGAATCCTTGAGGGCGCGCCCCTGCTTGCAGGGGTTGCCGATGTAGACGTAGCCGCTTTCCAGGCGCTTGCCCGGCGGTACCATACAGCCCGCGCCAATGATCACCTCGTCCTCGACAACGGCGCCATCGTTAATAATCGCGCCGTTGCCGACCAGGATGCGGTTACCCAGGGTGCAGCCGTGGAGCAGGGCCCGGTGGCCGATGACCACATCGTCACCGATGGTGGTGGGCCAGCCGCCGGGATTGAAGTCGCTGGCATGGGTGATATGGATCACGGCGTTGTCCTGGACATTGGAGCGATTGCCGATGCGGATGCTGTGCATGTCGCCCCGGATTACCGCTCCCGGCCAGACCGAGGCGTCGTCGCCCAGCGCCACGTCGCCGATGACGGTGGCCGCCGGATCAATGTAGACCCGCTCGCCGAGTCTGGGTGTGTGGCCTTGAAACGGACGTATGGATGGATGGCTCATAGGGACACGTTCCTGTACTGCGTTGGGCCGTTATAATAGTCGTCACGAACTTTCAGTCAAAGGTGCGTCATGGTCGCTGCCAAAAAGCGTTTTATCGCCGGAGCCGTTTGTCCCCGCTGCGGGGCAATGGATCGTGTGGTCATGTATACCGACGATGAAAAGCGTTACCGGGAGTGCGTCAGTTGTGGCTTCTCGGATGAGGTTCGCCTCCACGAACCGGGGCGGGAGCTGGAAACCCGGGTCAATCGCACCCCCGAAGAGCGCCGGGAAGCGGTTCGCCCCGTCCGGATCCTCGACCCCCGCGACCCGCCGGACGACCAGTAACCTTATCCCCGCATGGCCAACTAGTGCAGGGGTGTCCGGCCCCAGCCCGCGTAGAGCAGCAGCTCATCGGCAAGGTTGTCGACCAGGCAGGGCCAGCTTCTGAGCTGGTCCCGCCACTGGCTCATGGAGCCGCCGGGCTCGTCCCGGCGGCGCTGGTCGAACTCCCCTTCCGCAGTCATTTCACCGGCAAGAAATTCCACCGCCTCGTCGAGCTGATTGGCGAAGGGCTCGCCGATCAGGTGGTGAATGATCAGGTTGGAGCGGGTCATGTCCATGGGCAGGAGCAGCGAACCGCGGTGGTGCATGCTGTAGTCATTGATTTCCTCTACCAGGCGGTGTGCGAGATATGCCTCGTTCATGACGGCGTTGAGGCCCTGGTGGCCGGAGAGCAGGGCGGGCGGGTTGCAGAAAAAGTCCGAGCTGGCGTAGGCGACCGCATCCGCCATATCCTCGGTGCCCAGAGTGCGGGAAATCGCCTGCATGGCATCCAGGTAGTCCGCCACATGGTGTGCATAGCGCTCGACGAAGTCCAGCAGGGCTTCAACGGGCCGCTCGCCGGGAACGGTAATGGCGGGATGCAGGCGTCGCACACGTTGGGTCAGCAGGTAGTCGAGTTCGCCGGTCCGAGCTTCGTGGGCCAGGGCCACGGCAATGGCTTCGCGGATGCTCACCGTGTCCATGGCCAATCAGGGCTGACGTTTTCGGGAGTTCTCCGTCCGGGCGGCCTCTGCTGGCCCGGAACGGTGGGTGCCGGGGGCATTGAGCCTTCAATTGTGCCGCCAACCAGTCTTTGGCCGGCCCGTGTCGCGATACCCATGTCTGGTCTTGTCTCGCACCTCTTATCGTAGGTACTCGCCTGGCGGGAGTGCCCCGTAATTGTCATAAATCAACTAAAACCCTAGAACCCTGAGGCCAAAACGCAAAGAATATATCGGCATAAAAAACCCGGTGGAAGGCCGTCTCCGCGCATGGCGGGGAAGTTTGCACCCGGTGTAAAAGCGGCCACGCCGGCGGTTTTCAGCGGTGACTGAGCGGGAGGGGTTCTGCTATACTCGCCGGCCGTGCCCACCGGCGGCCCGTTTCTGTAGAGGCGAATGCGCTGCCCGGTGGCATTATCCAGACAAAAATTCAATACGGAGAAGTAGGGCGATGCTACCAAAAGCCAAGCAGCTGTTTTTGCGCGTGCTTGCTCCCCTCCTGCTGTTTCCCCTGTCTGTCAGCGCCATGGCGGAAGAAGGTGGATGGCTGAAAGGGATCAACATGACGCCTGGCGTCACCGAGGTGAGCCGGCAAATCTACGACCTGCACATGATTATCTTCTGGATCTGTGTAGTGATCGGCGTAGTGGTTTTTGCGGTCATGTTCTACAGCATGATCGTGCACCGCAAGTCGAAGGGCTACAAGGCCGCCAATTTCCATGAAAGCACCAAGGTGGAGATTGCCTGGACCGTCGTTCCCGCCCTGATTCTCATCGCCATGGCCGTGCCCGCAACCACGGCCCTGATCAACCTTTACGATACCTCCGATGCGGAGATCGACGTCAAGGTCACCGGCTACCAGTGGAAATGGCAGTACGAGTACCTGGGCGAGGGTGTCTCGTTCATGAGCGAGTTGACCACGCCGGACTCCGAAATCTACAACCGGGAAGCCAAGGGCCAGTTCTACCTCCAGGAAGTCAACAACCCGCTGGTGATCCCGGTGGACACCAAGGTGCGTTTCCTGATCACCTCCAAGGACGTGATTCACTCCTGGTGGATGACGGACTTCGGCGTCAAGAAGGACGCCATCCCCGGCTTTATCACCGAGACCTGGGCCAGGGTCGAGGAGCCGGGCGTCTATCGCGGCGAGTGCACCGAGCTGTGTGGCCAGGGCCATGCCTTTATGCCCATCGTGGTCAATGTCGTCGAGAAGGACGAGTACAACAGCTGGATCGCCGAAAAACGCGCCGCCGCCAAGGCCGAGCGCGAACTGGCCTCCAAGCAGTTCACCATGGACGAGTTGATGAGCCGCGGCGAGGAAGTCTACAACCGCTCCTGTGCCTCCTGTCACCAGGCCAATGGCGAAGGTATCCCCGGCGTATTCCCCGCCATGAAGGGCGGCGCTATTACCACGGGCCCCGTGGAGGGCCATCTGGATATTGTGGTCAACGGCAAGGCGGGTACCGCCATGCAGGCGTTCGGCAACCAGCTTTCCGAAGTGGATCTGGCCGCCGTGGTCACCTACGAGCGCAATGCCTGGGGCAACAACACCGGCGACGTGGTGCAACCCGTCGATGTTCTCAAGTTTAAACAAGGCCAATAAGGGAGGAGTTAGTCATGGCACATGGTCCCGCTAAAGGTATTGGCCGTTGGCTCTTTACCACCAACCACAAAGACATAGGTACGATGTACCTGTGGTTCAGCTTCGCCATGTTTTTGCTGGGCGGTTTATTCGCGATGATCATCCGCGCCGAGTTGTTCGCACCCGGCATGCAGATCATTCGCCCCGAGTTCTTCAACCAGATGACCACCATGCACGGCCTGGTGATGGTGTTCGGCGCCATCATGCCGGCGTTCGTGGGGCTGGCCAACTGGATGATCCCGATGATGATCGGCGCGCCGGACATGGCACTGCCGCGAATGAACAACCTGAGTTTCTGGATCCTGCCGTTCGCTTTCGCGCTGATGTCGGCCACCCTGTTTATGGAAGGGGGCGGTCCCAACTTCGGCTGGANNCCTTCTACGCGCCCCTGTCCACCACCTATGCGCCGCCCTCGGTAAACTACTTCGTATTCGCCGTGCACATCATGGGCGCCTCGTCGATCATGGGGTCCATCAATATCATTGCCACCGTGCTCAACATGCGCGCGCCCGGCATGACGCTGATGAAAATGCCCCTGTTCGTCTGGACCTGGCTGA
>DGNJ01000082.1:19825-34487 GCA_002388905.1 Cellvibrionales bacterium UBA4495
CTGTTCCAGCACGTGTTCTGGTTCTTCGGGCACCCGGAGGTGTACATCATCATCCTGCCGGCGTTCGGGGTGATCTCGGCGATCATTCCCACCTTCAGCCGAAAGCCCCTGTTCGGCTATTCCTCCATGGTCTATGCCACGGCGGCGATCGCCTTCCTGTCATTTATCGTCTGGGCGCACCACATGTTCACCGTGGGCATGCCACTCACCGGCGAGCTTTACTTCATGTACGCCACCATGCTCATCGCGGTGCCCACGGGGGTGAAGGTGTTCAACTGGGTAACCACCATGTTCCGGGGCGCCATGTCCTTCGAGACGCCCATGCTGTTCGCGATTGCCTTCGTGATCCTGTTCACCATCGGCGGCTTCACGGGCCTGATGCTGTCCATCGCGCCGTCCGATATCCAGTACCATGATACCTACTTCGTGGTGGCCCACTTCCACTATGTGATGGTGGCGGGCGCGGTGTTCTCGGGCACGGCAGCGATCTATTACTGGCTGCCCAAGTGGTGCGGCAAAATGTATGACGAGACCATGGGCAAGCTGCAGTTCTGGATTGCCTTTATCGGTTTCAACATCACCTTCTTCCCGCAGCACTTCCTGGGGCTGGCGGGCATGCCCCGGCGCTACGCCGACT
The DNA here is from genome assembly GCA_002388905.1 of Cellvibrionales bacterium UBA4495. Classification (GTDB taxonomy): domain Bacteria; phylum Pseudomonadota; class Gammaproteobacteria; order Pseudomonadales; family Porticoccaceae; genus DGNJ01. The sequence goes on from DGNJ01000082.1 coordinate 20,463, forward strand.
ACGCCCTCCAGTTCTCTGACTGGAACATGGTCTCCAGTGTGGGCGCCTTTATCTACGGCGGTGCCCAGGTTCTGTTGTTGTACAACGTGGTTCGGACCATTGTCGCCGGCGAGCCGGTCTCCGAACCCAAGACCTGGGAAGGGGCCGAGGGCCTGGAGTGGACGGTCGCCACGCCGGCGCCCTACCATACCTTCTCTACCCCGCCGGAAGTGAAATAAGGGAGAACGAGGCGAGCCATGGCGATGACATCGACACGCAGGACGCTGATCAAACTGTCGGCCGGTGCGGTCGCCATGTTCCTTTTTGCGGTATTCGTCATGCCGCCGCTTTACAACGCCTTTTGCCAGATAACGGGTATCGGTGGCAAAACCGGTGGGCCCTATGTGTCCGAAGCGGCCGGTATCGACGAGTCGAGGACGGTCAAGGTGCAGTTCGTGGCCACCAACAACGGCAAGATGCCCTGGGAGTTCGCGCCCACGGTCTACGAGGTCGAGGTACACCCCGGCGAGCCCACGCCGGTGCGGTTCCATGCCCGGAACCCGACCGATAAGGCCATGGTTGCCCAGGCGATACCCAGCGTGTCGCCGGGTAATGCGGCGCAATACTTCCACAAGACCGAGTGCTTTTGCTTCAATCGCCAGCCTCTCGGGGCCGGCGAGGACGCGAAACTGCCGCTGGTCTTTATCGTGGACCGGGACCTGCCCTCGGCGGTGAACACCATCACCCTGTCCTACACTCTTTTTGACGTCACCGAGCGCTCCCGGGATCTGGTAGCGGGACTGGATTAATAGAAGTCGAAGCGCCACGGGGCGCAACAGCGGAGAAAAACGATGGCAACTGAAAGCAATTACTATGTACCCGAGCAGAGCAAATTGCCGATACTGATGGCTCTGGGGCTGGGCCTGGCGGCCTGGGGTGCCGGCACATGGGTCCAGGGCGGCTCGGCCATGGTCTTCCTGGCCGGCGCCCTGGTACTGGCCTTTGTGTTCTACACCTGGTTCAGCACGGTCGTCCGGGAGAACATGGCCGGCCTCAACAGTGAACAGCTCAAGCGTTCCTATGTCTGGGGCATGAGCTGGTTCATCTTCTCCGAAGTGATGTTCTTCGCCGTCTTTTTCGGGGCCCTGTTATATGTCCGTATGCTGGTGCTGCCCTGGCTGTCCGAGGGCGAAACCGGCAAGCTGCTGTGGGATGGGTTTGAGGCCTCATGGCCCCTGTACGACACCCCGGCCGAAGCCGTCGGCGGCGCCGGTGCCACGGTGAGGGGGCCCGAGGAGACCATCAGTCCCTGGCACCTGCCCCTGATCAACACCATTATCCTGCTGACGTCCAGTGTTACCGTTCACTTCGCCCACACGGCGCTGAAAAAGGAAAACCGCAAGAACTTCAACCTCTGGCTGGCGATCACCGTCATTCTGGGCTGCGTGTTCTTGTTCTTCCAGGTCGAGGAATATTACGAGGCATACACCGAACTGGGCCTGACCCTGAACTCGGGTATCTACGGCACCACCTTCTTCATGCTGACCGGTTTCCACGGCGCCCACGTGACCCTGGGTACCTTTATGCTGTTCGTGCAACTGGTGCGGGGCCTGAAGGGGCACTTCAGCCATGATGACTGTTTCGGCTTCGAAGCTTCGTCCTGGTACTGGCACTTTGTCGACGTGGTCTGGGTCGGCCTCTTTATCTTCGTCTACGTGCTGGGTTCCTGAGGCCTCGCGCCGGCAAAGCCATCTTCCACAGGGGCCAGGGTTATGCCTGGCCTCTTGTCATTCAGCCTTCTCGGGATTGTCCTCGACATTGGCCCGATGAAGCGCCCGGTCCCAGGGCGCCGTACTGTGTAACTTGCCGCTGACGAAACCGTAGGTGATGGTGCCCACCAGCAGTGCAGCCAGGGTGACGCGGATACCCAGTGCATACAGGGTACGCCGCCTGGGATTGCCCACATCCTTCATCAGGAAATACAGGCCGCTGCTGAGGCTGGCGACAACGGCGAGAAAGAGTACGACAATGATGATTTTCAATAGCATGGCGAAGCCTTTTATAGAGAAGCCTTTTATAGAGAAACAAGGGATTTAAGCACAGATGGCCGCCGATCCCCACCACCGCGAGCCCGAGTCCTTTCAATGGCAGCCCAACTGGAAGTCGCTGGCGTTCGTGGCGGTATTCCTGCCCCTGACCATTGCCCTGGGGCTCTGGCAGCTGGACCGGGCGGACCAGAAGCGCGAGCTGCAGTCGTCATTTCGCGCCCGCCAGGCCGCACCACCGGCACCGCTCTCCGAATTGCCCGGCGCGGAACGGGATACCTATACCCGGGTTAGTGCCCGCGGACAGTACGACAACGACCACAATATCCTCCTCGATAACCGGATACGGCGGGGCCGTCCCGGTTACGAGGTGGTGACGCCCTTGCGGATGGTCACCGGCGAATGGGTTCTGGTCAACCGGGGCTGGATCGCCGGCGGACTCGACCGTGGCACGCTGCCCGATATACCCCGAATCCCCGGCACGGTAACAGTGACCGGCTTGCTTTACCGGAGTCCCGGCGAGCCCTTCTCCCTGGGCGAGGAACATTGGCGGGAGCGATGGCCGCAGGTGATCCAGAACCTGGAATTCGGCACTATTGCCGAAAAACTGGGCAGGGACCTGCCCGGATTTACCGTGCGCCTGGCCCCCCGGGCACCGGGCGCACTGGAAACCGGCTGGCCCACCATCAACGTGCAACCCGAAAAGCATACCGCCTACGCGGTGCAGTGGTTCGCCCTGGCTTTGGCCCTTCTGGTACTGGGGATTTTTGCCAACTCGAATCTGGGCAGATGGCTGCGCAGATCCGCCGTGGAGTGACCTTATGAACGACAAACCGACGAAGAATACGGCGCCGCTGCAATTATTGCTGATGGTGGCGATTGTACTGGGTACCATTGTCGCCGGCTTCCTGCTGTTTCCCGACACCCAGCAGGAACGGGACGAATTGCTGTCCGAACTGGGCACCACCAACCAGGGGACGTTTCTGATACCCCCCCGGCCGCTGGACGGACTTGGGCCCGAATCGGCCGATGGCGAGCCGTGGCGGGTCGCGGAGCATGAGCGCAAATGGCGGCTGGTAATTCCGGGCGGCGCCAGTTGCCGGGAACAGTGCCGGGAGATGGTCTACCGGACCCGTCAGGTACACAAGCTGCTCGGTCGCGACACCGGCCGGCTGGAGCGGCTCTACCTGTCTCTGGACGGCACCCTGGAGGATGAGACGTCCGCCTACTTCGAGAAGGAGCACCCCTATCTGGACGTGGTCTACGCAGACCGGTCGGCCTTCGCCACCTGGGCTGAAAATACCAATCTGGGCTGGCAAGCGGGTACAATACCCGCGCTGCTCGTGGACCCCCGGGGCGACGCCATGATGTTCTATACCCCAGAACACGAGGGCAACCAGATCCTCGAGGACCTGAAACACCTGCTCAAGTATTCACCCGATTGACCCGGAACCCACAGAGATTTCGAGCGATGGCACTGTTTAACGACTCCGCTACCCGGAAAGCCGGCTTCGCGCTGGCGCTGGCGGCCTTTTTCCTGGCGTTTATCGTAGTCGGCCTGGGCGCCTTTACCCGCCTGGTCGACGCCGGCCTCGGTTGCCCCGACTGGCCCGGCTGTTACGGACACCTCACCTGGCCCGACGAGCATCACGAGATTCTCCGGGCCGAAGAGCTATTCCCCCATGCGCCCGTGGAGGCGGACAAGACCTGGCCCGAGATGGTCCACCGCTATTTTGCCGGTACTCTGGGAATACTGATTGCGGTGATTGCCGTGCTCAGCTGGAAACGGCGCGAGGATGCCGACTATCCGTTCCGCCTGCCTTTGCTGTTGTTGTTTCTGGTGATCTGGCAGGCGCTTTTCGGCATGTGGACAGTGACCCTGAAGTTGTGGCCGCAGATCGTCGCCCTGCACCTTCTGGGGGGCTTCGCCACCCTGTCGCTACTCTGGGTGCTGGTGCTGCGGCTGGGCGACATCCGCTGGCAGGTAACGCCGGGCACCATGGCGCGCCTGCGGCGGCTCAAGCCCTGGGTGATCACCGGCATTGTCCTGGTGGTGGCGCAGGTCCTGCTGGGCGGCTGGACCACCGCCAACTATGCCGCCTTCGGTTGTCCCGATTTCCCCACCTGCCAGGGCAAATGGGTACCGGAGATGAACATGGCCCGGGGCTTCGATGTCTTCCAGACCATCGGGCCCAACTACCTGGGCGGCCAGCTCGAAAGCGACGCCCGGGTGGCGATCCATTTCATGCACCGGGTAGGCGCCCTGGTGGTGACTGTCTTTGCCCTGCTCCTGGCCGGCCGCATGCTGGTGATGCCCGACCACCGGGTACGCCGCATGGGGATGATCGTTCTCGGGATCCTGGCCCTGCAACTGGCCCTGGGGATCACCAACGTGTTGATGAATATTCCCCTTGCCATCGCGGTGGCCCACAACCTGGGCGGGGCCCTGCTCTTGTTGACCCTGATTACCCTCGCTTGTAGGGTCTGGATGGCGCACGCGGTGGAGAGGCAGAAATGACGACACTCAGCGATACCAAGACCAGCATGCGGGATTATTGGGAATTGACCAAGCCCAATGTGGTGGCCCTGATGATCCTTACGGCCATGATCGGCATGTTCCTGGCCGTGCCCGGCATGGTGCCGCTGGACGTGCTCGTCCTGGGCAACCTGGGCATCGCCCTGTGCGCGGGCTCCGCCGCCACCATCAATCATCTGGTGGACCGGCACGTGGACATGAAGATGGCCCGGACCTTCAATCGGCCCGTGGCCACCGGCCGGATCGAACCGGCCAGGGCCCTGGCATTCGCCGCGGTGCTGGGGCTCGCCGGCATGGCTATCCTGGTGGTTTATATCAACCCGCTCACCGCCTGGCTGACCCTGGCGTCGCTGGTGGGTTACGCGGTCATCTACACCCTCTTCCTTAAACGGGCCACGCCCCAGAATATCGTTATCGGCGGCCTCGCGGGCGCCGCGCCGCCGCTGCTGGGCTGGGCGGCGGTAACCGGCGAAATCCAGGGCCATGCCCTGCTCCTGGTGCTCATCATCTTTGCCTGGACGCCGCCGCACTTCTGGGCTTTGGCGGTGCACCGCAAGGACGAATACGCCAAGGCCAAAGTGCCCATGCTGCCGGTTACCCACGGCGAGCGTTACACCAAACTGCACATCCTCCTGTATACCATCATCCTGGTGGTTGTCAGCCTGCTTCCCTTTGTGACCCGGATGAGCGGCTGGCTGTACTTCCTGGGGGCGCTGGTGTTGGGGGCGGTCTTCCTGTACTGGGCCGTGGTGATGCTTATTGGCAAAAAGCCCGATGCCGGCATGTCCACTTTCAAGTATTCCATCTTTTACTTGATGGCCCTGTTCGTGATCATGCTCCTGGATCATTACCTGGTGTCGGTACCCGCCCTGCCCGCGCACTGAACCCGGGCCAGACAGATTCCTGCTGACCCCGGCTGGAGGCTGTCCGGCCTGTAACGAGGACGTTGTACCCGTGAACAAAACCCGGAAAAACATTTACCTGACCGTGGGCGTCTGCCTCGCTTTCGCCGTCGTGCTGTTGCTTGGCTTTATCTACAAGCTGAGCCAGCCCCGTATCCTGAGCGACCACGAAATGCGCGAGTACGGTGCCATGGTTCTACCCACGCCCCGGCACTTCAGCGAATTCCGGCTGGTGGACCACCGGGGCGAGCCTTTCACGCCCGAAGACCTCAAGGGCAAGTGGACGCTCATCTTTTTCGGCTTCAGCCATTGCCCGGATGTCTGCCCCACCACAATGGGAACCCTGGCCCGCGTCTACCGGGAACTGGACCCCGGGGAACAGCAGGACCTGCAGGTGCTTATGGTGACCGTGGACCCGGAACGGGATACCCCGGAAAAGCTGGCTCAGTACGTGCCCTACTTCCACCCGGATTTTATCGGTGTCACTGGCGACCGCTATGAACTGCTCAACCTGGCCACCCAGTTGAGCGTCGTCTACAACAAGGTGCCGCTGGAGGGCGATGATTACACCATGGATCACAGCGGCAATATTGTCATCATCAACCCCAAAGGCGATTATCACGGTTTCTTCCGCCCCCCCTTCGAGGAAGGCAGCCTTAGGGTGGCCTGGCGCTCCATGCGCGAAAAGTTCGACCACTGACAGTTAACGGCCGGCGCTCCGCCTTAGCAGGGACACCAAAAACAACAGACCGGCGCTGAGCACGATCGATGGTCCCACCGGGGTGTCCCACTGCCAGGACGCTGCCAGGCCCAGTATTACCGCCAGTCCGCCGGCGATGCTGGCGAGCACCGCCATGGCCTCGGGGCCGCGGGCGAAACGCCGGGATGTGGCCGCGGGAATCACCAGCAGCGCCGTTATCAGCAACACTCCCACCACTTTCATGGCGATGGCGATCACCAGCGCCAGGGAAAACATCAGCGCGCCGTTGACTGCCGTCGCATTGACGCCCTCCACCCGGGCCAGATCCGGGTGGACGGTAACCGATAGCAGCGGTCGCCACAGCCGCGCCATCAGCAGGAGCACCAACGCCGCCGTCGCCCAGATGGTGGCCGTGTCTGCCGCCGTGACCGTGAGCAGATCCCCGAACAGCAAGCCTTCCAGGTCCATCCGCGCACCCGGAATCAGGTAAAGGGCCACCAGGCCCAGGGCAAGGGATGTGTGAGAGAGGATGCCCAGCAGCGTATCCGTCGCCAGGGCATGCTGGTGCTGGAGGGCCAGCAAGGCCAGCGCCAGGGTCAGGCATACCAGGGTCACCGCAAAACCCGGGGCAATGGCACTCCACAAGGCCACGGCAATGCCCAGCAGTGCCGAGTGGGCCAGGGTATCGCCAAAATAAGCCATACGCCGCCAGACCACGAAGGCGCCCAGGGGCCCGGTTACCAGTGCCACGCCCAGACCGGCCAGCAGGGCGAGCAGCATAAACTCCGGCATCATGGCGTGTCCTCCCGGGTATCACCCTGGTCGTGAGACACCGGCAACACCCTGTCGCCGTGCAGGTCGTGGCGGTGATCGTGGTGGTGCGTGTAGAGGGCTGTCCGGCGCCCGAATAATTCTTCGTAGGCGGGCTCGGTGGAGACAAACTCCGGCGACCCGTAACAGCAGACATGGTGGTTCAGGCAGATGACCTCGTCGGTTGCCGCCATGACCATGTGCAGGTCGTGGGAGACCATGAGAATGCCGCAGCCGGTCTCGTCGCGAATCCGGGCGATCAACTGGTACAGGGCCTCCTGGCCGTTGACGTCCACGCCCTGCACCGGTTCGTCCAGGACCAGCAGATTGGGCCGGCGCAACAGTGCCCGGGCCAGGAGCACCCTCTGGGTCTCGCCGCCGGAGAGCCCGTAAACCGGCTTTTCATACAGGTGGGCCACACCGGTTCGCTCCAGCACCTGCCGGTGGTTGCGCTTATCGGAATCCGCCAGCTTCAGGAAGGCGCCCACGCTCAGCGGCAGCGTGGGATCGATACTGAGCTTCTGGGGCATATAGCCGATACGCAGGCCCGCGGCGCGCCTCACTTCGCCCCGGCCGGGCCTGAGCAAACCCAGCATGATGCGCACCAGGGTGGTCTTGCCGCCGCCGTTGGGTCCGATCAGGGTGGTGATCCGACCCGCGTCGAGGGTGAAACTGACGTTGTCCAGGATGGCCTGCCCGCTGAGGTCCAGGCCCACTCCCCGGGCTTCCATGAGGGCGTTCACGACGGTCCGCCCTCCCCCCGGCAGCCGGGACAGAGGCCCAGCAGTTCGATATTCTGGGTTTCCATGAAAAAGCCCGCCCGGCGGGTGACATCCGAGAGGGCGCTGTCGACGCTGTCTGCACTCAGTTCGGCGGCAGTACCGCAGGCCCGGCAGATCATGATCAATTCACTGTGGCGGCTGCCCGGGAAGGGACAGCCGATATAGGCATTGAGGGAGGCCACCCGGTGAATCAGGCCCTGGTCGAGCAGGAACTCAATGCTGCGATAGACCGTCGGCGCCAGGGCTTTTCTGCCGGTGGCGGCGGGCAGCAGGTCGGCAATGGCGTAGGCGCCCAGAGGTCTGTGACTGGTCCAGATCAGGTGCAGTACCGCTTCCCGCAGGGGTGTGAGCCGGGCCCCCTGTTGGCTGCACAAGTCCCGGGCCCGGTCCAGGGCGGCATCGATACAGCGCTGGTGATTGTGGTCGTGGTAGGCGGCGCGGGAGTTGGTGAGCATGGCTGTCTCCGGCGGGCAAAAACAGTATAATGTAACAAAATGGGTGGCATGCCAATGGGTGGCGCAGGAAATCGTTTGGTCCGCAAGGGTTCAAGGGCCCATATCCGGGACCCGAAAGCAAAGGTTTTTAATAAAGTGTTACATTGTAACAATAGTGTCAGGGGCGTTCGATCCATCCGGTGTATGGGGCTGCTTTTATGGTTGTTTATGAGCGTCGCCGGCGCCGCCGAGACGCCCCGGGTGGTCGCCACCATCCATCCCCTGGCCCTGCTGGTCGGCGACGTGGCCGGGGAGTCGGTGTCCCTGACGACGCTCCTCCCCCCCGGCACTGAACCACACCATGCCATGCTCGGTATCCGCCAGCGACAGGTCCTCGCCGAGGCCGACCTGGTCTTCTGGGTGGGGCCGGATCTGGAGGCCTTCCTGGCCAAGACCCTCGCCCTGCGAAAAGACGAAGGCGTGTTGCGGGCCAGCGCCATAGTTGGCGAAACGAAAGCGCGGGTTCAGGGAGAGACCGATGCCCACCTGTGGCTTAATCCCGAAAACGGGCGAAGGCTCTACGACGCTTTGGCAGATTGGTTCAGCCAGCGATACCCCGCCATGGCCGCCACCATTCGGGACAGGCAGCGGGAATTCCACCGTCGTTTCGAGGAAACCCTGGGTGACCTCCGTGACCAGTTCCCCGTTACCGGCAAGGGCTATATCGCCGACCACGATGCCTACCGACACTTCAGCGACTATTTCGATATTCCCTTTGTGGGTGCACTCACCGATAGCGCGGGCCTTTCGCTGGGTGCCCGCACACACGGGGAGCTGCGCCGGGCCCAAAATGCCGCCTGCGTGGTGGTGGAGGCCTCGGGTCCCTCACCCGGTGCGCGCAATATCGCCCGGCACCTGGGTATCGACACCGTGGTGGTGGACCCCATGGCCGTGGAGGTGGAGTCGGGCGCGACGGGGGGCGGGTACCTGGCGCTGCTGCGCCGGGTGGCTCAGGGCTTCCGGCAGTGCCTGGATGGCTAAGGCCCGCTGTATATTTCAGTGGGGCAGGGGCGGACAGCCAATCATCCGGGCCTGAAGCTTATCCCGGTATTCCCCCGGGTCCTTTTCAGCTTTTGCGGCGTTGCCATTGGCGGCTGGGTCCGCCAGCAGGCGCGAAACCCAGAAGCGCGTGGCGGCGAAACAGAGAATATCCTGCCAGTATTGTCGTTCCCGGCGGGTAAAGGGACGGTTGTGATGGTACGCGGTCAGCAGGGCGTCGAGGCGGTTCCTGTCCATGTCGCCGTCGGCATTGCTGCACCAGTCGTTGGCGACAATGGCCACATCCAGCAACAGCCAGTCGGAGCAGGCCTGGTAAAAATCAATAACGCCGGTCAGAACCTCCTCCCGGAACAGGGCATTATCCCGGAAAAGATCCCCGTGAATGGCGCCCAGGGGCAGTTCGGGATCCGCTTCGCAGACCCGGCGGTAGCGCTCTGTCTGTTCGCCGAGAAGGGCGTATTCGCCGGGCGCAAGGCGGGGTTCGAGCAGCCCCCGGGCTTCGTTGAGCCAGAGCAGGCCCCGGGGATTGGTGCTGGCAAGCCCCAGGTTGTCGCCAGCCAGGTGGGCCCGGGCCAGGAAGTCGCCAATAATCTCACAATGGCAGGCATCCACGTGCTCGACGGACCGTCCATCCACCCGGGGAAAGACCAGGGCCTGCCTGCCCGCCAGGGAATGAATGGCCTCGCCGGCCCGGTTCTCCAGGGGCGCGGGCACCGGCAGGCCCGTTCGGCACAGGTGCCGGGTCAGGGCGGCGGCAAAGCGGACCCGCTCCGACGAATAGTCTTCCACAAGGGTCAGCACATAGTCCGCCGGCGCACCTTCGTGGCGTCGGGCGGTAAAAAAGTAGGTGGTGTTTTCAATGCCCTGGGGAACCGGCTCCAGCGGCGACAGCGCATCAAGGCCCAGTTCGGCGGCGAGGGGACGGAACTGTTCTGCTGCGACTCGGGTGTAGACAGCCATGGGCGTGCCTCCGCTTTTACCCCAAGCCTACCCCGGCGCCATGGCAAATTAAAGGCTGGCGGGCAATGGTGTATCCTAATTGACTGAATGAACACAGGATGATTCATGAGTAAAACACAGCCACCCCTGGTCCTGGTAGACGGTTCCTCCTATCTGTACCGGGCCTTCCACGCACTGCCACCCCTGACCACTTCCAGTGGGCAACCCACCGGTGCCGTGAAGGGAGTGATTTCGATGATCAAGCGGCTGCTCAAGGACTATCCCGACAGTCCCGTGGTGGTGGTCTTCGATGCCAGGGGCAAGACGTTCCGGGACGAATTGTTCGAAGAGTACAAAGCGCATCGACCGCCGATGCCCGACGACCTGAGCGCCCAGGTGGAGCCTATCCACGCGATTGTCCGCGCCATGGGCCTGCCCCTGCTCATTGAGGAAGGTGTGGAAGCCGACGACGTGATCGGTACCCTGGCGCGCCACTCGGCCGGCCGTGGCCGGGATGTGGTGGTATCCACCGGTGACAAGGACATGGCCCAGCTGGTGGACAGGCATATCAGCCTGGTCAACACCATGACCGACACTCACCTGGACGAGGGTGGCGTCGAGGAAAAATTCGGGGTGCCGCCCCGCCTGATTATCGATCTGCTCGCCCTGGTCGGGGACAAGTCCGACAACATTCCCGGCGTGCCCGGTGTGGGGGAAAAGACGGCCCTGGCCCTGCTGCAGGGCATCGGCGGGCTTGAAGACATTTACGATAACCTGGAAGACGTGAGGGAACTGGGCTTTCGCGGCGCGAAGAAAATGCCCGAAAAACTCGCGGAGCACCGGGAGCAGGCTGAACTGTCCTACCGGCTCGCCACCATCAGTACCGATCTGGATATCGAGGTTGGTGAGGACTCGCTAAAGCTCAATGAGCCGGATGTGAAAACCCTGCTTGAATGGTATCGCGACCTGGAGTTCAAGGCCTGGACCGAGGAGCTGCTCGACCAGGCTGAAAGCCCTGGCGAATCATCGACCGAGCGCGACTACCAGACAGTGCTCACCCGGGAGGCTTTCGAGGGCTGGCTGGAAAAGCTGAAAAAAGCGGATCTCTTCGCCTTCGACACCGAGACCACCAGCCTCAATTACATGGAAGCCGACCTGGTGGGCGTTTCCTTTGCGGTAACCCCGGGTGAGGCGGCCTATGTGCCTCTGGCCCATGACTACCTGGGTGTACCGGAGCAACTGGACATGGCCTGGGTCATGGACCAGCTCAAGCCCCTGCTCGAAGACCCCGGGCGGGCCAAGGTGGGTCAGAACCTCAAATACGACATGAGTGTGCTGGCCCGGGCCGGTGTGACGCTGCGCGGTGTGCGCTTCGATACCATGCTCGAATCCTATGTCCTCAATGCCACAGCCAGCCGTCACGATATGGACACCCTCGCCCTCAAACACCTGGGTGAAAAGACCATCCATTACGAGGATATTGCCGGCAAGGGGGCCGGGCAGCTTACTTTCGACCAGATCGACCTGGAGCAGGCATCCCCCTACGCGGCCGAAGATGCCGACATCACCCTGCGCTTGCATGACAAGCTCTGGCCCCAGGTAAAGGATATAGAGAGTATCCGCACCGTGTTCGAGGAGATCGAGATGCCCCTGGTGCCCGTGCTCTCGCAAATCGAGCGCAACGGTGCCCTGCTCAATGCCGACCTGCTCCACAAACAGAGCCACGAGATGAGCCGGCGCATCGCCGAGCTTGAGGAAGAGGCCTACGAACTGGCGGGCGAGGAATTCAACCTGGCCTCGCCCCGACAGTTGGGGCAGATCCTGTTCGAGAAGCTGGAAATCCCGGTGATCAAGAAGACCCCTTCCGGGGCGCCGTCCACCAGGGAGGAAGTGCTTCAGGAGCTGGCACTGGACTATCCGCTGCCCAAGCTGCTCCTGGAGCACCGGGGGCTGGCCAAGCTCAAATCCACCTACACCGACAAATTGCCCCGCATGATCAACCCGGAGACCGGCCGGGTCCACACCTCCTACCACCAGGCGGGCACTGCCACCGGGCGCCTGTCGTCCTCGGATCCCAACCTCCAGAACATACCCGTGCGCACGCCGGAGGGGCGGCGCATACGCGAGGCATTTATCGCCGAAAAGGGCGCCAGAATACTGGCGGCGGACTATTCCCAGATCGAGTTGCGCATCATGGCTCACCTTTCCGGTGACAAAGGCCTTCTGGATGCCTTCGGCGAGGGGCTCGACATCCACAGGGCCACGGCCGCCGAGGTCTTCGACACGCCCCTGGACGACGTCACCCCGGAGCAGCGGCGCAGCGCCAAGGCCATCAATTTCGGGCTGATCTACGGCATGTCGGCCTACGGGCTCGGTCGCCAGCTCCGCATCGGCCGCAACCAGGCCCAGGAATATATCGACCTTTATTTCGGGCGCTACCCGGGTGTCGCCCGGTACATGGACAATATTCGTGCCTCGGCGCGGGAGCGGGGTTACGTGGAGACGCTATTCGGGCGGCGCCTGTACGTGCCCGAGATCAATGCCGGCAACGGCCAGCGGCGCCAGGCCGCCGAGCGGACTGCCATCAATGCACCCATGCAGGGCACCGCCGCCGACGTGATCAAAAAAGCGATGATCGCGGTGGCGGACTGGCTGGAGAAAGAAAAGCTGGCCACCCGGATGATCATGCAGGTGCACGACGAACTGATTTTCGAGGTACCTGAACAGGAGGTGGACCGGGTGAAAAGCGCCGTCGCCCGGCGCATGGAAAAAGCCGCCAGCCTGGATGTCCCCCTGGTGGTGGATGTGGGAATCGGCGACAACTGGGAGCAGGCCCATTAACCCGTCGTTAACCTGTTGATTTAAAGATGCTTTTTTCATTTTCCCCGGGGCTGGCATTTTTTTGCCGTGCCGGGGAACTTCTGCCGTACCCCCTGTCTAATTTAATGGCACGCGGTGGTTGAAGTTCTCCCGGCCATCCGTGCTTGCAAAGAGCTTGTTTCCCCAAGTAGAGCAAATATGCCCTGGCCGACCTCTCCCTCTCCCTTAGGCCAGGGCTTTTTTTTGGTCTCCAGAAAAAATTTTCAGATTTTTATGCCTGGCCTGAAACTTTTGCCGATCCGGCCAGTCATAGATAGCACATGAAGTCTCCCTCTTCGTTGTGAGCAAAGACCGGGAATCCCCTTCCCCTCTTGGTAAAACCCGGTCGACTTATTGCCGGCGCACTATGCGCCGGTTTTTTTTTGTCCGGAATTTTTATCAGTCGCACAGCCAGTGGTTAAGGACAGCCTCCAGATCGTCCAGGCCGGTCTTTTTCAGGGCCGAAAATGTCTGCAGGGTGATATTGTCCAGTCCCGCCTGGGCGATCTCCCGCTCGACGGCCATCAGGGTGTCCTTGGCCGGACCGCGCTTGAACTTGTCGGCCTTGGTGAGGAGGATGTGTACCGGTAACCGGGCGTGCGAGGCCCACTTGAGCATCTGCCAGTCGTAATCCCGCAGGGGGTGACGGATGTCCATCACCAGGACGAGCAGGCGAAGAGACTGGCGGTGCTGGAGATAATCCGCCAGGTTCCGCTCCCAGTCCACCTTGACGGCCCGGGAGACTTTTGCATAGCCGTAGCCGGGCAGATCCACCAGCCGGAGTTGCTCGTCGAGACTGAAAAAATTGATAAGTTGGGTGCGCCCCGGTGTCTTACTGATTCTTGCCAGCTTGGACTGGCGGGTAAGCACGTTGATGGCACTGGATTTGCCGGCGTTGGACCGTCCCGCGAAGGCCACTTCCATGCCGGTGTCGCCGGGACACTGGGGCAGGGTCTGGGCGCTTTGCAGGAAGCGGGCGT
>DGNJ01000077.1:0-12077 GCA_002388905.1 Cellvibrionales bacterium UBA4495
GCGGACGACAGCATTAACACCCTGGTGGATTACCGGTACCAGCGACGCTACCGGGCCGAGAACGGCCAGCCGGGCAGCGGCGGCAACCGCACGGGAAGGAGTGGTGTCGACCTGATACTGCCGGTGCCCGTGGGCACCACGGCCATCGACGAAGATACCCGGGAAGTGCTGGGGGATCTTACCGAGCCCGGCCAGCGGCTGAAAGTCGCCCAGGGCGGTTTTCACGGCCTCGGCAATACCCGCTTCAAGTCCAGCGTCAACCGGGCGCCCCGCCAGACCACCGAAGGCAGCGAAGGAGAGACCCGCCACCTCAAGCTGGAGCTGAAAGTATTGGCGGATGTGGGGCTGCTGGGTCTGCCCAACGCCGGCAAGTCCACCTTTATCCGCGCCGTCTCCGCCGCCAGGCCAAAGGTGGCCGATTACCCGTTCACCACCCTGGTACCCAACCTGGGGGTGGTGAGCCTCCAGAAGCACCGCAGCTTCGTTATCGCCGATATTCCCGGTGTTATCGAGGGCGCCGCCCAGGGAGCGGGGCTCGGTATCCGTTTCCTCAAGCATCTGACCCGCAACCGGTTGCTCCTGCACCTGGTGGATATGGCACCCTTCGATGGCTCCGATCCCGCCGACAGTGCCGCGGCCATCGAGCGGGAACTGGCGGAGTTCAGCCCGACCCTGGCGCAACGGGACCGCTGGCTGGTGCTCAATAAACTCGACCTGCTGCCGCCGGAGGCGGTGGACGAGCGTTGCCGCGATGTGGTGGCCCGCCTGGGCTGGCAGGGGCCGGTGTACCGGATATCGGCCATCAGCGCCACGGGCACCCGGGAACTTTGTGGCGATGTCCTCGAATACCTGGAGGCACGGTGGCAGGAAGAGCGCCAGGATCCAGAAGCCGCCCGGCGGGAGCTGGAACTGCAGCGCCAGATGCAGCGGGAAGCCCGTTTGAAGATCGAAGCCCTGCGCGCCGCCAGGCGTGGCAAGCGGGAGGACGATAATGACGACGATGACGGTGATGTGGAAGTCATTTACGTGCCCTAGGGCCGGCCCTAGGCGGATGGCATGACCCGTTCTGCCGACAAGGGCCGGGTCATCGAAATAAAGCACCGCCTGGCGGGGGAGACATCGGTTTACGAGTGCCGGTGGCAGGCGCGAGGCTCCCGTGAAGGGGTGGTTTATTATCCTCTGCCCGGCGCTTTCGAATTCCACGGGCTCAGTCTCCCCGCGGGCAGCTTCAGCTTTGGCTATTTTTGGGAGGAGCGGCCGTACAACATCTATCATTTCCACTCCCCCGCGCGGGAGCCCCTCGCTCTTTACTGCAATATCGCCGATAGAACCCGCATTGGCGAGGATCGCATCGAATGGCGGGACCTGGTGGTCGATGTCCTGATTCTGCCTTCGGGTGACTGCCGTGTTCTGGACGAGGCCGAATTGCCCGCCGGCCTGGCACCGGATCTCAACACCTATATAGGCAAGGCCCGGGATCGGTTGCTGGCCACGAGCGGGGAGCTTGTTGCCGCGACGGAGGCTCGCAGCCGGGCTTTCCTTTCGCGCTAACCGCCGGGCTGCCCGGTTTTGCAGCAAGGGCATGGGGCCTTGCTGTAAAATTCATGCTTTTACACAATGGGGAAACTTGCCACCAATGTCCCGAGAAAACATAACCCGGGCCCGCCGCTGGGTCGTCAAGATCGGCAGCGCCCTGCTCACCGCCGACGGCCGCGGCCTCGACAAGGAGGCCATTGCCGCCTGGGTGGAACAGATGGCAGACCTGCAACGCCAGGGGGTGGAGCTGGTCCTGGTCTCTTCCGGGGCGGTTGCCGAAGGCATGTCCCGGCTGGGCTGGAAAACCCGGCCCGCCGCCATGCATGACCTCCAGGCCGCCGCCGCCGTGGGCCAGATGGGCCTGGTTCAGGCCTACGAATCGCGCTTCCAGGCCCATGGCCGGCACACCGCCCAGATTCTGCTCGATCACGACGACCTGTCCAACCGGGAGCGCTACCTCAACGCGCGCCGAACTCTCCAGGTATTGTTGCGCCTGGGGGTGGTGCCGGTGGTCAACGAAAACGATACGGTGGTCACCGACGAGATTCGCTTCGGCGACAATGATACGCTGGCCGGCCTGGTGGCGAACCTGATCGATGCTGACCTGCTGGTGATTCTCACCGACCAGCAGGGACTCTTCGACAAGGATCCCCGGGCCCATGCCGATGCCCGACTGGTGACCGAGGGCCGCGCGGGTGACCCCGCCCTGGACCGGCTTGCCGGCGGCAGTGCCGGCGGCCTGGGACGGGGCGGCATGATCACCAAGTTGCGCGCTGCCCGGCTGGCGGCCCGATCCGGCACCGACACTCTCATAGCCAGCGGCCGGGAGGAGCGGATACTCTCCCGGCTGTTGGCCGGGGAAACACTCGGCACCCGCCTTACCGCCAGCCGCGAACCCATTGCCGCGCGCAAGCAATGGCTGGCCGGTCAGCTCCAGGTCAGGGGTGCGCTCACCCTCGATGCCGGCGCCGTCAGGGTCCTGAGGGAACAGGGCCGCAGCCTGCTGCCCGTGGGCGTGGTGGCGGTAAGCGGCAACTTTACGCGGGGCGAACTGGTCAGTTGTGTCGACGAAAATGGCACAGAGATAGGTCGGGGGCTGGTCAATTACAGCGCGGAAGAGACCTCCCGGATTATCGGCCAGAGCAGTGCCCACATTGTGGAGCTGCTGGGGTACTGCGACGACGACGAACTGATTCACCGGGACAATCTGGTGCTGGTATGACGGAGAGGGAGAAACTGCCCATGAAAAAAGTCCTCTGGTCCCTGCTGTTGGCGCCGTGGATGGTAATGCCGGCTGCGGCCATAGACCTCGCCTGTGAAGATATGGCCCGGGAACTGGTTGCCCGTTACGACGAGGCGGGACTGCTGATGGCGGACGGCGAACAGGGCCGGGCCCTGGCGATTGCCCGTGATGTCTGTACCGGTGTCCAGGTGGACGCCCGTGAACAGCACGAGAAAGCCACTGAGCAGGCCCTGAAAAACTGGTTTATGGAGGATACCGGCGGCAAGCCGGGCAATGATCGCCTGGATCGCTTGAAGCGATAGCCAGGCTTTCGCTGCGCCAGCAATAAGCCAATCGGTATGGGAATCGGCCCGGAAGCTTGACGCCATGAAGGATTGTCGCTGCGGAAACTGTCGCCGTGCGGCGACGGGCTATTGCCTGGCTTTCTCTTGACGGCTTCCCCGCGGATTGCAACACTGCTCGCCAATAGGCGACGAGGCAGGCTATGGCGCGAATACTGGGTATCGACCCGGGTTCCATCAAGACGGGGTTTGGCGTTATCGATGTGACGGCTTCCGGCATGGTTTATATTGCCAGCGGCATCATCCGCCTGCCGGCCGTCTCCCTGCCGGAGAAACTGAAGATCATCCATGACAGCGTCAGCGAAATTATAGGCGAACACCGGCCCGACGAGATGGCCGTGGAAGAAGTCTTTTTCGCCCGGGATCCCCGCGCCGCGCTTAAGCTGGGCCAGGCCCGGGGTGCGGCCATCGTTGCCGGTGCCCGGCGGGACCTGCCGGTGGCCGAATACAGCGCCCGCACTGTCAAGCAGTCCGTGGTGGGCAACGGCGGCGCCGGCAAGGAACAGGTCCAGCACATGGTGGTCCGGCTGCTCAACCTGCCGGGACTGCCCAGGGAGGATGCCGCCGACGGTCTGGCGGTGGCCCTTTGCCATGGCCAGTCGCTGCGCACCGTCGCGACCCTGGGGCGTGCGTCGGTGGGCCGGACCCAGTACGCCCGGGGACGTTTGCGGGAGATTGCGGGAAAATGATCGGACGTATAACCGGTGTCCTGGTGGACAAGCAGGCGCCGGAGATCCTCGTGGATTGCCAGGGAGTCGGCTACGAGTTGCAGGTGCCCCTGAACACATTTTTCGAACTACCCGGAACCGGCGAGACCGTCAGCCTCCATACCCACTTTGTGGTCCGTGAGGACGCCCAGCAGTTGTTCGGTTTTGCCAGCATCCGGGAGCGCAAGCTGTTTCGCACCCTGATCCGGGTCAGTGGCGTGGGTCCCAAGATGGCCCTGGCCATTCTCTCGGGCATGACCGCCAGCGAATTCGTGCGCTGTGTGCGCGCCAATGACACCGCGACCCTGGTGCGCCTGCCCGGAGTGGGCAAGAAAACGGCGGAACGCCTGCTGGTGGAAATGCGTGACCGGATCGCTGACTGGGACGCCGGTGCCGCTGCGCCGGAGCCCGCCACCGCGGCCGCCGGCGGCGGCGACCACTGGCTTCAGGAAGCGGAAAGTGCACTGGTTGCCCTGGGATACAAGCCCCAGGAGGCAGCGCGTATGGTCAGTACCGCCATGCCCGGGGAGGGCGGTCTGGAATCCAGCGAGGAATTGATCCGTCTAGCCCTGAAAAACGTCGTCAACAAATAGCGCGCCCTTGCCATGATTGAAACCGATCGTTTGATTGCCCCGGAAGCCAGCGACAGCGAGGCGCGTTTCGACCGCGCCATCCGCCCCGCGAACCTCTCCGATTACGTGGGTCAACAGGCGGTGCGCGAGCAGATGGAGATTTTCATCGGCGCCGCCCGGGGCCGGGGCGAACCCCTGGACCACACGCTGGTGTTCGGTCCGCCGGGATTGGGCAAGACCACCCTGGCCAATATCATCGCCAACGAGCTGGATGTGAATCTCAGGGCCACCTCGGGGCCGGTGCTGGAGAAAGCCGGTGACCTGGCGGCACTGATGACCAACCTGGAAGCCGGCGATGTACTCTTTATCGATGAGATTCACCGCCTGAGCCCGGTCGTGGAGGAAGTGCTGTACCCGGCCATGGAGGACTATCAGCTCGACATCATGATCGGCGAGGGCCCCGCCGCCCGCTCCATCAAGCTGGACCTGCCGCCCTTTACCCTGGTGGGCGCCACCACCCGGGCGGGCCTGCTCACCTCGCCCCTTCGGGACCGGTTCGGCATTGTCCAGCGCCTGGAGTTTTATAACGTCCAGGAATTGACGACCATCGTCCAGCGCTCCGCCGGGATCCTTTCGCTGGCCATTGAGGACGAGGGTGCCGTGGAAATCGCCCGGCGCGCGCGGGGCACCCCGCGCATCGCCAACCGCCTGCTGCGCCGGGTCCGGGACTATGCCGAAGTGAAGGGCGACGGCCGGGTCACCGCCGATATCGCCGACAGGGCGCTGAATATGCTCAATGTCGACGAGTCCGGGTTCGATCACATGGACCGCCGCCTGCTGCTCGCCATTATGGAGAAGTTCGACGGCGGCCCGGTGGGTGTCGACAGCCTGGCCGCGGCCATCAGCGAAGAACGGGGCACCATCGAGGATGTGCTGGAGCCCTACCTGATTCAGCAGGGTTACCTGGTGCGCACCCCGCGCGGGCGCATGGCCACCCGCCAGGCCTATCACCACTTCGGCCTGCAGAGCCCGGCACGGGTCGCCGAACAGCTGAAGTTGATGGAAACCGGGGAATAACGGCGGGGTTATGCACCAGTTTGCCATGCCCGTCAGGGTATACGTTGAGGATACCGATGCCGGCGGCATCGTTTACTACGTCAACTACCTGAAATACATGGAGCGGGCCCGCACCGAATGGTTCCGGGAGCGCGGCTATGAAAAACCGGCGATGTTCCGGGACAACCTGATGTTCGTGGTTCACTCCCTGAACATTAGCTACCGCAGGCCGGCGCGGCTGGACGACCTGCTGGAAGTGACTGCCGCCGTGGTCAGGACCGGCCGGACCTATTTCGAGATGGACCAGCAGGTTGTCCGCGGCGATGAACGCATTTGCGTGGCCCGGGTCAAGGTGGCCTGCGTGTCCCGGGACGACATGAAACCCGCGGCCATCCCCGACGACGTCAGGGCCGCGGCCCTGGCCGCCGACCGACAAGAGAGGAGTGTTGTGTGACCCAAGAGCTTTCCCTGTGGGCGCTGATCGCGGGCGCCACCATTCCGGTGCAGATCGTTATGCTGATTCTTTTGCTGGCGTCGGTGGTGTCCTGGGTGATGATCGTCCAGCGCGGTATCTACCTGCGCAACGCCAACAGCAATTGCCACGCCTTCGAGGACACCTTCTGGTCCGGGGTCGATCTCAACCAGCTCTATCGGGAACTGTCCGCCAAGGTGCAGGACATCGGCGTGGTGGATGGCCTGGAGAGCGTTTTCAGGGCGGGTTTCCGGGAATTCAACCGGCTGGTGCAGCAGAGCCAGACGCCCCCGGAGGTGGTTATGGAAGGTACCGAGCGGGCCATGCGCGTTGCCCTCTCCCGTGAGCAGGAAAAGCTCAATATCCACCTGCCGTTTCTGGCCAGTGTCGCCTCCGTGAGTCCCTATATCGGCCTTTTCGGTACGGTCTGGGGGATCATGCACTCGTTCCGGGGGCTGGCTAACGTCCAGCAGGCAACCCTGGCAACGGTGGCGCCGGGTATTTCCGAGGCCCTTATCGCCACCGCCATGGGGCTGTTCGCGGCCATTCCCGCCGTGCTTGCCTATAACCGTTACGCGGCCATGGCGGAAAATATTTTCAGCAACTACGAGACCTTCGCCGAGGAATTTTCCAGTATTCTGCACCGGCGGGTGCACAGCGGGGACTGAGCCATGGCCGTGACCAAGACCCGGCACAAGCGCCGCCTGGTGGCCGAGATCAATGTGGTGCCCTACATCGACGTCATGCTGGTGCTGCTGATCGTGTTCATGATCACCGCGCCGCTGCTGATGCAGGGGGTCCAGGTGGAGTTGCCCAAGGCGCCCTCCGAACCGCTGGAGGAGACGGACAAGGAGCCGCTGGTGGTGTCCATCAAGGAGGACGGCACCTACTACCTCAACGTCGGCGATGGCGGCGACGAGGAGCCGGTGGCACTATCCGCCATTGAAGAACGGGTGGGCAAGGTGCTCAATGCCCAGCCCGGCACACCGGTGATGGTCTGGGGGGATACCGGCGTCGCCTACGGCCGGGTGGTGGAACTGATGAGTGTGCTGCAATCGGCGGGTGCCCCCAATGTCGGGCTGGTGACAGAACCGCCGTCGGATATGCGCTGAGGTCATATGGTCCAGCGAGGCTACTCCGTCGCGGTACTGGCCAGTGTGGGGCTGCACGGTTTGTTGGTTCTGCTGCTGGTGGCCGGATGGACGCCGGAAAACGAGCGCCGGCAGATCAAGAAGCCCAGGGTCATCGAGGCCCAGTTGCTGCAAATGGAGCCCGCCGTAACCCAGCCGGCGCCCCCGAAAGAGGACAGTGCGGCCCGGCAACGGGCCGAACAGCAGGAGCGGGAAGCCCGGGCGCAGCGAGAACAGGAACGCCGGGAGGCCCAGCGTCGCAAGGAAGAACAGGCCCGCCAGGCCGCCGAGGAGCGCAAGCGCCGGGAAGAGGCGGCCCGCCGGGAACGCGAGCGCCAGGAACAACTGGAACGGGAGCGGGAAGCCGAGCGCCGGCGCCAGGAAGAGCTGCGCAGGAAGCAGAAGGCCGAGGAGCTGGCCCGGGCCATGGCACGGGAAGAGCAGGCCATGGAAGCGGCCCGGAACCAGGAGCGCATCGGTTCCTACAAGGGGTATATTGTCAGCCAGATCGAGGCCAACTGGAGCCGCCCGCCCAGCGCCCGCCGGGATATGGAGGTGGTGCTGGAAATCCAGCTGGTGCCCACCGGCCGGGTGGTGGGGGTTACCGTGGTGGAATCCAGCGGCAATCCCTCCTTCGACCGGTCGGCGGAACAGGCGGTGCTCAAGGTGGGCCAGTTCGATCGGTTGCAGGGCATGGAACCGGCCCTGTTCGAGCAAAATTTTCGTACGTTACGGCTGCTGTTCCGGCCGGAAGACCTGAGGTTGTAGAGAGATTATGTTGCAAGCCTGTTTGAAGGGGATTTTCCTGGGCTGGGTGCTGGTCGCCGCCCTGGCCCATGCCCAGTTGACCATCGAAATCACCCAGGGGGTGGACGACCCCACGGTTATCGCGGTGCCGCCCATCGACCTGCGGGGTGGCGGCCTGGACACGGACCTGGGCAGTATCGTCGCCGCCGACCTGGAGCGCAGTGGCCTCTTCGCCCCCGTCGCGCGGGGCAATATGCTGTCCTTTCCCAGCAACCTGGGGGAGATCCATTATCGGGACTGGCGTATCCTCGGTACAGAGTACCTGGTGGTGGGGGAGGCCAGCCGCATCGGCGAAGGGCGCATCAAAGTGGATTTTGCCCTGGTGGCCGTACCCGGGGAGCGCACGGTGCTGAACCAGTCCGTCCAGGGTCGGGCCTCCGATCTGCGCGGCATTGCCCATTACATCAGCGATAAGGTCTACGAGGCCATCACGGGTATCCGCGGCGTCTTTTCCACCCGCCTGGCCTATATCACCGTGACCCCGGCTCCGGGCGGGGAGATGACCTACCGGCTGATGGTATCGGACGCCGACGGGGCCCGCGAGCGTATGCTGCTCAAGTCCAACGAACCCCTGTTGTCGCCCACCTGGTCGCCGGACGGCAGGGAGCTGGCCTACGTATCCTTCGAGACCGGACGGCCGGCGATTTTCCGCCAGCGTCTCGCCGATGCCTCCCGGGAGCAGGTTACCGCCTTCCGCGGTCTCAACGGCGCGCCCGCCTGGTCGCCGGACGGTCGCCGCCTGGCCCTGGTGCTTTCCAAGGACGGCAACCCGGAAATCTATACACTGGACCTGGTTACCGGTGAATTTACCCGTGTGACCCGGCACTTCGCCATCGATACCGAGCCCAACTGGACGCCGGACGGCCGCTCTCTGGTATTCACCTCGGACCGGGGCGGGTCCCCGCAGATCTACCGCATCGACCTGGGCAGCCGTGATATCGAGCGCATCACATTCCGGGGCAATTACAACGCCCGGCCCAGGCTGGCACCGGATGGACGCACCCTGGTGATGGTGCACCGGGACAACGGCCAGTTCCATATTGCCTCCCTTGATCTAAAGACGGAGGATTTCAGGATTCTGTCCCGGACCTCCCTGGACGAATCGCCGACGGTGGCACCGAACGGGGCAATGGTGCTCTATGCCACAAAACGCAACGGCAAGGGCGTACTGGCGGCGGTTTCCATCGATGCCGGTGTTAAATTCTTCCTGCCCACGCGGGAAGGCGACGTGCGGGAGCCCGCGTGGTCGCCGTTTTTATAATATGGAGCATCTGCTCCCCTTTCAGACCAAGGAGAACATCATGAGTATGCAAGCACTGAAAACCGGTTTTTTTGTATCCCTGCTATCCCTGTTGCTGGCCGCCTGTGCGGGTACCACCACGGAAGATCAGGCTGCGGGTCCCGCCGATACGGGCGCCGTGGCCGGCGATGAGGTGGCCACCGGTACTGTGGCCGACAGCGATATCGCCGGCGGCGATCTGGGCGCCGGCGGCGTTGCCACGGTATTCTATTTCGAGTTCGACAAGGCCGTGCTCAAGCCGGAAGCCCGTGCCGCCCTGGACGTCCATGCCCGGCGCCTGAAGAACAACCCGCGTCAGGTTCGCATTGAGGGCCATGCCGACGAACGCGGTACCCGTGAGTACAACATTGCCCTGGCCGAGCGCCGCGCCAATGCCGTCAAGGAGTATCTGGTGCTCCAGGGCGTCGATTCGAGCCTGATGGAAGTTATCAGCTACGGCGAAGAGCGTCCCGCCGCCCTGGGCAGCGACGAAGAAGCCTATGCCCTGAACCGGCGTGTCGAACTCAAGGAAGCGCGCTAACGCAGGGAGCCCTGCCAATTGATCCCGGAGGCCGGGCGCAGTATTCTGCGCCTGGCTTCTTTTTATTTAGGGACGGAAATATGCGCAATCTCAAGGCGATCCTGCTGATATTTGTATTTGGCCAGGCCTGCGCCGAGGCGCCGGTGGTGGATATAGAGGACCAGTCATCCGGCGGTCAGCCCGCGCGGGCCAGCGGCGGGCAGGGATCGGGTTCGGCCCAGCAGGTGGGGGTCGACATGTACTACCAGGTGCAGATGCTGCAGGAGGAAGTCCGCGAGTTGCGCGGTCTGGTGGAGGAACAGGCCCACGAGATCCGCCAGTTAAAGCAACGGCAGATGGACGATTACCGGGACCTGGATCGTCGACTCAGCGCCCTGATAAAAGAAGGGGGTGCCCCCGCTTCCGGTGCCGCGCTCCCGGAATCTGCGGATAACGGGCGCCCGGAGCCGGCCGCCCGTCCGGTACCCGCGCCTCGGGAGGCGAGCGACAGCGATGCCGAGCGGCAAAGCTACGCTGCCGCCTATGACCTGCTCAAGGATCGCAAGGTGGAACAGGCCACCACCGCTTTCCGGAATCACCTGAAGAATTTCCCCGATGGCCAGTATGCGGCCAATGCCCACTACTGGCTGGGTGAAATACACCTGCTGCAAAACGAACTGGAAAGCGCCCGGCAGTCCTTTGCCACGGTGGTGAACCAGTTTCCCGCCCACCGCAAGGCGGCCGACGCCATGTTCAAATTGGGCAAGGTCCTGCATCTTCAGGGCGAGGATGATCGGGCGCGGCAGATGCTGCAAAAGGCCGTGGACGCCGGCGGCACTGCTGCGGAACTGGCCAGGGCCTATCTGCGCGACAATTTCCAGTAGCGCTTCATCCTGTTACGGCTCGCTCCCGGCGAAAGAGCCGGGAGCGCCCTCCTGTCGGTCCCCGAAATATGTTTAAATGGCGGGCTGCAAACCCGCCCGTAACGCCGTCCTATGCACAAAGACTCGCTGAAAATCACCGAGATTTTCCATTCCCTGCAGGGAGAGACCAGCACCACCGGCCGACCCACGGTGTTCGTCCGCCTGACCGGATGTCCCCTGCGCTGTACCTACTGCGATACCGCCTACGCCTTCTATGGGGGCGAGCGCCGTGCCCTGGCCGATATTGTTTCAGAAGTGGCTTCCTACGGAACTCCCTATGTGACGGTAACGGGTGGCGAACCCCTGGCGCAGCCCGGTTGTCTCCAGCTGCTCGGCACCCTCTGTGATGCGGGGCACCGGGTTTCCCTGGAAACCAGCGGTGCCCTTTCCACCGCCGGTGTGGACGAGCGGGTGGCAGTGATTCTCGACCTCAAGACTCCTGCTTCGGGGGAAATGGGCCGCAACCTTTACGACAATATCCATCGACTTCGCCGCAGCGACGAGGTCAAGTTCGTGATCTGCGACCGGGGCGACTATGAGTGGGCGAGAATGCGTGTGGATGCCCTGAACCTCACCGAGAGGGTCGATAATATTCTGTTTTCGCCAAGTCACGGTCAGCTGGCGGGTGCCGAGCTTGCCGGCTGGATACTCGAAGACCGGCTGCCGGTGCGCTTCCAGACCCAGTTGCACAAACACCTCTGGGGCGACGAGCCGGGACGATGAGCGGGAAGGACCTGGCTGGCAAGCAGCCCCGCGCCGTGGTGCTGGTGTCCGGGGGCCTGGACTCCGCTACCGTGTTGGCCATCGCCCGGGCCGAGGGCTATGACTGCCACACGCTAAGTTTTGATTACGGTCAGCGACACCGGGCGGAGCTGTCGGCTTCCGCGCGGGTCAGCCGCTCCCTGGGCGCGGTGGAGCACAAAACCCTCTCGATTGACCTGCGGGCCATTGGCGGGTCCGCCCTCACCGACGAAGACATCGCCGTACCCGAGGCGCAGACCCCGGGTATTCCCGTGACCTATGTCCCCGCCCGCAATACCGTGTTCCTGTCCATCGCCCTGGGGTGGGCCGAAGTCCTTGGTGCCCTGGATATCTTTATCGGCGTTAATGCCGTGGACTACTCGGGCTACCCCGATTGCCGCCCCGAATACATCGAGGCTTTCGAGAAAATGGCTAACCTGGCCACCAGGGCCGGTGTCGAGGGCCATCGATTGAATATCCACACCCCGCTTATGGAGCTGTCCAAGGCGGAGATTATCCGCCGCGGCATGGCGCTGGGTGTTGACTATGCCGAAACGGTCTCCTGCTACCAGGCAAGCTCCGATGGGCTGGCATGCGGTCGCTGCGACAGCTGCCGTCTGCGTCTGCAGGGCTTTGCCGAGGCGGGCGTTGCCGACCCCACGCGCTACGCGAATTAAGGCCCTTTTGCGCTTGACCTTTGTCTGCTGATAAGTAAGATATGCGCCTCTTCGGGTCGTTAGCTCAGTTGGT
>DGNJ01000077.1:12106-28380 GCA_002388905.1 Cellvibrionales bacterium UBA4495
CGCGGTTCGACAAATTTGCAGGAGCAAATTTGGGCAGCGCAGCGAAGCGTAGCTGGGGCGTAGCCCCGAGGGCCGGGATGGCCCGAGTCAATCCAGCACGACCCACCAATTAAAAAAGGTCACCCAGCGGGTGGCCTTTTTTAATTGGCAGATAGTCCGGACGCGTTCTTTGAAGCGCGGTTCGACAAATTTGCAGGGCTCCACACCATTAACGGGGGATGGCACTCATCAAACCCTGTTTATCATTCCGTCCCATCCGCAATGGGCCATCACCGCTTTCAAGCAACCCGATCGCGGAATAATGTCGATATTCCCGGGAAAGACCATTCTGAAATAAACCCTAACAAACCCTAACCCTAACAAACCGCTTGCAAAGCGATTGGCTTCGAGGTATAAGCGACAGGATCGGCTCGTAAACCGGTCTAAATAACCGTGTCCGGCTCTTAACCAGCCAACTCGCATGGCACAATAAATAATCATAACAAGGATGTTCTTACCTTGATTTTGGGAGAACATGATGAAATATCCAGAGAGCAAGAAACCTTTCCCGCTGCACCGTCAATTGTTGCTAGCCTGCCTGGTCGCGTCGCCGGGGCTGCTGCACGCGGCGGAACCCGCCCTCGAAGAAATTGTGGTTACGGCCCGGAAAACCCAGGAAAGTCTGCAGACCACGCCTGTGGCCGTGACGGCACTGAACGAGGAAATGCTGATCAAGAAACAGGTTGAGCAGATGGTTGATCTTCAGCGTACCGCGCCCAACCTCACGATCGGCACGGGCGGGACCGGTCCCGCGAGTATCGTCTATACATCGATACGAGGCCAGGCCCAGAACAGCCCTAACTCGGTGACGGATTCCGCTGTGGGAATCTACATTGACGGTGTTTACCTTGGCCGACCAATCGCCAGTAATCTGGGCTTCCTCGACGTTTCCCAGGTGGAAGTACTGCGTGGTCCCCAGGGAACCCTGTTCGGTCGCAACACTACCGGCGGTGCATTGAGCGTTTCAACCAACAAGCCGGTGGGCGAATTTGAAGGCTACGTTAAGGGAGAAGTCGGCAACTACGATTTTCGCCATGTGGAGGCGGTACTCAATGTGCCGCTGATGGGTGACGAGTTGGCCACACGGTTTGCCTACCGCTTCAACACTCGCGACGGCTATATCGACAACCCGGTCAGAGACATCGAGTACAAGGATGTGGATGAGAGTTACTCTGCCAGAGGCTCCATTCTTTACGAGCCCGACGACATCCCCATGAGAATCTTTTTCTCGGTGGATCACGAATATTACCAGGACAACGGCACGCCCACTGCGGTGATTGCCTATAATGATGATGGTCAGGCAGCTCCCGGTCTGCCCACCGTGGGTCAATTGTTTGCTTCCGTGGGCCTTAATCCCCGGGATTACGAAACGTCAAGCGGCGCGGATTTCTGGAAAACTTTTGGCGATGTGCGCACGGCGGTATTGGACGAGGAAATCCTCAACCCCTCCAATTACCACCGCGCAACCGGTACGACCCTGGACATCGAGATAGATTTCGGCGGGGCCACTCTCAAATCGATTACCGCCTACCGGGAATCCCTGAGTTCCAACCAGAACGACCTGGATGGCTCTCCTATCGATCTTATTTCCTTCTTCTCGCAATATCGGCAGCACCAGTTTAGCCAGGAATTGCAGCTTTCCGGCCAGATCGGCGATCTGAACCTGATCGGCGGCCTGTTTTACTTTGACGAGGCCGGTGACGAGTTTTCCAAGGCGCACCAGTTTGGGGTCTTCATTCAGCCCCTTATTGGGGTAATTCCCCTGGAAAGCGTGCCCTTTCCCTATCGCCTGACGTTGTCGGATTTCGGGGCCACCTCTGAGGCAGTATTCCTGCAGGCTAATTACGACTTCACCGAAAAGCTGCGCGTAACGGCAGGCTACCGCTATACCTGGGATGAGCGAGAGGTGGTGAAGCAGCCCCTGGGTAACTATATACCCCAGGCGGGTTTGCCCATCAGTTGTGGTTTGACGGCCGCGGAATTGGCACAGGTCGGCCCCCTGGGCGGTTGCCGATTGAAGGAAACTGCCTCGTTTAGTTACCCGGCTTATCTGATCAGCCTGGACTACCAGCTCACAGACAATATCTTCCTTTACGCAAAACACAGCCGCGCCTCCATGGCAGGCAGCCTCAACACCCGGGAAACACCCGCTCCATTTACCTCGGCGGTGGATCCTGAAAAAGTGGAGGATATCGAGTTCGGCATTAAAGCGGACTTATGGGATAACCGTCTGCGTACCAACCTGGCGGTATTCTATCTGGAAGGCGAGGACGTGCAGCGGATTATCAACGCTTTCTCGAGTTCCGGTAGCGGCCTGACCCAGTTCAACACCAACACCGGGGATACGGAAATCACCGGCGCGGAGTTGGAGCTAACGGCATTGCTCTGGGAGGGCTTCGAGCTCAATGCCTCCGTGGCCGTGATGGACGGAGAGTATGTTGACGGCTCCTTTACCGAAACGCGCGGCACTGTGGCCAACCCCATCGTCGTCGATCGCAGTGGTGAGGAACTGCCCCGGACTCCCGACCTGAACTACAGCATCGGGGCCACGCAGACCTTTAATCTGGATTTCGGCGAGCTGGTCGCCCACGTTGACTATTCCTACGTGGACGATCAGGCCATCGTTACCACCACGGCTACACCGGGTGCCGGACCCCAGGCAATCCAGGACGCGGCCATTATCAACGACCTTTCGAAGATCGATAGCTATGGCTTGCTCAATGCCCGGGTGTCATTGACCCTGAATAATCCCAATCTCGAGATTGCCCTCTGGGGTCGCAACCTGACGGAGGAGGAGTACGCCACCAATATTTTTCAGAGTTGGGATGTGCTCGGATTTATCCTGGAAAATCAGGGTAACCCGCGTACTTTCGGCGCTAGTCTGAAGTACCGTTTTTAGCGTTCACGCACGGCTGAACTTATGGTGCTGAAACGGCACCAAAACAAGATGCCGGCTGGCCAGTCAGAGGCCGTGTAACAATCCGTTGCACGGCATTGACGCAGCCGGTTTTTTTTGTTGTGCCGCTGCCGGCCGGCGGAGCATGGTTAAAGTCGTTTATTGGCGGGTCGGTAGATTATTCAATGGCATCCCGGTTTCCCAGTCATGGGATACGATTACTTCGTGGAAACCGAGCCGTTAAGATCGGAAAATAAAACAGAAAGAAAAAAGCAGTCAGTTTGTAAAAATTGTCTGTGACTCCTCCGGGGCATCGATAGGAGAAGAACGCCAGATATCGCCTGGACAGCGGAAGATGGTGTCGAGCGAAGGTTCAGGTGCCAACGGCTCCGGTCGATTTTTCCGGCAGTCAGTCCGCAGCAAAAAATAAACAGTGCTTGTTATGTTCAGTTGCCTGGCCACCCAGTCCTCTTTAGGTTCGGTCGGTCCTTGATTCACCAAAGACGCGGCTTCCTGTTTTTGTGGCTTTTGATAGTGCAATGTTATTGTCGGGTTGCCAGTTAAANNCTGGCAGACGAAACTGTAGTGGACAGGCAAAAAAATGCAAGATGACGACAGTACCAAAACCCGTAAAACAGAGTCCCGTAGCGTGGCGTTATCGCTACTGGAAGCCCTGGAAGCCGGCGATATTCAGGCTATCGGCAGGTTGCTTGACCCGGAAGCCACCTGGTTTATTCCCGGTTTCGGGGAGTTCGACCGCGAGACCATTCTGGGAAAGCTGGCGAACACCATTACCGCTACCGATAGCCGGCAATTCGAGATACTCAATACCATCGCCGAAGACGGTGCCGTCGCAATTGAAGTCCGGGGACGGTTTCGCATGGCTGATGGCCGCGATTACCATAACAGCTACCACTACCTGTTCAGGGTGTCCGACGGCCTGATAACCCACTGTAGCGAATATATGGACACGCACCTGGCGCGTGCCATCTTTTCGCCGCCCGGGGGCGAAAAAGACTGATCGCGGAGCCCCGGCGGAAACGTCCCTTTTTCGCCGGGCGAGGTTCAGGTATCCCAGACCAGCGGCAGGCTGGTGGGCTGTATCACGCCACCGGCCAGGTTGCTGATGCGCGCGCCTGGCTTGATCCGGAAGGGCGGTATGGCGGCCAGGAATTCCTCCAGGGCGATGCGCAATTCCCGCTTGGCCAGGTGAATGCCCAGGCAGGCATGCGGGCCGGTACCGAAGCCCAGGTGCTGGCCGTGACGGTCCAGGCGGAACTCGTTGGGTGCTTCGAAGACCGTCTCGTCCCGGTTGGGCAGGGCGGTGATCATGGCAATCTTGTCGCCCGGTTTGATGGTAACGCCGCCCACTTGGGCCTCCTCAACACAGGTGCGGAAGATGGTCGCAGGGGCGTAGAGTCGCATCAGTTCGTTGACCGCCGCGGGTATTTTGTCGGGGTTTTTCCGGAGGTGTTCCTGTTGTTCCGGATGCGTTGCCAGGTGGCGGATGTGATTGCCGATGCTGGCGGATACCGTGTCCAGGCCGCCGATATAGAGGTTGAAGAAGTAGCCGATAAGGCGTTCGTCGCTCAGTTTTCGGCCGTCGATGTCCGCGGCCATGGCATGGCTGACCAGGTCGTCACCCGGGTGATGCTTACGTTCCTCGATCAGGCCGCGCAGGTAGTCGGTGACATTGCGGATGGCCGTTTTTACGCCGTCGAGATCGCCCATGTTCATCATCATATGCTCCCATTCCAGGAACTCCCCCATCCTGTCCTGGGGCAGGTCCAGCATGTCCAGCACCACGCTGACCGGGAAGGGAAAGGCGTACTCGTCCATCAGTTCGCACTCCCCGCGATCCCGGAAACTGTCCAGGGCGCGCCGGGCCGCCGTGCGGACATCGTCTTCTAGCCTGGCCATGGCCCGCGGGGAGAACTGGGGGTTGAGAAAGGCGCGGACCTGTGTGTGCTCGGGGGGGTCCAGTTCGGCGGGAACGAGATCCCAGGTTTCGCCGATAAAGTGGCTGAGGGCGCTGAAGGCTTTGTTGGAAAACCGTTCCGTGTCCATGAAGATGGTGCGCTGATCGGCGATACGGCGAAATATCCAGGCGGGCGCCCGTCCGGGGAAGATGTTGGTGGCGTAGATGACCTCCGGTCCGGCGCAGACCCCGGGCACCATTTCCTCCCACGGGTTTTGCTCGACAAAGCGGCCAAAGGCCAGCGGGAAGTCGTGGGTGACCAGGTGCTCTGGAACGTGGTCGGGAATTTCCGTGGTTGATGTATTCATGGCACCGCCTTGATGTTTGCAGGAAGGTTTGAGAGCTATTATTGTTCCTCCTGTTTTACAGAACTCGAAGAATTAAGGCAAGAGGATTAATCCGGCGCCAAGAATTATCTGGGTAACAAGAACGGGGGACTCGGGCCGTTCCCGGGACTGGTCGCGAACCGACCGAAGCCGATAATCACCGATTGACGTTTTAACGCCGGCGTTATGCCGCACCGGGACGGTATTCGCCGCAACAAAAATGACACCAAGAGGAACGGATATGTCAAAGACAACCATGTCGTTACAGGAAGTTGCCGATCGAATGGAAATCAACAATCTGTTGATCGACTACTGTGACGCGGTGGATCGCGACGAGATTGATCGTTTCGACGATATTTTTACCCCGGATGCCCTTATTGATTACAGTGTATTCGGTGGTCCCCGGGGCGGGCTCGAGGAAATCAAGGCGTTCCTCAAGGAGGTGCTGCCCCGGGTGCCGGTAAAGCAACATATGATTGCCAATAGCCGGGTTTGGCTGGACGGTGATACCGCCAGGTCCAGGACCCTTTGTTTCAATCCCATGTCTGTCCCGGTTGCCGGCGATCAACTGGAAATGACCTACTATGGCCTCTGGTATGTCGACACCCTGGTCCGCACGGAAGCGGGCTGGCGCATCAGCGAGCGTCTGGAAGAGAAAAGCTATATTTTCAAGGCGGCCGGCAGTCTGGAATAGCCCGAGAGTCTATAGCCGCTCCACCCGTGACAGGCGGTAATGTCTATACGTCGGGGTTCCCGCTTGGGAGGGTCTAGGGTTTTGTCAGCCGCATCTTCACGGCAGGGAGAATCCCGGCCAGGAATATGGCACCAAGCAGTAGGGCGGTCTGCTGATAGCTGAGCATGGCCGCTGTCGTGGTTTGCCCGGGGGTTATTGCTGCCGCCGCAGTGTTTGCCTGCAGGCGCCATTCATAAATCAGCATAAGTAGGGTGGGGCTCATTGCGCCGCCGAGTTGGCGCAGGAAGTTCATCATGGCCACGCCATCATTCATCATGGCCGCCGGCAGGCCCCGGGTTGCCGTGGCATCCAGGCCCGGGATCATGATGCCCAGTCCCAGGCCGCGGCTCAGGGTGATCAGCAGCGCGAAAATCATAAGGGACGTGGACTTCGGTGTGACACCGAGACTGAGAAAGGCGGCGGCGGAGAAGATCAGTCCCGCGGTGACAACGCGATAAGCCGGGTAGCGATCGATGAGCCGGCCGCCCAGCGGCAGCAGCAGGCACAACACCACCCCGGAGGGCAGCATCACCAGCCCCGTGGCCAGTGGTCCCAGGCCCACCCCCTCCTGAAGGTAAAGGGAAACCAGGTAGGCGGATCCCCACAGCCCCATACCGTAGAGAAACGAGACCAGGGCGGACGCGGTAAATACCCGGTATTTGAACAATGGCAGGGCGAGCAGGGGGTCATGGCGTCGGCTCTCGTATGCCACCAGTGAAACCAGCAGTATGGCCAGGCCGGCCGCGTAAGCTGTTAACCGGGCAATGGGCCAGCCATTCTGCTGGAGATAGCTGGCACCGCCGAACAAAAGCGCCAGGAAGGTTGTGGTCAGGAAAAAACCGCCCCAGTCGAACTGGCGTTTCGGCGCTCTGTTGCTGTCGGTTGTCGATGGCAATATCCGGTAGCCAAGCAGGAACGAGATCAGTGCCAGGGGCATGGGGACAAAGAATATCGAGCGCCATCCCCACCATTCGACGATAAACCCGGATACCGTCGGGCCGATGGTGGGGGCCAGGGCCATGCCCAGACCAAAGAGGGCGCCGGCACGGCCCCGCTTTTCGATGGGGAAGGCAGAGAACAGGGCGATCAGCGCAGTTACGCTGACAAAACCCATCACCGCACCCTGCACGGTTCGCGCGGCGATCAGCACGCCAAGCTGGGAGGCGAAACCGCCCACCAGGGATGCGACGAGAAAAACCAGCACATTGCCCAGGAACAACCGACGCAGGCCCAGGGTGTCGGTACACCAGCCGGCCATCAGCATGGTCAGGGTTGCCACGGTGACGAACCCGGTTATTATCCAGTGAGCCGTACTCTGGCCCACCGCGAAATCCGCCATGATGTGGGGCAGTGCGATATTGGCAAAAATGGCCGAAAAAGACGTGGATAGCACCCCCGTCATGACGGCGGCGGCCAGGGGGATGATTTCCCGGGTGGTCGGGGTCTTGACGGGCTCTCTGGGCATTGGTGGCCATTGTTGGCTGCAATCGGTGGCAATACCTTTCCGCGCCCCAGGGGTGCAGCGGCTCGTGGGGCGGCGATGGGAAGGGGCGATTCAGGCGGTTATCTTAGAAGCCGGCCCGGCCGAAAACAAGTTCGGACATGCCGAAACAGGGCCATGGCATTGACCGGCACGGTTTCCGGGGCTATTTTAGCCACAGGATTGACATCCAATACAATAATT
Source organism: Cellvibrionales bacterium UBA4495 (assembly GCA_002388905.1). Taxonomy (GTDB): domain Bacteria; phylum Pseudomonadota; class Gammaproteobacteria; order Pseudomonadales; family Porticoccaceae; genus DGNJ01. Next base: position 19,763 of record DGNJ01000077.1, read on the forward strand.
TAATTCGCGCCCGGAGTCGGCAATCATGCAAGCAGATCGGACCACAAACATTCCCGCCCACGTGCCCCCGGAGCTGGTGAAATCTTTTCCCCTTCACCTGGGCGCCACCACCTATGAAAACCCGTTCGATCGCATTGTCCCCGAAATCCACGAGGGACCCCCGGTTTTCTACGCGCCCGATGGCTGGCAGGGGCTGGAGGCCGCCTGGGTATTTCGTCGCGCCGAGGATCTGCGTCGGATCTACATGGATACCGAGCATTTTTCCAGCAAGGATTTCGCGCCTTTCGCCACCCTGGTGGGTCAGGACTGGAATGTCCTGCCGGTGGAAGCCGACCCGCCCAGGCATCGGCTCTATCGCACCGTGATGAACCCGTTTTTTTCCAACAACCGGGTTGTCGAGCTCAACGATCAGGTCCGACAGCGGGCCCGGGATTATATCGGCCAGTTCCGCAATCGGGGTCAGTGCGAGTTTGTCGGGGATTTCGCCGCCCGCTTTCCCATCGCCGTTTTTCTGGAGTTGTTCGGCTTGCCCCTGGAGGACGTGGACCAGTTTCTCGCCTGGGAAGAAGACCTGCTCCACAACCCCGATGTCGACGACAAGACGGCTGCCGTCCTTGCCGTCAAGGGCTATATCGACAGGGTGGCGGAAGCGCGCCGCGAGCACCCGCGCGGCGACCTGATCAGCGATATCGTTCATGCGGAAGTGGACGGTTACCGCTTTTCCGACGATGAAATTTTTGGACTCTGCTTCAATCTCTACCTGGGCGGCCTGGATACGGTCACCACCAACCTGAGCTGGCAGTTCCGCCACCTGGCCACCCATCCCGACGACCAGGCCCGGCTTCGGGCCGAGCCGGCATTGATGCCGGATGCCATCGAAGAGTTGATGCGGGCCTATGCCGCGGTTACCACCGGCCGCACCTGTATCAAGCCGGTATCGGTGGGCGGGGTCGAGCTCGAGCCGGGCGACCGGGTGATGATGTCCACGACGCTGGGCAATACCGATCCCGAGGCTTTCGAGAATCCGTTCGCGGTGCGGTTCGACCGCAAACCCCGGCACCTGGCCTTTGGCACGGGCATCCATGCCTGCGTGGGTGCGCGGCTCGCCAGGCGTGAACTGCACCTGGCCATGGAAGAAATATTTGCCGCCATTCCGCCTTTCCGCCTGGCGCCGGATGCGAAGATCCGCTCAAACCTTGGCGGTGTCATGAATATCGACAACCTGCCGCTAATCTGGGATAGCTGATTAACGTCCCTGTCCGTAGCGACTGCGCAGGCGCTTTTTATCGAGCTTGCCGACGCTGGTTTTCTCCAGGGCTTCGACAAACCGGACGCTCTCCGGCACGGCATAGCCGGGTATAACGCCTTCGTCCACATAGGCCTGGATGTGGCTCTTGAGATCGGTTTCCGTTGGCGGCGAAGCCGTCCTGCCCGGCACCACCAGTGCCAGCGGCCGTTCGCCCCAGCGGTCGTCGGGAATGCCTATGACCGCGACTTCGGCAACGCCCGGATGCCGGGAAATCAGGCTTTCCAGTTCCAGTGAGGAAACCCACTCGCCGCCGGTCTTGATGACATCCTTGAGCCGGTCGGTGATTTGCAGGCTGCCGTCCGGGGAAAACACGCCGATATCCCCGGAGTGAAGCCAGCCACCACGCCACAGCTCCTCGGACTTGCCGGGATCTTCGTGATAACCCTGGGTCAGCCAGGGGGAGCGGAAAACCACTTCCCCGGCGGTTTTGCCGTCACGGGGCAGAAAATTCATCTGTGAATCCACGGTGCGCACATCGCAAAGGAAAACCGGCCGTCCGGTGCGGGTGCGCAGCCTTACCTGCTCGTCCAGGTCGGTATGCAGTTCCTTGCGGGTCAGGTGATTAATGGTCTGGACGGGGCCGGTTTCGGACATGCCGTAGCCGGTAAAAATATCAATACCCCGCTCCAGGGCCGCGCGCGCCAGGCCCTGGGGCAGCGGGCCGCCGCCGATCAGCATCTTCAGGTTGCCGAAATCGGTTATCTCGCTGTCCGGATGCTCCAGCAGCATTTGCAGGATGGTCGACACGCAGTGGCAGAAGGTGACCTGCTCTTCCCGGATCAGCCTCAGCAGAATCTCCGGTTCGTAGCGTCCGGGATAGACCTGCTTGACCCCCATCATGGTGGCCGCATAGGGCACACCCCAGGCGTGGGCGTGGAACAGGGGCGTGATGGGCATATAGATATCGTCCCGGTGGAAGCGTCCCTGGCTGGCGGCGCTACCGAGAATCGCGACGGTACCCAGGGTGTGCAACGTCATCTGGCGATGACTGTAATAAACTCCCTTGGGATGTCCGGTGGTGCCGGAAGTGAAGAACAGCGTCGCCAGGCGCTGTTCGTCGAAGTCGGGGAATTCGTAGTCCGCCGTTGCCCCGGCTATGAGTCTTTCAAATTCCCCGGCGATGGCAAGTGGTGTGTCAGGCGGGGTGCGCTCCTCGTCGATCAGCACGATGTGCTCGACGCTGCTCAGGTGGTCCCGAATCGCTTCGACAATGGCCAGGAAATCCCGGTGCACCACAAGCGTGTGAGCCCGGGCATGGTTGAGGGTGTAGGCGATCTGGTCAGGGGAGAGGCGGATATTAACGGTCTGGAGCACCCGGCCCGTCATGGGAATGGCAAAATAGCCTTCAAGGTAGCGATGGCTGTCCCAGTCCATGACCGCCACCGTGGCGTCGGCAGGCACGGCAAGATTGTCCAGTACATTGGCCAGTTTCCCTATCCTCTCGAACAGGGTACCGTAACCGTGGCGTACCCGGTCGCCATAAACGATCTCGCCATCGCCGGGGTTTGCCACGGGCGAAATCAGCAATTGCTTTATCAGCAGGGGGAAGTCGTAGGCGGAAGGCGTCTGGAAAATCGTCTGGTCGTTCACAGTGTCTCTCCGTGCCGCGGGAAAAAGTCGGGCGGTGCTGTCAGTTTAGATTGCTGGCATTTTAGATTAATGTCGAGCCCGCCCTTGCCGGCGGAACAATTATCGCCAAAAAGCCAAAATGTTGCCATTTGGCTATCGTCCATGCGGTTTTCTTCTTTGTCATGAATTTTTATTGACTCGACGAATGGTCGGTATTAGCTTTGTTACTGCATTTACTAAGTGGAATTCATCACGTAGTAAAACATTGTTGCTCATCCTCCGGAGGGATTCGAAGACTAAAAAGTATAATCGACCTGATTGCTTGAAAACTATTAAAACGAGCGGGCCGAAAGGCTCGGGGAGGAAAAATGAAATTAATAAGAATGGCATGCAATACCGCGTTCCTTTCGTTCTGTTGCCTGGCGATGATGGCGCCGGTCCATGCTCAGCGGGGTGATGGAGGGAGCAATCAATCGGGTGTTACCGGAATCGAAGAAATTGTCATTACCGCCCGGCGGCGTGAAGAATCCCTGCAGGAAGTGCCCATTTCCCTTGACGCCTTTTCGGGGCAGGACCTTGTCGAGGCCACCGCCTTCGACCTCGGCGATCTGACCACCCTGTCGCCCGGCCTGCGTTTCAGTTTCGAGGGTAGCAAGACCTCCACCAGTCTATCCATGCGGGGGTTGTCCAAGGTGCCCCTCGGTGTCGGCGTGCCCGCTGTGGTGGTCTACATGAACGAGGTGCCCCTGCCGGAAGAGGGCACCAACATGCCCATCTACGACCTGGAAAATATCCAGGTGCTGAAAGGTCCCCAGGNNGCAATACCCTGGCCGGCGCGGTGCTGATGACCACCCGCAAGCCCAGCCACGAATTCGAGGGATATCTCAAGGGCGGACTCGGTAGTTACGACCTGACCGAGGTGGAAGGCGCTGTGAATATCCCCATTATCCAGGACGTCCTTTCCGCCCGCATCGCCTTTCAGAAACGGCATCGCGACGGCACCACCGAGAACCTGAGCAAGTCCACCAACCGCTTCGGTGGCCACGACTTCGACGATATTAACCAGGAATCCGTGCGCCTGTCGGTGCTCTGGGAGCCCACGGATAGCCTTTCAAATACCCTGGTGGTGGATTACAACGAGATGTTCGAGCAGCCCGCGGCGGTGATTATCCGGGACTATCAACCCGCTGCCCTGGGGCCGATTGCGCCGCTCTGGGGACCGCCCATCGAGGAGTTTTACCTTGCCCAGCAGGCGGTGGGTCCGCACAAGGCCTTCTCCAACCTTTCGGATCCGGGCGCAAACCGTCGTACCACGGGCATTACCAATACCACGGAATTCCAGTTGACTGACGACCTGCTGCTGAAAAATATTTTCGGCTACCGGGAAATCCAGCTGGATACCCAGATTAATACTGCCGCCACCGGCCCGTTGTTCGTGCCCGTGCCCGGCACGGATTTCAATGGCGACGGGTTCCCCGACCTGGAGTCGGAACTGATCCTCTTTATTGCCTCCTCCCAGCAAAAGCGAACCTATCTCAGCAACGAAATCCAGCTACAGGGCACGTCCTTCGATGACAAACTGACCTGGATCGTCGGTGGTTACTATGCCCAGGAGGAACCGGATGGCCCCACGGGTAGCGAGTTCCAGATCTTCGACCTGTTGATCGACGGTCCCAACCGGGCCTTTTCGGGCACTTATGTGGAGAACGAGCATTATGCGTTTTTCGGCCAGTTCGAACTGGATATTTCCGAGTGGACAGTGGACGGCATGACCTTTGAGCTCGGGGGGCGCTGGAGCCGGGACGAAGTGGAAGCCTGTGCCGGCAGCCTGCCCGACCGTTTTCCCACCGAGAGCGAGTGTAATGCTGTCGCCGCCCTGGGACTGGCGGAGGGCACCGGCACGGTAAGCACCAGCGGCGAGGAGCCTACCTACACCATCGGCCTCAACTGGCAGGTCAACGACGACCTGTTCCTCTATATCACCCACCGGTACGGCTTTCGGGCGGGTAATGTCAATCTGCCCAAGTTCGAAACCCAGTTCACCACCGGCGGCACCGGCTGCAGCCTTGCCGGCCAGCCGGTTCAGTGTCCCGATCTGCGCAATTTCCAGACCGTGGACAAGGAAACCCTCGAGGATTATGAAATGGGCTTCAAGTGGCAGCTGGATGTCGGGGGTATGCCGGCTCTGCTGAATGCGTCTTACTTTCATTCCAAGTACGAGGACGGCGTGCAGTTCTTCAATGCCATCAACGAAGGCGGCGTACCGCCAAGCGCGCCCGATTCCCCCTCGCGCAGTTCCATTGCGGTCAATACCGGGGATTTCACCATTCAGGGGCTCGAGTTCAGCGCCAGCCTGACGCCAACCCCGGGGCTTACCTTTTCCGCCAACGGCTCCTTTATCGACCAGGAGATCGACGCACTGAGCGGTGCGCCCTTCGGTGTGCCCCGGCAGGAGGAGGATGTGACCCTGCCCACGCCGGAGTTTTCCGGGACGCTGGCGGTGAATTGGGAGCTGCCCTACCGGCCCCTGGACGGTAGTCTGATCTTCAACGCCGACTATTTCTACACCGACGAATGGGATGGCCAACTGGGTGTCGCCCTGCCCAGCTACGAGGTTACCAATGCCCGCCTGGACTGGCGTAATATTGGCAACAGCGGCCTCGACCTGGGTATCTGGGTACGCAATGCCTTCGATGAGGAGTATGAAACAGCCCCCCTCACACTGTCTGACCAGTTTCCGGTGGCCACCACCTACTGGGGTGCCCCGCGGACATGGGGGGTCCAGGTTCGCTATAGCTGGGGCGATTGACATCGCCATGGCAACCGGCTCGCTTCGCCATGCGGGGCGAGCCGGACAGCCACCGCTGCGGACTGGCCGGCAAGCAACCCCAAAATTCAGAGGAAGTTATGAACGACCTCCACGCCCGACTCGGGCAGTCACCCGAAGCTATCTACGACATCCGTTTTCACCAGTGCTTTGATCTCAGTGTTGACCAGATCCAGGATATTCACCTTGAGGGCGCCCGGCGGCGCTTCGAGACCCTGCGCGGTTCAGTCCGGGCACTGGAAAAACTCGCCGCGGAGCAGGGCGTCGAGCGTATCGATACCCTCGATGATGTGGTGCCGCTGTTGTTCAAGGACACTGTCTACAAGTCCTATCCCCTATCGTTCCTGGAGCGCGGGCGTTTCGATGCCCTGACCCGCTGGCTGGATGGCTTGACCAGCATTGACCTGAGCGGTGTCGACGTGGCTGGTATCGAACTTGTCGATGACTGGATCGATCGCCTGGACGAGGCCACCGAGCTTCGTATCGCCCATACCTCGGGGACGTCGGGCAAGCTTTCCATTATTCCCCGTACGCGCCAGCATTGGCTCGACCAGGTTCGGTTGACCGCGGGTTGCGTTCGCGACTGGCACGGCCCCGACAGCGGCCCGGACCTCTTTGCCGGCGCCACCCCCTATATCCGGCCTTCGGAGCGCTATGGCGCCAGTGCCCAGCACAGGGCCGCGGAAGCCATGGTGGAACTGGTGGCGGTCAGCGAGGAAAACACCCTGTTTCTGTATCCCGATGACCGTTTCAGCGCCGATATGGCATCACTGGCCGGGCGTATCCGCACCGCGGAATCCCGGGGCGAGGCGGGAAAACTGGAATTGTCCCCGGCGCTGTTGGCCCGGCGGGAAGAGTTCGCGAAAAGAAATGCCCGGCGCCCGGATGCCACCAGGCATTTTTTCGAGGAGGCCCGGCGCCGGTTTGGCGGTCGCGATGTGCTTCTTCACGCCATCTGGGTCACATTGCTGGATGCGGCGGAGGATGCGCAAAAACAGGGCATACACAACCTGTTCGGCCCCAACAGTGCGCTCACCACCGGCGGCGGTTTTAAGGGCCGCACGGTGCCGCCTGACTGGCGCGAGCAGATTGTCGACTTTATCGGTTTCGACAACGCCTACGAGTATTACGGCATGACCGAGATGATTTCCAACGCCCCCCGTTGTCGCGAGGGCAACTACCATGTCTCGCCGGTTACCGTGCCCTTCCTGCTGGATCCCGATAGCGGCAAAGCATTGCCCCGCAGGGGTACGCAGACCGGTCGCTTCGCCTTCCTGGACCTGCTCGCGGACAATTACTGGGGTGGGCTGGTCACCGGCGATCAGGTCACCATGGGCGGTTGGGACGACAGCTGCGCCTGTGGCCGGCCCGGTCCCTATGTGCACCCCGATATACGCCGCTTTAGCGAGATCGAGGGCGGCGACGATAAAATCGATTGTGCCGGCGCTCCCGAAGCCCACAACCGGGCCATGGAATACCTGGTGGAAAGCTCCGGCGGGGAATGACCATGAGCGAGCAGTGGCAGGTTCCGCTGATTATCCGCGGGCGGGTCATCGAGGACAGCGGCACGGTTTTCGGTGGCCGCGGCGGCGACCTGGAATTCCGTGGCCCGGATGTGTCGGCGCACCTGGATAAGCTGACCCTGTCGGCGCCGTCGCAGATGTCGGACCTCTACGGGCTGACATTCGACGATATCCTGGATTACCTGGAGGCGCTGGGCGAGCGCCTGCGATTGTCCGATAACCCCTACCTGCAGGAAGCCTTCCGCATGTCCTGCCGGACGTCGGGGCTCTCCGAGACCATTCTCCGCCATCACTACGAAGAAATTCCCGCCTATTTTAACCGGGATGTTGTCCGCAAGATGGCCGACGGCCTGGTGGGCATCGACTATCTGGAGGGCTGGGTCGAGGAGCCCAGCGCAACGCCCGGTGTCAGGGTTTCGGTGCGCGCGTTCGGGGCGCGGTGCGTGCACGTGATTGCCGGCAATGTACCGGCCATCGGGGTGATGACCATTGTCCGCAATGCTTTTACCCGTTCCGATGCCCTCATCAAGACGCCGTCCAACGACCCGCTGACCGCGTCGGCGGTGGCCCGCACCATGATCGATATGGCACCGGAGCATCCGCTTACCCGTCACCTGTCGGTGGCCTACTGGAAGGGTGGCGACGAACGGGTCGAAAATGCCGTTTACGATCCGGCCCGCATCGAGAAGATCATTGCCTGGGGCGGTTTCGCCAGTGTCCGTCATATCACCCGTTATCTCCAGCCGGGTATTGATCTCATCACACTCGATCCCAAGCAAAGCGCCACCATCATCGGGCGCGAGGCCTTTGCCGACGATGAGACCCTGGCCCGGGTCGCCATGCGTCTGGCTCTTGATATCGGGGTCATGAACCAGGAAGCCTGCATGAATGCCCGTGTGGTCTATGTGGATTCCGGCACCGACGACCAGGGACTGTCGCGCATCGATCGGCTCGGCGAGCTGACCTACCGGGCGTTGCAGGCCTTGCCCGACTATCTCAGCACGCCGCACAAACGCTTCCACGCCGACCTGCGCGACGAGCTGGATGCGCTGCAGTTTGTCGAGGAAGAGTACCGGTTGATCGGCGGCAAGGAGGACGAAGGGGCGGTGATTGTCTCCAGGCACGACATGCCTGTTGACTTCGCCAACCTCCTGGCCTGCCGGGTCGCCAACCTCGTGCCCCTGGACAGCGCGGGCCAGGCGACCCGCTATGTCAACGCCTATACCCAGACCATCGGCATCTGGCCGGATTCCCTGAAGGAGGCGTTGCGGGACGACCTCGCCTGGCAGGGGGCCCAGCGGCTTGTGTCCCTGGGGGGGACCTATTTGCTGGGCAGCCCGTCCACGCCCCAGGACGGCATTGAGCCGGTGCGGCGCATGTGCAAATGGAT
>DGNJ01000077.1:28460-37356 GCA_002388905.1 Cellvibrionales bacterium UBA4495
GCGACAATCCGCCGATGTTCCGGATCCGCTTTCTCTTCCTGGCGCCGCTTTTTCCCAATCCGAGCTGACCCTATGCCCCGAGAAAAGCTGTTCACGACGAGGCTGATGACCGCCCTGATGTGTGCGGAGGTGCTCTCGGCGTTCGAAATATCCATGCTCTACGCCGCAGTCCGCCAGTTGGTGGCCGATTTCGGCGATCCCGTGGTGGTGGGCTGGATTATCACTTCCTTTCTGCTGATGAGTGCGGTGGCCGCGGCCATCTGCGGGCGCCTCGGCGATATGTTCGGCCGCCAGCGACTATTGTTGTTTATCGTTTCCCTGAGCATTGTCGGCTCACTGATCGCCGGTTTTGCCGGGGGTGTGGCCGGCGTCATTCTCGGGCGGGTGGTGCAGGGTACCTCCGGCGCCATCTATCCCCTCTGCGTGGGCCTGATTCGGGAAAACACCGGCCCCAAATCCACCCCCATCCTGGTGGGGCTGCTGGCGGCATCCATGACGGTCAGCGGCGGTATCGGCATCGTTATCGGCGGTGTCCTCGTGGATTACCTGTCCTGGCGCTGGATTTTCTTCACCGGGGCCCTGGCCGGGATACTGGCGCTGGTGCTGGTCTATGCCTGGGTGCCGCGGTCGAAACCGGCGGGCCCGCCCAGGGGCACCAATTTCCTCGGCGGCGTGCTGTTCGCGCCGGCCATCGTGCTTTTCCTTCTGGCGATCCACGAAGTGCCCCGATGGGGTTTGCTGGATGCCCGCACACTGGGGACCCTGGGCGGTGCACTGGTGCTGTTGGCCGGCTGGGTGTACAGCGAATTGCACGCCCGGTCGCCCCTGATCAATGTCCGGCTGCTGGTCAATCGCCAGGCCTTTGCCGCCTACGCCGCTATCGGGATTGTCAGCCTGGGTGCCTTCCAGTTCCTGCTGATCTGGTCGCTGCTGCTGCAACAGCCGGACTGGACGGGAACCGGGCTCGGTCTTTCCGCCACTACCGCGTCGTTGCTTCTGGTGCCCGCCAACCTGGTGGGCCTGGTGGCCAGTCCCGGGGCGGGCTGGGGAATTACCCGCTTCGGCAGCCGGGCGGTGATGGCTTGCGGCGGACTGATACTCACCTTGACCTGGGCGATTCTCACCTGGAAGCACGATACGGTGCTTTTTGTGCTGGTGTTCCTGACGCTACAGGGGGTCGGCATGAACATGGTGCTCGCCGCGGTGCCGGTGATTCTCTGTCAGGCGGTGCCCGTTGATCGCACCAGCGAGGCGATCGGTATGCTGTCGGTGTTCCGCGCGGGTTTCATGGGGATCGGCGCCCAGGTGGTCGCCTTCCTGCTGGCGACCACCACCGTGCTTGACCCGGACAGCGGTGCCAGTTTTCCGGCACCGGCGGCTTATGACCTCACACTGGGTTATGTTACCGCCGGTTCCCTGCTGATCATTGTCGTTTCCGTTCTGCTCTCTGCGAAACGCACGGTGCCGGATACGGCTGCGCCCGAAGCAACGGAACCCGCAGTCTCGCCGGAGCGCCTTTAATCCGGGTTACCGGTTCGCTCGATAACGGGTGGGGGATATGCCGGTCGCTTTGTGAAACTGCCGTGAAAAGTACAGGGAATCCTCGTAGCCGACCTTGGCGGCAATGTCGCCGACACTGAGGTCGCTGGTTTCGAGCAGGTAGCGAGCGTATTCGATTTTCATGCGGATCAGGTGCTCGATCGGCGAGAAGCCGGTGGCCTGCTTGTACCTTTTGCTGAAGTGATATTTGGATAACCCGACTTTTTCCGCCAGCACCTGCAGGTTCAGCGGCCTGTCCAGGTTCTGGAGCATGAACGCCTGCACACCCGCCACATCGAACCCGCTCTTCTGCTCGCCGGATGCATCGCGGATAAGCAGCGCGATATAGGTGAGCAATTGCTTGAGCATATTCGAGGCGTGAATCAGTGCCGCCGTGTCATAACCCTTGCTGGCGGCCTGGAGCAGGGTCTGGAACTGGGCGATCAGGGCCGGGGACTGGCCGATGGCGGTAACCGGTTTATTGCCGGCGGTGCCCAGGTGGCGGATATACTCGTCGGCCAGTGAGCCCGAGAAGTGGCACCAGTAAATGGACCACGGGTCGCGATTGTCCGACCGGTAGTGATGGGCGGTGCCCGAAGGCATAATCATGACCTCGCCGGCGTTCACCTCCCCGTGCCAGTTATTTGTTTTCAGGTGGCCCTTGCCGGAGAAGCAGTAAATCAGGATGTTGTCGTCGTGGCGGCGCCGGGACATATTGTGTCGGTGGGCGGTCTCGTAGTAGCCAATGGCCAGGGGGTAGCAATCCCGGGCCAGCGGGTGCTTTTCCAGCCGTTTGCGGATCATCACCGGCGCGACCAGGCGGATACTGCTGTTGGCCAGGGGCCAGTCGGAAGTTCGGCTCATGGTCTTAGCCTCACGAAGAAAGCATGATGGAAGACAGGGCTGGATCGTCCAACTATACTAGTCAGGGAGCAACATAATCCATGTTATGACAAGATTTGGTATTACCAAAATCGGATCGAATTGGTACGGTTAACGGTCGGAGATGAGTATGCCGTGGGCGGTAGCGTATAATGGCGTCATGTCATTGCCGGGCTTTCCTGCGGGAAGGTTCCCGGATGCCGGGTGGATGACGATTCCGCCTCGCTTTGATCAACGAAGACACGGGAGTCCCGCAGCGCGGCCTTGCCGTGTCGTTCAGGTGATGATCGCGTCTTCATCGCTTTCTACAGGAGAAACGTTATGACCACTAGCGCGAAGATTGAAGAAGTTGCCGTCAGCGAGGCGGCACGGGAGATCCAGGAACTGATTGTCCGGGCTCGCAAAGCCCAGGCACAGATCGAGGATTACACCCAGGAGCAGGTGGACGAGCTGATCCGCGGCATGGTGTGGTCCTGCGCCCAGCCCGGCGTCGCCGAGGATCTGGCCAGGCACGCTCTGGAAGAGACCCGCCTGGGCGACTACAACGGCAAGTTTGCCAAGATGTTCACCAAGACCCGGGCCGCCCTCATGGATATCCTCCCCGACAAATCGGTGGGTATCATCGAGGAGGACAAAGAGCGCAATATTATCAAGATCGCCAAGCCCGCGGGGGTAATCGGTGCCCTGGCGCCGTCCACCAACCCGGAGGCAACGCCGGTGATCAAGGGCATCAACGCCGTCAAGGGGCGCAACGCCGTCATTATCGCACCCCATCCCCGGGCCAAGGCCACCAACAAGCTCATTGTCGACCGCATGCGCGCGGCCCTTGAGAAGATGGGCGCTCCCGCGGACCTGGTGATCGGTATCGAAGAGCCCACCATGGACAAGACCCAGGAATTGATGAAGCAGTGTGACCTGATTCTGGCCACGGGCGGCCCGGCCATGGTCAAGGCGGCCTACTCCAGCGGCACGCCGGCCTTTGGTGTGGGCGCCGGCAACGCGGTGATCACTGTCGACGAGACCGCGGACCTGAAGGAAGCCGCGGAAAAAATCCGCATCTCCAAGATCCTGGACCTGGCGGCGTCCTGCTCTTCCGACAACTCCGTGATCGGCGTCGAGGCCATCTATGACCAACTGCTGGAGGCGCTGATTGCCGAGGGCGGTTACCTGGCCTCCAGGGACGAGTACAGGAAAATCGCCGATGTGCTCTGGGAGGATGGCCACCTCAACACCGATGCCATCGTTCAGCCGCCCCAGGTGATCGGCAAGATGGCCGGCATCGATATCCCCGAGGATCGCAAGTTCATCATCATGCCGGAAGACGGCGTCGGCCCCGACCACCCGTACTCCGGTGAGAAACTGTCGCCGATCATGGCCTTCTACAAGGTCAAGGACATCGACGAGGCGGTGGCGCTGACCAACGAGATCCAGGAATACCAGGGCAAGGGGCATTCCTGCGGTATCTATTCCTACAGCGACGAGAACATTCTCAAGCTGGGCATGGGCACCAAAACCGCCCGGGTTATGGTCAATCAGCCCCAGGCGCCCTCCAACAGCGGCAACCTGTGGAACGGCATGCGCCAGACCTTCTCTTTGGGCTGCGGTACCTGGGGCAATAATTCCACCTGTGACAACATCAACTGGCGGCACCTGATCAATGTCACCTGGATATCCAAGCCCCTGGAGCAGCCCAAAGTGCTGCCGCCGGACGAGGAATTGTTCGGGGACGTGATCGGGAAGCTGAAATAGCGGCCCGCCCCGCACTATCGAACGGGAACAGCACCGTGCCGGCCCGCCGGCACGGTGCTGGCAGGGCCCGCGCAACCGGACCCGCCCGCTAATCTTTCCAACCAGAAACGATAAATGCCTATGAATTTTGAGCTTACCGACGATCAGCTCGCTTTTCAGGAAGCGGCCAGGAATTTCGCAAAGGGCGAACTGGAACCCAATGCCGCCAAGTGGGACGAGGAAAAGATCTTTCCCACCGACGTAATCCGCGCGGCTGGCGAACTGGGTTTTTGCGGTATCTACTCCCCGGAAAAATGGGGCGGCCTGGGCATGTCCCGCCTGGATACCACTATTATCCTGGAGGAACTGGCGGGCGGCTGCACCTCCACCGCCGCCTTTATCTCCATTCACAATATGTGCGCCTGGATGCTTTGTAACTGGGGAAGCGAGTCCCTGTGCGAGGAGTGGGGCGAACAGCTCACCAGCGGTCAGAAGCTGGCCTCCTACTGTCTCACCGAGCCCAATGCCGGCAGTGACGCCGCGTCCCTGCGGACCACCGCCCGCAAGGATGGCGACGATTACGTTATCAATGGCGGCAAAATGTTTATCAGCGGCGCCGGGGGCACCGACCTGCTGGTGGTGATGACCCGCACGGGGGCTTCGGACTCGGGAGCCAGGGGCATCACCGCCTTTGCCATCCCCGCCGACCTGCCGGGCATTTCCTACGGCAAGAACGAAGCCAAGCTGGGCTGGAACAGCCAGCCCACCCGGGCGGTAACCTTTGAGGACGTTCGGGTACCCGCCAACAACATGCTGGGCAAGGAGGGCGAGGGCTTCAAGATCGCCATGATGGGGCTCGACGGCGGCCGCATCAATATCGCCACCTGCTCCATCGGCGCCGCCCAGGCTTGCCTGTCCCTGGCCACCGACTATCTCAAGGACCGGACCCAGTTCGGTCAGCCCCTGAGCGAATTCCAGGCCCTTCAGTTCCGCCTGGCGGATATGGCCACGGAGCTGGTGGCCGCGCGGCAGATGATTCGCCTGGCGGCGGTGAAAATCGACACCGACCATCCCGACAAGATAACCTACTGCGCCATGGCCAAGCGCTTCGCCACCGACGTGGGCTTCGAGATCTGCAACCAGGCGCTGCAAATGCACGGCGGCTACGGCTATCTCAGGGAATATCCGGTGGAGCGCTACCTGCGCGACGTCCGGGTGCACCAGATTCTGNNAAGGTACCAACGAAATCATGCGAGTCATTACCGCGCGGCGGATACTCGCCGAACACGGAACGGAGGATATACGATGAGCGAAGTCCTGAAACTGGAAAAACGCGGCAGTACCGCTCTGCTGACGTTGAACAATCCGCCGGCGCACACCTGGACGCCGGAAAGCCTCATGGAACTCATCGATATCGTCGGGGACCTGAATGCCGACACGGAAAACCGGGCCCTGGTTATTACCGGCGATGGCGAGAAGTTCTTCTCCGCCGGTGCCGACCTCACCCGTTTCAATCACGACGACAAGGGCAAGGCGTTTGAGTTCTCCCAGGCCTTCGGCCGCGCCTTTGAGGTGTTGACCAATTACCGGGGGGTGTCCATTGCCGCCATCAACGGTTTTGCCATGGGCGGCGGTCTGGAGCTGGCCCTGGCCTGCGATATCCGCATCGCCTCGGAAAACGCCCAGATGGCATTGCCCGAAGCCGCCGTGGGCCTGCTGCCCTGCGGCCTGGGTACCCAGCACCTGGGCTGGCTGGTGGGCGAGCAGTGGGCCAAGCGCATGATCCTGCTCAACGAGCGACTCAAGTCGGATAAGGCCCTGGAGATCGGTCTGGTCAGCGAAGTGGTGTCGGCGGGCTCGGTGGTGGACAAGGCCCTGGAGCTTGCCGCCAAGGCAGAGGGTACCAGCCCCACGGCTTCCGTTTACTGCAAGGAGCTGGTGATGGCCGCGCGCAACCAGCCGCTTGCCAGCCTCTTCGAGAAGGAGCGCGAACTTTTTGTCCGCCTCTGGAATGACGGTAACCAGAAAGAGGGCGTTTCCGCCTTCCTGGAAAAACGCAAACCGGAATGGAAGACTGTTTCATGAGCGACGAGAAACACGAACACCATGCACCGCCGGTGCTTTTTGATGAACTGCCCGCGGCCGGCGGCAGGAAAATCGGTCAGGTCACGCTGAATATCCCGTCGACCCTCAACTCCCTGAATCTGGAGATGGTCGACCTGATGCTCGAAAAGCTGGGCGAGTGGCGGGACGACGACAGCATTGCCTGTGTTTTTATCCGGGGCAGTGGCGAGAAGGCCTTCTGCGCCGGTGGCGATGTCCAGGCGCTGCGCGCCTCGGCCGTGGAAAACCCCGGCGGGCCCTGTCCCTATGCAGAGGATTTCTACCACCACGAGTACCGGCTCGATTACCTGATCCATACCTACCCCAAACCGGTGGTTTCCTGGGGGCACGGTATCGTCATGGGCGGGGGCCTTGGTGTTTTTGCCGGCAGCAGCCACCGGGTGGTGACGGAAAAATCGCGCTTCGCCATGCCCGAGGTGACCATTGCCCTGTTCCCGGACGTGGGCGGCAGTTACTTCCTGAACCGGATGCCGGACGGCGCCGGGCGTTTCCTGGGCCTGACCGCCGCGAACTTCAATGGCACGGACTGCCTGTTCCTGGGCCTGGCCGAGCATCTGGTCGAAAACGACCTGAGAGATCACGTGCTCGAGGACTTACAGAGCATCGAATGGCACGGTGATGCCGCCCAACAGGTGACCGAGGTGCTGGCGGGTTACGACAAACGCTCAGGGCACGCCCGCCCCGAGGGCAATGTCGAGAAACATATGGACAGTATCCACGAACTCTGCGGTGACAAGCCCATAGAGCAGGTGGTTGAGGCCATTACCGGGCTGGAAACCGACGATCCGTGGCTGGCCAAGGCCCGGGATGGACTGGCCAACGGATCGCCCCTCAGCGTGCTAATCACCGATCGCCAGTTGCGGGAAGCCGCAGGCAAGCCTCTCAGGGAAGTCTTCAAATCGGAGCTGGTCCTGGCGGTGAATATTGTCCGCTACCCGGAGTTCGCCGAGGGCGTGCGGGCCCTGCTGATCGACAAGGACAGGAACCCCCAGTGGCAGTACAAGACGATTCAGGATGTGCCTGCCGATGTCCTGGATTCCTTTTTCAGGCCGCCCTGGGACACCAACCCACTGGCGGATATCTAATCTGCAACAGCGAAACCTTATAAGGATTCACTATGGCGACGATTGCATTTATAGGTCTGGGCAATATGGGTGGTCCTATGGCCAGCAACCTGGTCAAGGCCGGACACAGTCTCAGCGTTTATGACCTGGTCCCGGAAGCCGTGGAAAAACTGGTCAACGAGGGTGCCCGGGCCGCCGACAATCCGGGCCAGGCTGTCGAGGGCGCGGACTTCGTGGTCACCATGCTGCCCGCCGGCAAGCATGTTGCGGGTATCTATCTTGGCGAGGACGGGTTGTTGCAATCCCTCGACCCAAAGACTGTGGTGATCGATTCCAGCACCATCGACGCCGAAACCTCCCGCAGCGTGGGCCAGGCCGCCCGGGAAATGGGCATCGGGATGATGGATTGCCCGGTTTCCGGTGGCGTCGCCGGTGCGGCTGCCGGCACCCTTTCCTTCATGTGCGGCGGCGCGGCGGAGACCTTCGAGAAGGCCAAACCCATCCTCGAGTGCATGGGCGCCAAAATCTTTCACGCCGGCGACCACGGTGCCGGTCAGATTGCCAAGATGTGCAACAACATGCTGCTCTCGGTGTTGATGGTGGGCACCTCCGAAGCACTGCGCCTGGGTCAGGACAACGGCCTGGACCCCAAGGTGTTGTCGGAGATCATGGGTGCGAGTTCCGGCAAGAACTGGACTCTGGAAGTCTACAATCCCTGCCCCGGAGTCATGGAAAATGTGCCCTCGAGCAATGACTACAAACCGGGTTTTATGGTCGACCTGATGTGCAAGGATCTCAACCTGGCTCTCGAGAACGCCCTGCAGAACGGCTCCTCCACGCCCATGGGCGCCCTGGCGCGCAGCCTTTACACCAGCCATGCCCGCAAGGGCAACGGCAAGCGGGATTTCTCCAGTATCTTTGAATTCCTGGGTTGACCGGCGGTCTCTGTCAGCGGCCTCTGGGCCTGCGCAAAAAGCCCCGCAAGGGGCTTTTTTTGTGACTGCGTCGAGCCGCTTCCGCGGGCAGTTTCCCTGTATTTCCCGGCCATAAAAAAACCGCCGCCCGAAGGCGGCGGTTTTCCGGTATGGTGCAGCTAAACGCAGGCCATACCGCTTGCTAAAACCCGGGAAGCTGCTATCAGCTCTCGGCTTCCTCGATCTTGATGGCGGCCTGGGGGCAGGCGTCGCAACCTTCCCGGGCGGCGTCTTCCAGCTCTTCGGGAACAAGACCATCACCTTCAACATAGGCGATGCCGTTTTCATCGAGCTTGTAGACTTCGGGACAAATTTCCGCACAGAGGCCATAAGCGCAACAGGCGGCGCGATCGACGACGGCTTTGATCCTTTTCTTTGACACGGTAAACCTCGTAGTTGATGAAGGTGGTCGGTTGACGACAATAGTATAGGTTACATGAACTTGGATTTGCCCGCCGCGGGTAAGTTTCCCGGCAGCACGGAATTCCACCGGGCGACAGTGTACAAAAACAGCCCTATATGTGCAATCGCGCCGCTCATCCCTGGTAACAGGCGGCTCTAGTTGTGATCTCTCTATAGGTTGTT
>DGNJ01000026.1:0-37258 GCA_002388905.1 Cellvibrionales bacterium UBA4495
GCCCAATTGCGGATTTTCGGCTGACCAGCCAAAGCGTTTTTCGAGTGCTTTCAGGTAGGCATTACGTTGGGTTTTACCCCATTGTCGCTCTGTATATCGGCCGATGTTTTTCAAGTCATCCTGAGCTCTCGGGGTGACTCTGAATCCGGGCATCAGGCTTCGTTATCCAGATCGTTGATCAGTGTGTCCATCGTGAAATTATCTATGAACTCATTGGCTCTGGCCTGTTCAGCGCCCTGGGCCAAATGACTCCGTAAAGCATCGAGTTTGCTTTTCCGCTCCTCCATTGCGCGGAGAGCATCACGAACTACTTCACTGGCGGAACCGTACCGCCCACTAGCAATTTCGTTCTTGATATAGACTTCCCAGTGCTCACCCAGGCTAAGACTTGTCGTTGCCATATCGCACCTCGAATATTCATAATTAACAAAAATGAATATAGATCAGGGTAAAAAGAAAGGCAATCAGTTTTTAATTCTTACGTCTATATGAGCAAACGAGAGTAATTTCTGAGCATGGTATTTTTCATGGTATTACCGTGTATCAGGATAATAACTCATTGAATATAAGAGACAAAAAAGGCTTATTGATAATCGAGTGGGAGTGACAGGTACTAGCAGGTAATGTCTGGCACTGACAAGCATCACAGCTAAGGCATCAAGATCCCGCAGGCAATCAAAAGATTCTATAGAAACGCAGTATCGCAAGGACGCGACGCATGCCTCACAACGCTGCGGCAAGGAATGCCGCTCCCCGAATCGGGCGTTTGCCGTTACCAGCGCCACTGCCCCGAGCAGACACATCTCTATCGGATCGTCGACGGGTATTACCCGGCATTCAAGCCCCACCTAGCAGAGCAGGGCAGGCCCCGCGGGGTTATGTGCGACGGAAATTCGAATCACTCTGATCCAGCGGATTGGGTCCGCGATAAATCCAAATATCAACTTCCACATGCTGTTTCTGGACGGGGGTGTACGTCGATGATCACCCCGGTTCCGCTGGATCAAGCCGTCGACCGGCCAGGAAGTCACCCAACTGGCGAATACTATTGCCCACCGGGTCGGGGCGATATCAGGAACAGCAGGGCCTACTGCCGAAAATAGCTACCTGAGCGGGGATCCGGTAGACGACGATCCAATGTGCCAATTGTGCGGTCATTCGGTCAGGTATCCCGTCGCCGTGGGACCGCCGGCCGGGCGCAAGGTGGTCCGCCTGCATCACCTGAAGGAACAGGGTGAATACAAGGACGCGTTTTGATTACCCGAGAACCGGGGTCCGCCGCCAACGAGCTTATTGTGTTAGGAAAATGTGTTCGTGAATCACAAGGATGGTGCCGGCGACACCAGGCAAGGGTGGCGCTCGGCTGACGGATTGGTATGAGGAAGGTACTGGGCCGGAATCCGAACGACTTTGCTAATAAAGCCGCAGCATCAGGTGAGATTGACTACTGCTGGCCTTGAATTGACCGGGTGTCTGTGGTCTGGTACGAGTGGTGTTTCGGTGAAAAGTGGGTTTATACTTCCGATTGAATGGGTTGAAGAGGATAAAGCCCCGGCTGAAATTGTCACTCATCGTGGCGAAAAAGCCGAAATGTTATTCGCCGCCCCCGACACACGAACCGCAACAGGCGTGGTGGTTCCCCCTCAACCGGCAGCGACCGTGACTTCCTGCTGTGTTCATTTCCAAAGATCACC
This sequence comes from Cellvibrionales bacterium UBA4495, assembly GCA_002388905.1. Taxonomy (GTDB): domain Bacteria; phylum Pseudomonadota; class Gammaproteobacteria; order Pseudomonadales; family Porticoccaceae; genus DGNJ01. The sequence continues at coordinate 1,695 of DGNJ01000026.1, forward strand.
AAGTTCAAGGGCAAGGAAGGCAATGAAATGGACGTCGCCAACTGATCCTGCAAAGTAGTCCGTACGACATAATTAAACGAAACTCGTGCATACGAAGAGGTAGAGAAAAATGTCTAAGAAGATCAAGCATTCAAGCGGAGCGGGGTTTGTCAGAACCTTGACTTTTGGTGCCGCTATCTGCGGCATGGGTGCAGTGGCAAACGCGGGCGACTGTAGTATTGATGCGATTCAGGCCATGGTCGGGTCCGATACAACCATCACCTCGGCTGCGCCGACGGCCGAGCCGGCACCGCACTGTCGTATTGACGGCTATGTAACCACTACCGATCCCGGACCGAACAAGAACAATTTCCGGTTGCAGCTTCCAGATGAGTGGAACAATCGCTTTTATTTCATAGGCATGGGCGGTTCCGCAGGCTACGTACCGACTGACTCCCAAATTCCTTCGGGTAACCCAGTTGCGGCGGGGTTTGCAGTCGCGGGAACCGATACGGGACATCAGGCACATCTGCTTGATTGGAGTTTTTTGGACGATCCGGCTCAACGCGTCGATCACATTCATCGCGGCGCCCATGTGGTTACAGTTGCAACACAAAAAATCACCAAGGCTTATTATGACGCCGACAAGCTCTATCGCTATCACTCAGGATGCTCCGGTGGTGGCCGCATGGGCATGGAAGCCATTAAGAAGCATCCTGAGGATTATGACGGTGTGCTGCTTGGATGGCCTGGTGGCCGCTGGCCGGAAGGTAAACCGCCGACACCTTATACCGGTCAAGCCTTCACAATCATGGTCCGTGAAATGACACGCGAACCTGGTTCTTGGCTTTCGCCTGCGAAGCTAAAACTTGCTGAAGAAAAGGTTACTGAAGCCTGCGACATGACCGATGGGGCCAATGACGGTGTCATCTGGGATCACACAAAGTGTGAATTTGACTTCAGCACATTGCAGTGTGAGGCTGGCGACGGTCCGGAATGTCTTACACAGCCTGAAATTACGAGCATCAACAACCTGCTCCACAATACGTCTATGCCTATTTCAAATATGACTCAGTGGTCAGGTTTTCTTGGCCGCGTTGCACCACCTTGGTCCCCTGAACCTTCGGTTGAAAATATGCCAAAAGCATCCGGCGCTCATGTAATTCTCACCACCTGGGCCAGAACATTCCTCAACCAGCCAGATCGTGATGTCATTAAAGATCCTCTGACAACAGAAGAACTGGAAAGAATGAACGAGATCCGGGCAGAAATGGATTTTGGTGACCCTGAACCGGCTGACCTTAGCGGTTTGAAAAAAGCCGGGGGTAAGGCGATCTTCTTTGCCGGCGTTAGCGACCCTTGCTGCTCTAACATCGCGAATAAAAATTGGCTCAATGACGTCGCGGACAATATGGGCGGGAAAGACAAACTCGCCCAGTTTGTAACATTTTACGACGTTCCTGGTTGGGGTCACTGTGGTGGAGGTACGGGGCCCGGTGACGGCGCAGACCGGCTTTTGCAGGAACTTATTAATTGGGTTGAAAAAGGCGAAACGCCTGGACCAGTTGAAATGCATAGCGGCGCTGACCGAACCAAGCCGATATTCAACACCGACAACGAATTGGCCACAGAATCAGGCGTTGTAATTCCGCCTCCGGAGGGTGGCTCCCGTGATTTCTTGGTCTGCCCATGGGGCCAGGTTTCTGTGTTTGACCAGTCGAAAGCCAATGTTCCGGGTGCGGTTAATGAGGCTGAAAACTGGTCCTGCCAGAAGAAGTAGTCGGCCCCGTTACCAGCTCAAGCCGCCGGCAACTATTGAGTGGGAATAGGGTGATATATGTCGACAGAGCGGCGATCGAACGCTACCAATGACTTGGATGCGACTGGTCAGTTTGCGCTTTTTTAAGGTTGCGTTCTGATAGTATCTGAAGTCGTCTTGCTCAACCCAAGGAAAGACCCGGACCTAATACGACCATCCGGGTCTGATCGTTCAATCTTCCTCCTTCGCATCCAGGCCAGGCGTTTGCTCAGGGCTCCTTCCCGCACGTTTTTGTTTCTATAAGAGATCAGATGTGAACCATTATCGCTCGCTTCTCAGTATATCGCTCGACTGGGATGTGGCGGTGGGTAATGGAAGCGTGATCTGAAGAGTCATGTGCTGTGCCTGCCGTAAAAAATCCGCTAATATAAGCAATATGAATCGCGAATTGATGACTGGTATGGTGTCGTCCCAGCGCCTAGTTTTTCTGTTGCTGCTCTGGTTCTGTGCCCAGCAAGTATGGGCGGCGGTTCCCATAGGGGCGCACGAGGTCTCCGGGGCTGATACCGATCACTCGGACATGGTGGCCACTCACCAGGGCGAGGGCATTCCCGCTGTCCCGTCATTCCACGATCATTCCGCGGAGGGAGGCGTGGAGGAATCCTGCTGTCCCACCAGTTGCCAGTGCGCGATCAGCCACTGCCTGTCCGCCATCGCCCTCCAGCAACTGCGTGTTCCCGTGTTATCGCCCTCACCGGATGAACGGGGCCTATACGCCTTTTCCATTCCTTCCGCACCTGTTTTTCCTCTGCTGCGACCTCCCATTGCGATCTGATTAGAAGCTTTTCAATGGATGTTGTCCCGCACCGGGATTGCATCCAAATTCAGACTTGCCATGAGGAAACAGCAATGCCACAGAATTTATTGCGCAGCCGCCGGGCGTTTCTCGGCCGGCTTGCGGCCCTGGGCGGCGCGGGGGCGCTCGCTTCCCTGCTGCCCCTGCCCGCACTGGGAGCACTGACCCGTCCGGCCCAGCGAACGCCCGCCGATACGGTGATGGATCTGGCCATTCGCCGCCAGACCCTAGACATAGCCGGCGCCAAAGCCAGTGGGCTCACCATCAACGGCTCCATTCCCGGCCCGGTGGTGGAGTTGTACGAGGGGCAGGAAGCGGCATTGCGAGTGACCAACCATCTGCAAGAAGATACCTCCATCCACTGGCACGGCATCCTCCTTCCTTTTGAGATGGATGGGGTGCCCGGGGTGGGCTTCCCCGGCATCAGGCCCGGCGAAACCTTCGAGGCCCGGTTTCCGGTGCGTCAGTACGGCACCTACTGGTACCACAGTCACTCCGGTCTGCAGGAGCAGATCGGCGTCTATGGACCGCTGATTGTTCATCCCGCCGAGCCCGATCCCTTCAGCTACCAGCGGGATTACGTGGTGATGCTCTCGGACTGGACCTTCGATGACCCCCATCACATCCTTGCCAACCTCAAGAAGATGAGCGACTACTACAATTTCCACCAGCAAACGGTAATGGATCTTGTCGAGGAGGGAGCGCGGGGCGATTTCGGTCAGGCTTTGCGGGATCGGCTGGCCTGGGACCGGATGCGGATGATGCCTTCCGACATCGCCGATGTTACCGGCCATACCTACACCTACCTGATGAACGGCCTGTCGGCGGCGGGCAACTGGACCGGGCTTTTCAACCCGGGCGAAACCGTGCGCCTGCGTTTTATCAATGGTTCGGCCATGAGTTATTTCAATATACGCGTTCCCGGCCTTGCCATGACCGTGGTCCAGGCCGATGGCCAGAACGTGCAGCCGGTGGAGATCGACGAGTTCCAGGTCGGCGTCGCGGAGACCCTCGATGTACTGGTCCGCCCCGATGAGGAGAAGCCCTACACGGTGATGGCAGAATCCATGGACCGCAGCGGTTATGTTCGCGGCACCCTGGCGCCCCGCGCGGGCATGGAGGCGCCGGTGCCAGCCCTGCGGGAGCCACCCCGGCGTACCATGGTGGATATGGGCATGGCCCATGGAGAAGCGACTAAAAAAGCAGAAATGGAAGATAAATCCACAGGCGGTCATACAGATCATGGCATGGCCCACGGAGGTCACCGCCAGCCTATGGAACAGGGCGAGAGTGGGGGTAGGGCCATGGCTTCGGTCGGTCCGATCATTGCCCGGCACGGACCGGAGCGGCACGGCCCCGGCAATATCACGGTTGCCCAGGTCCAGCGGGACCGGCTGGCGGAACCGGGCACCGGCCTGGAAAACCTTCCCCACCGGGTGCTGTCCTACGCCCAGCTGCGCAACGTCAAACCCATGGCGGACAAGCGGAAGCCGTCGCAAACCATCGAGCTTCACCTGACCGGCAACATGGAGCGCTACATGTGGTCCTTCGATGGTGTGCGCTTTCACGAGGTCAGGGACACCATCCACTTTCCCTATGGCGAGCGCATCCGCCTGATCCTGGTTAACGACACCATGATGGAACATCCTATCCACCTTCACGGCATGTTCATGGAGCTGGAAAACGGCCAGGGCGATCACCTGCCGTTCAAGCACACCGTCAGCGTCAAGCCCGCCGAGCGGCTCTCCCTGCTGATCACCGCGGACGAGCCCGGGCGCTGGGCCTTTCACTGCCATTTCCTTTATCACATGGATATGGGCATGTTCCGCGTTGTGGAGGTGAAATAATGATGAACCGGATGAAACTGACTTTCACGGGAGTGCTGGCGTCTGTTTTGGCTTCACTGTCTTCAGGCGGATGGGCCGGGGAGGAAACCATCAACCCGGCGACCGGTTCACCCCGCGCCTGGGGCGAGCCGGTAATGGAGGACCGCTTCGGGCAACTGCTGGTCGACCGCCTGGAGGCGGGTTTTGCCGAAGAACAGGATACGCAGGTGTGGGATGCCCAGGCCTGGTACGGTGGGGCCTACCACAAACTCTGGCTCAAGAGCGAGGGGGAGGGCGAGCAGGGCGAAGCCCTGGAATCCGCCGAACTCCAGGCGCTGTACAGCCGAACCCTGACGGCGTTCTGGGACTTTCAAGTCGGCGCCCGCCACGATTTCCGCCCCGACCCGGAGCGCAGCTTTCTGGTTCTGGGCCTGCAGGGACTGGCACCCTACAAATTCGAGGTGGACACCGCGATGTTCGTGAGTGACGAGGGCGACGCCAGTCTGCGGATGGAGGCGGAGTACGATTTGCGGATCACCCAGCGGTTGGTCCTTCAGCCGCGCTTGGAGCTGAATGCGGCGTTTTCAGACGTTCCCGAGTACGGCCTGGGCGCCGGCATTAACGAGACCGAACTGGGCATCAGGTTGCGCTACGAGATTCGTCGGGAGTTCGCACCCTACCTGGGCGTGCAGTGGAAAAAACTCTACGGCGAGACCGGGGACCTGGCCCGGGAAGAGGGCGAGCCCACATCGGTGACGTCGCTGGTGGCGGGCGTCCGCTTCTGGTTCTGAGCAGGCTGTCGGGGCCATGGAAGGCTCCATCGGCACTGTTCCAAGTGTTCTATTGTACTGGGGTAAACAGGCCCTGAGACACCAATGACCCGGAGGAGTTATGGCTGGAAAAGACGATAGAACAACCCATTACAGAGAGGGCAGCCTGACTCTGTGGGGGACAGTTATGCTCGGCACCGGCGTTATGATCGGTGCGGGTATCTTTGCCCTCACCGGGCAGATGGCGCAGATGACCGGTGCGTTATTTCCCCTGGCGTTTCTGGCCGCCGCGGTCATCGTCGCCTTCAGCGCTTATTCCTATATCAAGATTTCCAACGCCTATCCGTCGGCGGGCGGGATTGGCATGTACCTGCACAAGGCCTATGGCGACCGCCTGCCGACGGCGTTCAATGCCTTGCTCATGTACTTCTCCATGGTGATTGCCCAGAGCTTTCTGGCGAGAACGTTCGGCGCCTATACGGTACAGTTGTTCAATGGTGACGATGGCGGGCGGTGGGTGCCGATACTCGGGGTCGCTCTGCTGTTAACTGCCTTCGTGATCAACTTGATGGGTAACCGCCTGATTGAAGGTGTCGCCTCGTTTCTAGGGGTTCTGAAAATTGGTGGTATCCTGATCTTTGGCCTGGTGGGGGTCTGGATAGCGGACAGTATCGCTGTCGATTTTACGGCGGCTGGGGACAGCGGCGCGGTGAGTAATTTCCTTGGCGCCACGGCGCTGGGTATCCTCGCTTTCAAGGGTTTTACCACCATTACCAATAGCGGTTCGGAGGTAAAAGACCCGAAACGTAATGTTGGCCGGGCTATTATCATTTCCATTGCGTTCTGCGTGGTGATCTACACCCTCGTTGGCTTTGCCGTTGCCAGTAATCTTTCCCTGGCGCAAATTATCGAGACCCGAAATTACTCCCTGGCCGCTGCCGCACGCCCGGCGTTGGGGGAATACGGCGTCTGGTTCACGGTCGCCATCGCTATGCTGGCGACGGCGGGGGGTATTCTCGCCAGTATCTTTGCCGTGTCGCGGATGCTGGCCATGCTGACGGAAATGAAGTTGGTGCCCCACAGTCATTTTGGCATGCCCGGGAGCATCCAGAAGCACACCCTCGTGTACACCGTGGTGCTTGGTCTGATCCTGACTGCTTTTTTTGACCTGTCGCGGATCGCGGCCCTGGGCATTGTTTTTTATCTGATCATGGACATTGCCATTCACTGGGGCGTTCTGCGCTATCTTCGTGCTGATATCCAGGCCAGGGCATGGGTGCCGGCCATAGCCATTTTGCTCGATCTGCTCGCCCTCGGAGGCTTTGTCTGGGTCAAGCTGAATTCGGACCCCTTTGTAATTGGCGTTGCCGTTGTCGCCATGATTGTTATTGCGATTGGCGAGCAGATCTTCCTGAAAAGCTCGGCGCGGGCCAGACAAGCGGGTGGGGAGAAATCACATGAACATCACCACTAAAATCATTTATTGAAACAGAGGGTCATACGCTAATGGAAAATCATATGTTGGGTAACACAATGTGGGCCGGCCATTGGCTGTGGATGCTGGTTGTCGCTGTTGTCGTCGTAATACCGGTCTGGCGTATCTGCCGGCGCACAGGCTATCCGGGCTGGCTGGGAATCCTGATACTGATTCCCGTCGCCAATCTGCTTTTCCTTTATTTCCTGGCGTTTGCGGATTGGCCGGCAGATAAAGCACGGAACGCTAATGGCTGAGAACCGGTATGTCCATGTCGCCAATGGCCGACAGGACCATTTTTTAGGCTATGGAGTTACGACCGAGTAGGGAAGTTCGAACTGCTGTATTTGCCGATAGCAAAACTCCGGTGACCTGTATACGGCACCTTCCCCTTTGATATGCTGCCGGAAGTCTCATCGTGCCGACGGGAGGACAATCATGGCTGGAAACCGCAAACATTACAGCACCACGGCCCTGTGGGCGGCTCATGACCATGAGTCGCCGGAACGGGATGTGGCCATGCCCATCCATCACAGTGTCACCTTCGCCTATCAGGACATGGATGAGTGGTTTGACGTGGCGGTGGGCAAGAAACCCGGACATATCTACTCGCGCAATACAAACCCCACGGTGCGTGCGCTGGAACTGACCATGCGCGCCCTGGACGGCGCCGAGGAGTCGATCAGCTTCTCCACCGGTATGGCGGCGATCAGCAATACCCTCTTTACCCTGCTGTCACCCGGCGACCGGGTGGTGGCTATCAAGGATACCTACGGCGGCACCAACAAGATCTTTCTCGAGTTTCTGCCGGCCAATGACGTGGACGTGGCGTTCTGCGATACCCTGGATTTCGAGGGTATCGAGAAAGAGATGGCCAGGGGCTGTAAGGTGCTCTATCTGGAGACACCCACGAACCCCGTACTCAAGGTGGTGGATATCCAGCGGCTGGCGAAAGCCGCTCAGGACCAGGGCGCCATCGTTATCGTCGATAATACCTTCGCCACGCCGGTCAACCAGATGCCGCTGGAACTGGGCGCCCACCTGGTGGTGTACAGTGCCACCAAGTACCTGAATGGTCACTCCGATGCCATGGGCGGCATCCTGAGCGGGCCGAAGACGCTGGTCGACAGGGTATTCCATTACCGCGAGATCAATGGTGCCACCCTGCATGCCAACTCCGCGTACATGATCCTGCGTGGCCTGAAGACACTGGAGTTGCGTATCCAGCGCCACAACGAAAACGCCCAGCGGGTGGCGGAATTCCTCAAGCAGCACGACAAGGTGGAATCCGTTTATTATCCGGGGCTCCCCGATCACCCCAATTACGATATCGCCAAACGACAGATGCGTGGCTTTGGCGGCATGCTGAGCTTTGCCCTGAAGGGCGATTTCGATCAGGTTAAGAAGCTGTTGCCAAAGATGAAATACGCGCACAGCGCGGCCAGCCTGGGATCTGTTTCCACCCTGGTGGGGCCGCCGCGGGTCACCAGCCATGTGGAGCTGACCATGGCGGAACGTTCCGCCATGGGGATTCCGGAGAGCCTGGTGCGCTATTCCGCCGGCGTGGAAAACGGTGATGACCTGATTGCCGATCTGGAACAGGCGCTGGCGAGGATTTAACACCCGGCTGGTGGGTATTGCCCGAACAAGGGGAAAGTACCAAAAGGGTGAAGGAGCCCTTCTGAGCTCGACCCACTATCCTTGGGAAACCCCTTCACCTGCGGTTTTGCCTGATTTGCCGGCGTAATGTCCGGAAGATCCGAATAGAAGCTGTCACTTCACCCGAAGGTGGGGGAGCGACGGTTTGCCATCAGCTGTTACTGAACTTTCTCGTCCTTTCCATGCAACAGGTAATACAGCACCGGGAGCACAAACAACGTCAACAGGGTGGATGAAATAATCCCGCCAATTACCACTGTCGCCAGCGGCCGTTGGACTTCCGCGCCGGTTCCCGTATTCAGGGCCATGGGCACAAAGCCGAGGCTGGCCACCAGGGCGGTCATCAATACCGGCCGCAAACGGATCAGCGCGCCTTCGACAATGGCCTTTCTCAAATCGCCCTGTTCGTGCCACAGGTCGCGGATAAACGCGATCATTACCAGACCGTTCAACACCGCCACGCCGGAGAGGGCGATAAAACCGACGCTCGCCGAGATCGACAGGGGCATGTCCCGCAGCCACAGGGACAGGACTCCGCCGGTCAACGCCAGTGGCACGCCGGTGAAGATGATGAGTGCGTCCTTGAGTGAGCCAAAGGCCATTACCAGCAGCGCGAGAATAATCGCGAGGGTGACCGGCACCACAATGGCAAGCCGTTGACTGGCGGACTGCAGTTGCTCGAAGGTGCCGCCGTAATCGAGCCAGTATCCGGCAGGTAGATCGACATTGTCGGCGATGCGCGACTGGGCTTCCTCGACAAATCCACCCAGGTCGCGGTTCCGGACGTTGGCGGTAACCACGACCCGGCGCTTGCCGTTTTCCCGGCTGATCTGGTTGGGTGCCGGTGCCAGTTCCAGCTCGGCCACTTCCGACAATGGTACATAGCCGCCGTCCGGCAGGGGTACCGGCAGATTCGCCAGGCTGTCCACATCCCGGCGGATGTCTTCGGGCAGACGCACCACCAACTGGAAGCGGCGGTCACCTTCGTAGATCAGGCCGGCATTCTCGCCGCCCACGCCCGCTGCCACCAGGCCCTGGAGACCGGCCACGGTCAGGCCGTAGCGGGACAGCGCCATGCGTTTGGGGCGCACCGACAGCATGGGCAGGCCGCTGACCTGTTCGACCCGGGCATCCGCGGCGCCTTCCATGGATTCCACAACCTCAAGGACGTCGTTGGCCGATGCCAGCAGCTGATCCAGGTCATCGCCAAAAACCTTGATACCGAGGTCGGCCCGCACGCCGGAGATGAGTTCGTTGAAACGCATTTCAATGGGCTGGGTGAACTCGTATTTGTTCCCCGGGAGTTGTGTCACCGCCTTTTCCATTTCGGTCACGAGTTCATCTTTCGTCTTATCGGGGTCCGGCCACTGGTCGCGGGGCTTTAAGATGACAAAGTTATCCGCCACGCTCGGCGGCATGGGGTCGGTGGCCACTTCCGGCGTGCCGATTTTGGCGAATACCTTTTCCACCTCGGGGAAGTCCTTCAACGTCTCTTCCAACTGCGCCTGCATCTCGATGGCCTGCTCCAAACCGGTACCCGGAATGCGCAGGGCGTGCAGGGCAATATCCCCTTCATCCAGTTGTGGAATAAACTCCGAACCCAGTGTGGTCGCCAGCCAGAGACAGACCGCCACCAGTGCGGTTGCGCCGCCCAACACCAGCCAGCGGAACTTCATGGCGACCAGCAGGGCGGGCCTGTACAGCGACTTGGCGCCACTGATCACCGGGCTTTCCTTTTCGTTGACCTTGCCCCGTAGAAATACTGCCACGGCGGCGGGCACCACGGTCAGCGACAACACCATGGCCGACAGCAGGGCCATCACCACGGTGGCCGCCATGGGGTGGAACATCCTGCCCTCGACACCGGTGAGGGAAAAGATCGGCAGATACACCACGGTAATGATGGCGACACCGAACAGGCTGGGACGAATGACCTCGTTGGTGGCCTCGAACACCAGTTGCAACCGCTCCTTGAGCGCAAGTTGACCCTGGTGCTGCGCCTGCGACAGGCGCCGGGTACAGTTCTCGACGATAATCACCGCGCCGTCGACGATCAGGCCGAAATCCAGAGCACCGAGACTCATCAGGTTGGCGGACACGCCCGCTTGCACCATGCCGGTGATGGTGGCGAGCATCGACAGTGGAATCACCGCTGCCGTGATCAGGGCAGCGCGCAGGTTGCCCAGCAACAGGAACAGCACCACGATCACCAGCAGGGCCCCTTCGAGCAGATTCTTCTGGACCGTGGCGATGGCTTTGTCCACCAGGGTTGTGCGATCGTAAACCGCCTCCACCTTGACGCCGTCGGGTAAGGAGGGCTGGATTGCCTCCAGCTTTTCGGCAACCGCCCGCGCGACCGCCCGGGAATTTTCCCCGATCAGCATCATGGCCGTGCCCAGTACGGTTTCCTCGCCGTCGCGGGTGGCGGCGCCGGTGCGCAATTCCTTGCCAATGGCCACGTCGGCCACATCGGCGACTTTCACAGGCACGCTATCCCGGTTGGCGATCACCACCTGTTCAATATCGCCAATGGTAGCCAGTTGCCCGGGCGAACGTACCAGCAGTTGTTGCCCGTTGCGTTCGATATAGCCGGCGCCACGATTGGCGTTATTGGCCCGCAATGCATCGGCCAGTTGATCCAGGGTCACGCCGTGTTGAAGGAGTTTTTTGGGGTAGGGCGTCACGTGGTATTGCTTGTCGTAGCCACCGACGGTGTTGATTTCGATGACACCGGGCACCTGGGCCAACTGGGGCTTGATAATCCAGTCCTGGATTTCCCGCAGCGCGGTGGCATTCAGGGGGCCGCCGTCGGCCCGGGTGGCGCCGGGCACGGCCTCCACCGTGTACATGAAGATTTCGCCCAGGCCGGTGGCTATGGGGCCCATTTCCGGCTCCAGCCCGGAGGGCAGGGCGCTCTTGATGGCGCCCAGGCGCTCGTTGATCAGGTTGCGGGCGAAATAGATGTCCGTGCCTTCCTCGAACACCACGGTAACCTGGGAGAGGCCGTAGCGGGACAGGGACCGGGTATAGGAGAGATTGGGCAGGCCGTACAACGCCGTTTCCACCGGGAATGTGATGCGTTGCTCCGCTTCCAGGGGCGAATAGCCCGGTGCCTCGGTATTGATCTGCACCTGGACATTGGTGATATCCGGCACCGCGTCGATGGGCAGGCGCTGGAAGCTCCACACGCCGACGCCGACCAGCACCAGGATCAGGGACAATATTAAAAACCGCCGCTCTACCGAGAGGCGCAAGATGGCATTAATCATCATAGCCTCCTGGTCAGTGGTCGTGGGATGCGCCGGATTTTTCGATATCGGCCTTGATCAGGTAACTGTTTTCCACCACATAGCGGTCACCCGCTCGCAGGCCTCCCAGCACTTCGGTCAGCGTGCCGTCGCTGCGGCCCAACTCCAGCGGACGGATCTCGTAGGTGTCGTCCACCCGGATAAACACCACGGTCCAGTCACGGAAGGACTGCAAGGCGCGGTTATCCACCACGAGGGGGGCGTCCACCGTTTCCACCACGATATCCCCGGCCACCAGTAACCCCGGGGTCAATGTGCCGTCGGCGTTGTCGACCTCCACCCGGGCCAGGGTGTACGGGGCATTACCGGGTGCCGGCAGCAGGTGGCGGATGGTGCTCTTCTGGTCAATACCTTCGGCACGAAGCCGGACTTTCTGGCCGACGGCAACTTTGGACCGCTGGCCGGGAAATACCTTGAGTTCCGCCCAAAGAGTGGTCAGATCGGCGATGGCGAACAGGGGTTGCTCCCCTGTCATCTCCCCGTTGCTGATCCGGCGATCGATGACGATCCCGTCGATGGGTGCCCGCAGGGCGTAGGTCTGCAGGCTTTCGTTGGACTCTACCCGGGCCAGTACGTCGCCACGGTTGACCCGGTCGCCCAGACTGACATTCACCTGGGTGGCCACGCCCGGGAAGCGGGCACGCACCCGGGCAATCTGTTGCGGTGCCATGGTCAGGCTGCCGTAGGTGGTCAAGCTGCGCTCAATAGTGCCAGGCCCGGCTTCGGCCGTGGCAATACCCGCCTGCTGGGCGATATCCGGCGCGATACGGGTGCGGCCCTCGTGGGATTCCCATTGCCAGCGATAGCGCTTACCGTCCATGGTGAGGGTGACTTCCACATCGAAGGAGTGGGGTTCGGTCACCACGCCATCCCCCAGCCAGTAGTCCCCCTGGTAGGCGAAATCGAAGGTGTCCACTTGTCCGCCCAGACGGGTAAGTTTGACGTCAAGATCAATGTCATCGGTCACGACGCGGCCGTCCTTGGTCACCCAGGCCCGGTATTGCGGAGGTACGCCCTTTTCAAAGATCAGGAGCTCGACGGTGGCGTCGCCCTGTTGCAGGAGTAAGCCGCCGTTAGGGCCTCTGGCATTGGCTTGCGAGTCGTCGTGCTTTTCTTCGGCGGCTTGCAAGGGCCCGATGGCAAGGCAGGTGGCCACCAGTATCAGAGAGAAGTGTTTTATCCGTTGCATGGTGTGAATCCTGAATTCGTGGGTTAGCGCGCCGGGGCGCCCTGAACGGTCGCGAGAGGCTGTGCCGTGAGTTGTTCGATCAGCGCCTGGTTGAGCAGTGCCGTGGTGGCGGCGTCGATCAGCGCTCGCCGTGCGGAGAGCAGTTCCCGCTGTGCGGCGGTCCATTCGACATAGCGGTAGCGGCCGCGCTCGTAGGCCTTGCGGGTCTGGGTGAGCGCCTCGCTCAGGTCGGGGAGTATTTGGCTGCGGATTCGCTTCACCGCATCGATGCTCTGCTGGCGTAACTGGTAGGCTTCGAACAGTCGCGAGCGCAGGCGCAGCAGGTTGTCCTCCCGGCGGTACTGGACCTCATCCCGCGCTGCCACGGCCGCCTGCACGTCCCCGCGATTGCGCGGTCCAGCAAAGAGCGGTACTGAGAACCCGGCGGTCACAGCGGTATCATCTGTTTCCTCGAAATGCCGGATGCCCACCTGCCAACGGATATCGCTCTCGGATTCACTCCGGGCCAGCTGAATTTCCGTTTCGCGGATACGCTGTTCGCTGGCATAGACTTGAATAGCCGGGCTTTTGCTGACCCGGCGGTACAGGGTCTCGAAACTGTCGGCGGAACTGAACTGGAACAGGTCGCCCTCCAGATTCCGAAAGGCCGGACGGGTACTGCCCCACAACGACGCCAGGGCTGTTTTCCGGCTCTCGTATTCGGCCTGCAGACGGGCCTGCTCGATTCGACTTTGGGTGAGTGCGGCCCTGGCGCGCAGGACTTCGGCCTGGGGCGCTGCACCCCGGTCGGCGCGCCGGGCGACGATCTCGTGGGTGGCCTCGGCAAGCGCCACGGCATCAGCGGCCAGCTGGAGCTTCTCCTGCAGGGCCAGGGTGGCGACAAAACGCCGGGTGACTTGTCCCAGCACCTCAAGAATCTCGGCCCGGTGTTCGGCCTCGACCAGCCCGTACCGTGAGTCGACCACACTCACGCGGGCCTGACGCTTGCCGCCGAGTTCCAGGGTCGACGACAGGGACAGCGTGTACTCTGCGCCGTCGAGTCCCTGCCGCTCACCACTGCCCAGGAAATTTTCGACTTCCAGTCCGGCCTCCAGGGCTGGATTTTGGTCCGCCGTTAAGCGACGGCCATTAAGTCCCTCAAGACGCAGGTCGAAGACGTGAAGCCCGGGATTTTGCGCCATGGCCCTGGAGAGAGCCTCTGACAGTGTCAGCGGCTTCTCCCCGGCGTGAGCAGAGGCGGCACCGAATGCCAGCGCCAGAAGACAAGACGTGCGGATAGAAATATGGCACGGCGTCGCGCACCGCCGGGCTTTCATGAGCATACTGAAAAGCATGAGACTGCTCCTGCTGGAATCTAAATGACGGTTATTCCCCGCGTGGGGAAGGTCTTCGCAGGATCAGGCGATGGGAGGGCGGAACAGGGGGGATTGAACTCCGGTCGTGAAATTGGCTTGGTAGTCGGTCAGCACTGTGACGGTCAGCAAGCCGGAAATGTCTGTATGGGTTCCCAGCAATACCATATGGAAGCAGCTGTGGCCGTGATGGCAGTGATCGGACGACTGAGAGGGGTTGTCAGGAGACGGTTTGGTTGTCGGATGTTCGCTTTTAAACTCCGCCCGTTCGTGGGAATGCCCGGCAAAATGTGTTGTGTCGGCATGATGCAACTGCGCCTCATAGGCAATAGACGCCACTGATTGGAAGGCAATCATGAGCGTAATCAGCACTATGAAACAGCTTTTAACCATGCAAGGCATCCCGGAAATCGGCTCACAACTCTAGCAGAGTAGCAGGCAGCTTCAAAGGGTGTGTCGTTTCAAGATTCTGACTGATACCGTCTGAATGTGTCTGTTTTTTCGGGCCAATCCGCGTCAAGGGGTTCGCTCATGCCGCGCATCCGCTTCAACCCGGGCATTACACTGAGGTAATCCGCCACCCGCAAGTAGTAATAAAACGCCAGCGCTCTCTCCTCAAAAAGCCAATTGCCGGCTTCACGGACGTAGATGTCGTGGTATCTGAGGGCAACCACCCAGGGTTCGTCGTTCCGTATTACCTCCGCATGGGAGGCGACGATACCCGTCGCCCGCGAGTCGGTCTCGAAATTAATGATATGGTCATGGCCAACGTGGAAGGCGTGTTTCATTCCCTTGAAGCGTTTATGGTACATATCGATGACTTGATCGATTCCATGCGCCTCCATCTGGCCATTTACCGACCTGAAACAGCCATTTTTCGTAAACATAGCGCCAATGGCTTCCATGTCCCTGTCGTCGGCGGCGAACCCGTAGCGGGCTACAAGCTGTTTTATCGCTTCCGTATCTTCCAGTCGACGGATTCTTCGTTCCAATTGTTCATATTCATTCATGTGAAGTCTCTTCCAGGGTTGTTTGCTGTTCATTACACTTTAATGAGGATATTGCCGAAAGCATCCATCTCCGCCGTCTGGCCCGGTCTGACTACGATGACGGTATCCGGGAGTTGAATTAAAGCAGGGCCCTGCAAGGGCGCGATAGTTTCCTCGTGTTCGATGGTGCAGACGGGTGTATCCACGAAACCGGCTTTTTCCGACCAGTACACCTTTTTCGTCGAACCGGGTTCCACCCTGCGATACTGTGTGTTACGTTCCGCTATCTCCGGCTTAACGGTCCGGCCCACCGCGCGCAGCGAGAAACCGGTTATTTCCACACCGCCTTCCCGGTAGCCGGCGCCTTTGCCGAACAGCTCCTCGTAGATGAATGAGAAATCTCTCTCGATCTGCTCCATCTCCGGCGCGCCTATGGCGATATTACGAACGTTCACATCGACATCGTGAACCTGCATGGCATATTTCATGCGGACTCGTCGATTAAGCACGATGTCCGTCTGCGGGAACCCTTCTTTTTCCAATTCTTCCATCGCCTTCTTTTCGAGATCCGTGAAAATTTCATTCACCCTGGCGCCGTCGTTGGGGAGAAGGATGTTTTCAGGGTGCTGATAGAGATGGACGATATCCGCCGTCGCCGCCCCAAAGGCCGACCACAGGGCGGCGGCCCAGGGGAGGGGAACCACCACTTGTTGCAATCCCGCTTCTCGGGCCACGGCACCGGCGTGAACGGGACCACCGCCGCCAAATGCAAAACAGGAAAATTCCCTGGGATCGAAACCCCGCATTACACTCATCCTGCGAATCAGGTCGGCCATCTTCGAGTCGACTATCCGGACGATGCCCGCGGCAGTCTCCTGTAAGCCGAGTCCCAGCTGATCGGCCAGCCGTTGAATGGCCGCTTCGGAACGTCTGGCATCGACTTTCATACGACCGTGCAGAAACTGATCAGGGTCGAGCACGCCCATAACTACATCGGCATCGGTTACCGTGGCATCTTCCCCGCGACCGTAGCAGGCTGGCCCCGGATCGGCACCGGCACTTTTCGGGCCGACGTTCAAGCGTCCGGAGCTGTCAATCCAGGCGATCGATCCGCCACCGGCACCTATGGACTCCACATCGTACATTGGCAGGGCCAGTTCCAGCCGCTGGAAAATCGAAGACGACCTTTCCAGAGGCTCACCTTTGCGGATGGCGCTGACATCAAAAGTAGTGCCGCCCATGTCTGCCGCCAGCACGTTGGGCATGTTTATCTTCTCAGCCAGGTACCGGGACGCGACAATGCCCGCCACAGGGCCCGACTGTACGGTACGAATAGGTGCTTTCCTCGCTTCCGCCGCGGACATGGCGCCGCCCCCGCACTGGGCAAACAATACCCCGCGCTTGTAGCCGCGCTCCCTGGCGCCCTTTTCAATGGCATCGATGTAACGCAACATTACCTGGCCGATGTAGGCGTTCATTATGGTAGTTACAGTCCGCTCGTACTCGCCCACAGAGCGCACCAGGTCTGCCCCGTTGCAGACAAAAAGTTCCGGCGCCACTTCTTCGGCGATTTCCCGCGATCGCCGTTCGTGTGTCTCGTTTTTGATGCTCCAGAGATAACTGATTGCAATGGCATCGCAGCCCGCATCCTTCAATGTCAATACCGCTTCGCGGACCGAATTCTCATCGAGTCGGACAATTTCATCGCCATCGGCATCGATTCTTTCGGGAATTTCCAGAATACGGTCATGGGGAACCAGCGGCGTGGGTTTATAGGTGTTGGAGATGTCCAGCAGTTCATCCGCGGGCAATCCGGCAGTACGGCCGGAGCCTCTCATCATGTAGGTGGCATGGCCATGACCCTTGGTGGTCAGCAAGCCGACCCGGGAACCGTCCCGGCTGACCAGCGCGTTTGTGCCTGTGGTTGTGCCGTGGACTATTCGGCGGCAACGGACCATCAGGGCCGAGAGTGGTATTTCGAGCTTCTCCGCCGCCCTTTCGATGGCATTGAAGAAACCGATTGATCGATCACTGGGCGTCGTCGGGGTTTTCGCAGTAATAATAGTGCCGCTGTCAAAGACAACGACACAGTCCGTGAATGTACCGCCGATATCGACCCCGATTGCCAGATCACGCTTTTCTGAAGCTCTCCGGTTTTCCATCACGCCCCCCTTGTAATGGTTTCTTCTTGTTGCCCGGGGAGAGAGGTTATTTTCATGTCTACAACCGGCTTGTCGTGTGCGCGCGCAATATCCGTGGCAACGAGATGACCACAGTCTGTGCAAATATACTGGCGCATAACCAGGTCATCATCGCAGAAGTCGTGGGAATCCGGATACATTACCGGGTCAACATCGTGGGGGTTGGTTTCGATGCAACCGAGATAATCCTTGTAATTTTCTGTTGTCGGCCCCAGGCTTCTCTGACAGTGCGCGCAGGTCCAGAACAGTGCCTCCTCGGCAACCAACAGTCCCACACCTTCCGTGAGGAAGCGCGAGGCATTGGCAGTCGCGGCGCCAGGCCGGACTGGCGATTTATCGGGGAGCCGGCACTTGTCCATTCGATCCTGCCTTATTGCGCTGCGTGCGCTTTTTGTCCCGGCCTCATCCAGGTTGCCATTACCATCAAGCAAAACGCCATAGTACTTTTCCGACTGGCTCGCCTGAATCCGGTCTTCCTTAATGTCCTCGAGAACCGTTTCCGGTTCCCGTAATAAAGGATCCCCGAAGCCGCCGCCGGCACTGTTTTCAACCACCCAGATGTCGCCGTCGGTCAGCTCCAGCGAGCCTTTGGGGGAAATCCGACGCAGCTCTCCCAATTGGGACTCTACCTCTTCTCGGGTGCCAGGCATTTCCCCGCGGGAAAATCTGGCCCATATATCGGTTTTGCTGGCGGTCAGAAAATTGCCGGGATGGCCCGGCAAGCCGCCCATCAGGCCGATGGTGGTCACCACGCCTGGATCCACGGAAACCACCTGGGCACTCAACACCTCGGTTTTATGGGGGACAAAGCCGACCTCGACGCCATTGCCGCCCCGCCAACGGCCCGCGCCGCCACTGCCTTTCTGTTCACGGCGGTACAGATAGAGAAAGGGGACTGACTGTTCCCAGTCTTCCGCATTGCCCGCCGTCGATCGCGGCCACCACCAGGCACCGCCGGTATCCACGCCGTCGCGGTAGGGAAAAGCGCCGATGGATCCCATCACCTGATCGGCGGTAACATCCGCCACATAACGGCCGTTCCTGTTGGTTCCGGCCGCCACCCACCAGCCGGGCAGCGCGACGCCACCCGTTGCGTTGGCTACTCGCCGAATCTCTTCCGGGCCCGTCAGCACCATCTTGCTGAGCACCTGGCTGGCCAGATAAACACTGACAATAGTGGCGCTCAACGTGGTCACGGCAGCGGGATGCACGGCACAGGTTAAAGTACCGGGGGTGGGAACCAACGTCATGTGTTCGATCACCCCGGCCGGACAATACATTTGATCGTAAGCCAGCATTGTTCCCGCGGCGCAGATCAGGGCCGAACGCCAGGAGCCGTAGGTGCCGCTGGCCGCCTGAAACTGTGGATCGGTTCCCTCGTTGTAGAACGTCATGTGATCACCCTTTTTGACCACCCGGGTGACCAGCCGGTGTATCGACCGGTCTTCCGGTCCGGCGGCGCCCATATAAATGGCTTCGTTCCACTCGCCATCGGGAATTTCCCTGAGACGCTCCCGTACAACGCGGGAGCAGTCACTGATGAGTTTTCTCATCGCTCCCTTGATAACCCGGGCACCGTGCTCTTCAAGCAATTCCCTGATACGTGTCCGTGTTGCCCGGAGCCCGGCGATCTGGCTTCGCAGTTGAAGCGTGAGGTTTTCCGGTGTCCGGCTCTGGCGAACGATCATCTCGAAGATGTCGTCCCGGACTTCTTCCCGTTCCACCAGTTTCATAGGGGGCATGGGAACCGGTTCCGAATAAATGTCAGGTGCCTCGGGGCAGAAACTGCCGGGGTTGATGCCGCCGATATCGCCGACGTGGCAATTCGAGAAAATCCAGCAGAATAGCTTTCCTTCCCAGAAAACAGGCATATAAAGCTCGACATCGATCTGATGTGCCGTGCCGATGTAAGGGTCGTTCTGGATGAATATGTCCCCCTCATGGATGCCCGGGTTGGTGCTGCGGTTTTCCAGCGTCCATTTGACAACAAGGTCGCCATAACCGGTGAAGTATTGTATGGAAGGTCCGCAAATTATGGTGTCGCCGTTTTCGGTAAGCAGCGAGGTGTTGAAATCCTCGGTATAAACGATGACAGGCGATCCGGACACACGTTTTACCGTGTCCGAATGGTCGAGGTTGATATTCCAGAACCGGGAGCGCAGGACCTGATAGGTTATCGGATCGAGGTCTTCGTCATGGTCTTCATGGAGTTGCAACCGGGGGTCGATTTTCAGTTCTCTCGGCGGAATATAGGAGTATGTTTTGCCGTCCCACTTATGCTCGGATAATATTTTTGCTTCATCTTCCAGGCCAACGTCATCAGACCGGGATTTAATATCTTCGCTCATTAATTACCCTCCCGCTTCTATTCGCCTGCGCGGTAATTTTTTGTTTATTCATTTGAATCAGTTCAGGCTATTATACTTGCTGAACAAGAGCAAGTATAATCTGCTGCGGCCGCGACGAAGGAAACGATACAGTCGCCAGAACGCGGGCCACTGTGTCCGATGAACCGCTTACGCCATCAAATGGCACTGTGTCATGGCCTGGGCGCAAAACGTAAGTCGGGTATTCAGGATAGAAATGGAAATGGATGATAGAGGCGCCGTGATCAGGTTAATTACCTGCGCACAGGAGGAGTGTCATGGGTGGTCTGGTTTCCCGCCAATCACACCCCGGCGCAGACAGGTCAGTGGTATTTCGATCAGGAAAAACTAGGGGGCGGTATCGGTGAGACCGGGAAAGGGTCGCGGTTGCCTTTCGACTCTGCTTGGCCGAATATCACGTACGGCAGCCACTCGTTTTTCACCTGTTGGATAACAGTGGGGCATGTGATTGCCGAAGCACGAACGCCACACACGGCGGATGGGTTCGGGATGGTCAGGGTGGTTTTTAGTGAAAAGGGGGTTAATACTGCCTATACTTGAAATCCACAGGGAGCGTAGACAGCGCGGGGCTGGCCATGAGCTATCGATTCCCGATTATAGCGATTTCCGTTGCGGCAATTTCGATGCTGCTGCTGTCCTGCGGCGGTGACGACAAAGATGCCGCGCAAATTCCCGATGCTACCGGTGACATGGCCGGGATCACCACAAAAACAGACAGGGCAGGTACCCGGAAAAACAGTGCTCCACCTACCGATCCCTATGCCGGCGTGGCGCCGGAAGCTGTCGCTGACTCTATCGCGCAAAAGCTGGGGTTGACGCCGCAAGAGACGGTCGCCGCTCTGGAGGCCATTGCCACTCCGCCCGATGTCGGCGCCGATATTCGCGGTGTGCGGTTGGGCATGACCCCTGAGCAGGCGATCGCGGCTTTAAAAACGAGTTTTCCCCAAGACGCCATTATCGAAGAGCCGCGCTATTTCACTGTGCCGCAGAGCGCGGGACTCTGGCCCCCGGGGCAGGAAGCAACGGTGGCGACATCCGGTGCATACGCCGATAAGGCGCGCGCCACCGATAACAAAACAAAGGACATAATCAACATCGAGTTCGCCCTGCCGCCCGCCGACAATGTCGTTCACTCCATAACGCGAATACACAACATGCGCTTCAGTGAAAGTGGCAAAAAGGTCTCCGCCGGCGTTTATCACCAGGTCCTTATTGACAAATATGGTCCGCCGGATGCGGAGTTCAATCTTTACAGCGGGAAGGTCCTCAAATGGCTCTATCCGTCGTCTGGTGTGGACTGTGCCTCCGGCGCGCGTGGAGCCACCCATGGCCAGTCATGGGTTCTGCAATATGCGGGAAACCCGACGGACTGTGCGACCGCGCTGATTTATTCTTACGCGGCGGGGAATGACGGCATTGTGCAGTCGGTGGGGGGCAAAATTGCCAACCCGGGGCACCTGCATATCAACAAAATGGCCAATATGGCCTTGCGCGAAGAGGTCCGGAAAAAGGACGCTGAAGCCCGAGGCGAACAGGCGACCGACATACCGGATATTTGAGACAAAACAAAAAGGAGAATGTCTGATGCTTCGAATAATCACCCTGACGTCGATTCTCGGCATGGTACTGGTGCTGTCCGCCTGCGGTGAGTCCTGTGAAAGTGTGCAGGACCAGATGCAGGACATCGGCCGCGAGATACAGGGCGACCCGTCCTCAGCAATGGATCGCTCCGAGGAACTGGAAGACCTTCGCGATAAAATGCAGGAAATGGGCTGTTAGCCCCTGCGTTACCGGCGTGCAAAAATAAGGCGAGGATGTGCCCGCAGAGCAGGGGTTCAGGTAATGCCAATGCGTGGGCTCATATATTCGCTCTCTTTCATCGAATGATTTGGAAAGCAAAGTTTGTACTGGATTGCTCCGGTCATTGATTGCGGCACTTTCGCTTACTTGTTTTTCTCCGAGGTGAATATGTTGCCGGCCGGTGCTGGAAGGTGAGCGTGTTGGAATACACTGCCTTGCCTGTCCGGGTTGCGTGATCCGCGCGTATTGTTCAGATCTGCCGGAATGCTTCACAATATGATGTATGCGAACGGTACGAAAAGAGTCCCTGGCATGCATTAGTAGGGTATAGGATCTTGTCAGGACCATGAATATACGGAGATCCGAGGGGAAAGATGATATTGATTAAATGCGCCGGCTCGATGGTCGGTGTTGCGCTAATGTTGACCGGGATGTCTGCCGGGGTCGTCGGGCAGGAACCCGTCGATTCACGGCCTCGAAACGAGCTGCATCGCGCTGACCTGGCCGAGGCGCCAACTTTGGAGACGATTGTGTCGACGGCTGAATATGCACCGGGCGACTCTATAGGTCGTCATTATCACCATGGTCTGGAAGCTCTCTACGTAGTCCAGGGCGCTATGATTCAGGCACCGGGGAAGGAGCCGCGGGATATACCCACTGGCACCTCGCTGCTCTACGAGCGGGACGTTATTCATGGGGGCTTCACGGTGGTGGGTGACAGTGTGCTGAAGCTGTTTACCGTTCATGTGGTCGACAAGGGCAAGCCGCTATACGAATACGTGGAATAGACGGGTTGCCCTTTATAGGAAAAGATCGATTCAGAATACGCGAAAAAATTAGCCATAGACTCCACAAGAAACGGTTTTCACAGCTTCTTTCTTGTGGTCGCTTTCTTATGGTCAATGGATAAAATTATTTCTGTCGCAGTTCATCCACATTGGGAGCGTCATGGTAGGTCCTCCGCAACATCTTTCAGTAGAAACTCGCTTTCAATGCTCGGCAATTATCGGTTAGGTATTGGAACGCGTCCGGGTCGTGTCCCTTTTGTCGTTGGTGCCGCCGTTTAAAGGGCTGATAACGCAAGGTAAGTCTGTTATCTGTTCTGGTTCGGTTAAAAAAGCTCCAGCCGTCTATTGTCAGTTAGTGCCCTATGGAGACTGTCTGCCGACAGGGCGGCGGTGACATCGATTTTGATGGTCAGTAAAATATTCTCCCGAGCATTCCTATAAACAGCGTAATTTCATCGGGTATTGGGAAAGGGAGGTGGCCTGGCCTAAGCGGCAGTTTGCAAAAGATTCCTGATGTCAAAATATTTTACACATCATGGCTTTGCAGATAGAGCCAGCTGATGCCCTCCCACATAAATGGTTATTTCCCGGTTATTTTTTTGTGTCGGTATGGAGTTTGCTTCTTTTTTATGCAAGGCGCAGTCTGGTGAATGCGCTTTCAAATAGAGTAAGGAGGTGACCATGTCAGCCAAAAACCTGATTATCCTGACAACGGTCCTCGCGGGCGCCACGGCTGGGATCAACAATGCCCATGCGACACTGGTGAGCCTGGGGGATTGCACCGGCGCAAATGATTGCATTATTACCGACACACCCCCCAACCCTGTTACAGCGAATCCGAATGACGGCATTCTACTGGCGTGGGATGAAGTGCAGAATTTTACCCTTACCTCGCCCTTGCGCGTGGATCGCGTATTTGATGAGACGGCCGATTTTATCACGGCGGACGGCGATGATTTCCTCATTGAAACCGGTACGGTGGTGTCCAGTCATTACATCCAGTGGGATCCGGGCAATAACAGCAGCTCAAGCGTGCAAACTACCATTTCGCTGGACTCACAGATCTTCGCGTTTATGACGGAAGATGCGAATCTCTTCAACAGCGACGATATCCTTGGCCTGCCGGGTCTCGACTATAACGATTTCACTAATCGTGGTCTGGAAGGTGCGGACAGCACTGATTTCAATGGCACCGATGTTGATATCGACTGGACCGCTAGCAGTCCTGGTGATTGGACGCGTCTGATCACCGCCTTTTCACCGGGTGCCGATGACGATGGGCCGGTCACCGTTCCCGAACCCGGCACGCTGATCATGTTGGGTCTTGGGCTTGTCGGACTCGGACTGTCCGCTCGGCGCAGGCTGAAAACGGTCTGACGCGATACTCGCCTACCGGTTGACAGGATTAGGCGGTTAGCTACAGCGTTTTTATCCTGGCACCCGGGCATGGCCTGCGTTACTGTCACGCGACCGGGCTGTAAGTGGCGACCGGTAAAGCCACGTGTGCATCCGGACCACTATCTAAAATTTTTCGACCTGACGTTAAGCTGGCCCAGCCGGGGTGAATGATCCTCGATACTCCCGGCAATCACGTGGATCACGGGCTGGGCCACGTTTTCGGTGAGTATTTCCACCGTGCCTTTCACCAGCACCAGCCTGGCGGTCAGGATGATGTGTTTGAAGTATTCCTGAGTCTTTCGCCAGACGATGACATTGATATTGCCGGTTTCGTCTTCAAGTGTCAGGAAAAGGGTGCCGCCGGCGGTACCGGGCCGCTGTCGGGAAACGACGATGCCCGCCACCTGAACCAGTCCCCTGTGGCGCCTGCCGATCAGGTCGCTCTGCCGGGTGCAGCGACTGAAGGGAAGCTCCTTACGCAGCAGCGCCATGGGGTGGGCGCGCAGGCTGTGGCCCAGGGTCTGGTAGTCGGTCAGCACGTTCTCTTCCGGGCCGGGGGCGGCCATCACCAGGTCGTCGTTTACCCCGGTGCTTTCGCCGTTCTCCAATAGTACCGAGTGGGGCTGGACGGCGGCGGCCTGCCACCGGGCCCGGTGGCGATTGCCGCTTAAGGATCGCAGTACGTCCGCCGAGGCCAGTCGTTGCAAATCGCTGGCGGAGAGGCCGGTGCGCCGGGACAGCTCTCCCACGGAGGAGAAGGGCGTATCCGTCCGCAACCGTTCGATGGCGCGGCCCTTCTCTTCCCGGAAGCCGGCCACTTCGCAGAACCCCAGGCGGATGCCCGACACCCCGTTGCCGTTTTTGGTGGCCACTATCTCCAGGCTGTTCTCGTGGCTGCTCTTGTTGATATCCACCGGCAGCACCGATATGCCATGCCGCCGGGCGTCCTGGATCAGCTGGGACGGGGTGTAAAAACCCATGGGCTGGCTGTTGAGAAGGGCGCAGTAGAACGCGGCGGGATGATGGCACTTGAGCCAGGAGGAGGCATAGGCCAGGAGCGCAAAACTGGCCGAGTGGCTTTCCGGGAAACCGTAGCCGCCGAATCCCTTGACCTGTTCAAACAGGCGTTCGGCAAAATCCCTGGCGTAGCCATTGCCCAGCAGGCCGTCGATGAACTGGTCCCGGAACAGCAGCAGCTTCGAATTTTTGCCCCAGTTGGTAATGGCCCGGCGCAGTTCATCCGCCTCGCCGCCGGTGAACCCGGCCGCGGTCATGGCCAGGCGCATTACCTGTTCCTGGAAGATGGGAACGCCCAGGGTGGCCTCAAGGGCCTGTTTGACCTCCCGGGTGGGGTAGGTGATGGGCTCAAGTCCCGCGCGGCGACGCAGGTAGGGGTGAACCATGTCGCCCTGGATGGGACCCGGGCGGACGATGGCGATCTGGATGACGAGATCGTAGAAGCAGCGCGGCTGCAAACGGGGCAGCATGGACATCTGCGCCCGGGATTCCACCTGGAAAACGCCGACACTGTCCGCATTGCACAGCATCTCGTAGGTGGCCGGGTCCTCCCGGGGGATATCTGCGAGCGTCCCGATGGCGGGATCGTACTGGCGAACCATGTCCAGCGCCCGGCGCAGGGCGCTCAGCATGCCCAGGGCCAGGACATCCACTTTCAACAGTCGCATGGCTTCCAGGTCTTCCTTGTCCCACTGGATAATGGTGCGTTCGGGCATGCTGGCGTTTTCCACGGGAACCAGGTCGCTGATTCGGTCCCGGGAAATCACGAAACCGCCGGTATGCTGGGAAAGGTGGCGGGGAAAGCCGATGATATCGTTGCACAGGACGACAAAGTGGTGCAGCAGTCTCTGTTCCAGCGGCAGGTTTTTTCCGGCCAGGATGCCTTCCAGTGAAGCGGGTTCGTCCCACCAGGCCATGGAGCGGGACAACTGATCGAGCAACGATGGCTCCAGTCCCAGGGCCCTGCCCACGTCCCTGATCGCGCTGCGGCGTCGGTAGGTGATCACGGTGGCGGCGAGGGCGGCCCGCTCGCGACCGTATTTTTCATAGATATACTGGATTACCTCCTCCCGCCGCTGGTGCTCGAAATCCACGTCGATGNNNNGGGAGATAAAGCGCTCGAACAGCACGCTGATCTGGCCGGGGGCGATTTCCGTAATAAACAGGCAGTAGCAGACCACGGAGTTGGCGGCGGAACCGCGGCCCTGACAGAGAATCTCGCGCGAGCGGGCGAAGCGGACAATGTCGTAGACGGTGAGAAAATAGAATTCGTAGGAAAGCTCCTCGATCAGTTCCAGTTCTTTTGCCAGGGTCTGCTCCACGTCCGTCGGTACGCCATGGGGCCAGCGAATCCGAGTGCCTTCATCGACCAGGTGTCGAAGGTGTTCGATGGGGGTGCGATTTTTTGGTACCAGTTCCTGCGGGTACTGGTAGCGCAATTCGTTCATGGAAAAATGGCAGCGGTCGGCGATGGCACAGGTCTCCTCCAGCAGGGCTTCCGGGTAAAGCTGTGCCAGTTGCTCCCGGGACTTGAGATAGGCCTCGCCATTGAAAGCCAGCCGGGTGCCCATTTCCTGGATGCTGAGATTGTGGCGAATGGCGGTTACCGTGTCCTGGAGGGGCTTGCGTTCCATGCTGTGCATCAGGGCCTGTCCGCAGGCCACCAGGGGAACACCTTTCTCGGCGCTGAGGGCAAGCCAGCGGGCAAAGTCCTGCTGCTCGCCGCCGCGAAGCTGGTGATCGAGCCCGATCCACAGACGATTCCCGAAGCCGTTTTTGAGCGTCGTTATCACGTCCTCCGGCATTTCGTGTCCCACTTCGGCCACATGGATCATCAGGCAGTTGCGCAGGCGAAAACGCAGATCCTCGAAGTGGGCCTCGTAGGCGCCCTTGGCGGCGCGCCGGCGGGCCAGGGTGATAAAACCGGAGAGTTCCGCATAGGCGGCCCTGGAAGGCGCAATGGCGATCAGGTGCAGGCCGTTGGAAAGCCGGAAGCGGCTGCCGATAATAAGCTTGATTCCCAGTTCTTCCGCTGCCACAAAGGCCTTGACTACCCCGGCCAGTGAACACTCGTCGGTGATCGCCAGGGCGTCATAACCCAGTTCATGGGCGCGGCGGACGTATTCGCCGGGATGGGAGGCGCCGGTCAGGAAAGTGAAGTTGGTGGTGGTGTTGAGGTGTGCATAGCGCATGGCTGCTTGCCCCCTATCCAGGTTCTTTATTGGCAGGGCTGAAGTCCGGCTGCCGACCCTTGCTTATCAACTGAAAACCCCGTGCACATACCACGCCCTGCTGTACAGGTCCCGGTATATCCAGACGGCGACATTGTCCTGCCGACGCGCCAGGTAATAATCCCTGGCGACGGATTCCCGCCACCAGTGGCCCGCCACCCGTTCCGGGCCTACGGCCGGGGTCAGGTATCCCTGCCAGTACAGCCGCCGGCCCCGCTTTTCGATGGGCTGCGGCTCGGCGAACAGCCAGGCCGGCCGCAGTCCGTGGCGGTGGCTGTGGGGCAACTGCTGTGCGCATTTTTCCGCCAGGGCGAGAATGGTGTGGCTCAGTTCGGGCAGGGGGCTGTCCCGGTAACTTATTTTATAAATGGCGGCGTCCCCGACCCGGGCCTTCAATCTGGCCAGGGTGACGGCCAGTTCCCGTGGGCAACCACCCCGGCGGCGTTTACCCTCGAAATCCAGATCCAGGCTGCTGTCCCGGCGCGGCATCCTGTCGCCGCAGGCCAGGGTCAGGCAGTCCACTTCGAAAGAGAGGGGCGTGTGGTCGAACTGGATTAAGGTGAGGTCGAACAGCAGCCGCCAGTCGCTTTGCGGGGTATCGCTATGGATGTCGAGTGCTTCCCGGCGATCATGAATGCCGGCCAGTCGCCACTGGATATGCTGGCAGGCCAGTTGCCGTCTTTGCAGGAACTCGGCGAGGCTTTGCAGCAGGCTCTCGATGGCGGGCCTGAGATGCTCGACCTCGCTGACCGGGTAGTCGAATTCAATGCTTTCACAAAAAGGTTGGTCGGGCACGTAGGTGGTAACGGGCCGGGCAAAGAGGCTGGGTTGGGTGAAATCACTTTCGATGTCGTAGATGTCGGCGATCATCCCGGTGAATTCTTTGCCCAGGCGCCGGGTCAGGCTGTCCATTGAACGGGAACGGATCTGGCGGGCCACATCCCCGAGGGTGGCAAACCCCATTTTCACCAGGGCTTCCACGGCGCCTGGGTAATCGTAAAGCACCTGTACCGGCAGGCGATCGAGGCGGTCGGTGAACAGCCGCCGGGTCTCCTCGCCTGTTATTTCGTGGCGGGCGAACGACAGCAACCAGGCGCCTGTGGACGAGTGCGCCAGCCCCCACCTGAGGTCGTGCCCCCGGGGCTCAAGGAACGCCAGCAAGGTATCGCCGAGATTTTTCACTCCGGAAAACAGCCTGAGGCAGGTGGAGATTTCCAGCAGCAGGCCGGCGTGGGGAGCTCGCCGGCTCCGGTAAATATCGATATGCGGCGTGAACCGGTATAACGCGTCCCGCAACCGGTGCAGGGCCTCTTCCTCCCTGGCCGCATTCCTGGCCAGTGCCCGGCAGCCGCTGACAAGCTGTGCCGTGGTCAGGTCCATGCCGTCGACAACACCGCCTGCCCTTGCCCGGGGATTGCTGAAAACCACCTTGCGCTTTTCGGCCACGACCAGGGGCTCTTCGGGGGACTCGGCCGCATCCAGCGCGGAAAGTGGCAAATCCCTGAACCTGAGCGCCAGCCACAAGCGATCCCGCCGGGCATTCACGAGCTCTCCCGGATGTCGACGATATCGGTCCCGGGTACCCCGCCACGCTTCTGGTCGGGGTGCGGCTGCCGATCCAGAACGTGGTAGGGCGGTGCGCCCTGCCACGCCGGCGGCAGCGGCAGTACCAGGGGCCGCGGCTGGTATCGCTGCAGCACACCCTTTTGTTTAAAAACCGTGACCTCCAGGCCGTCGGGAACCACCTGGCTGAACAACCGCAGGGGCGCGGGGGAGCTCTGTTGCTGCACGGCGGAGGGCCGGAACAGGATAGGGAGTCCCGCGCCCTCGGAGGCGGCGAGCAGGCACTTCCGCACTTCGGTGTAGGTGAAATGGTCCCGGGGTTGCCAGCCGAGAATGGCTCCGCAGCCACTGGTGCGGGCCAGTTCGGTAAAGCAGGCCAGAAACCGGGTTTTGTCCGGGGCATTGATTACCACCAGTCGGTCCAGGTCCATGCCGGCCTGGAGGAGGGCCTGGCTGAAGGGCTCGGCGGGTGGATTGAGCAGGACGATCAGTCCCGGATGCAGGGCAAGCAATGCCGGCATAAACAATTGCCACTCCCCCTGGAAGCCCCGCTGGCAGATCTCGACCAGGGCTCCCAGGGGCCAGCCTTTGTGCAGCAGCTCCCCATTGAGAGAGGCATGGCCCGTGTCCACCGACGGCTGGGCGGTAAATCGTCGGGAATGGCCGCGCCAGAGGTCGTCGCGGCGCAATAGCTGTTCCAGAAGTACGGGGCGAGGGCTTTCGGGAATGGCCGGCATGATGGTCACCAACAGAAACTGTATATACATACAGTATAGGCTGCAGGTGGCCGGGTTCGTCAAGCTGTCCCCGGACCCGGCCGGACCACCGTGGTCGAACCGTCACGGGTCTGGCATGATGCTCGACAGGGACCCTTTGAGGCACAGCGGGCCCTGCCAGTCCGGGACTCCAGAGGAGAAGACCCATGACCCGTCTATTGATTGCCCTGGCCATTGTCGGCCTGGCTGCTTATTACCTTCTCTTCGAGCGCGGGCCCGAAGAAAAGCCCGAGATCATCTACAAGGAAAGCACCGACAAGGCCCGCGCCGTGGAGGACCAGCTACGGGAGCAGGCGGAGCAACAGCGCCGGCAAATCGACGACGCCACGCAATAGCATTTTTTCCGGACCGAGATTGCAGCGGCAACAGGCTTGGGTATAGTGACGCCATGCAATCGGACCCGCCGCCCATGTCTGAACAAGGTATTCCCCGCCATAACTACGCCGGCGAAGAGCGCCGGATTGGTTTCGAGATTGAATATATCGGCCTTTCTCTGGAGCGCACGGCCCAGTTGATCGTCGACCTGTTCGGCGGTGTGATCCGCCGCGATCACCGCCACAGCGTGGCGGTGGAGGTGCCGGAACTGGGACGGTTCGAGGTGGAACTGGACGTTCACCTGTTGCAGGAACTCTCCGAGGCCTCCAGGGATAACCGCGCCGCAAAGGCACTGGACGTGGAGGGAGCCATGAATAATGTCCTTTCCGCCCTGTTGACCAGTTTTGCCCCCAACGAAGTGGTCTGCCCCCCGGTTCCGCTTTCCAGGATCGACGATATCGACGAACTGCGGCGCGCCATGTGCCGGGAGGGCGCCCGGGGCACTGGCGATTCCCTGGCCTATGCCTTCGGCCTGCATATCAATCCGGAAGTGCCCTCCCTGGAGGTGGATTCCCTGCGCGTCTGCCTGCAGTCCTTCCTGTTGCTTTATGACTGGCTGGAGCGCCGCATGGCAATCGACCTGACCCGGAAGGTTACCCAGTTTGCCCGGCCCTTCCCGCGGGAGTATGCCGTCAGGGTTCTCAGCGTCGATTACCGGCCGGACATGTCCCGTTTCATGGGGGATTACCTGGCATTCAACCCGACCCGCAACCGGGCCCTGGATATGCTGCCCCTGCTGGCCTGGCTCGACGAGGCCCGGGTCAGAAAGGCGGTGCGGGATGACCTGATCAAGAAGCGGCCCACTTATCATTTCCGCATGCCCAACTGCCGCCTGGACGATCCGGACTGGACACTCCGGACTGAGTGGCGGCACTGGTGCCTGGTGGAGCGCCTCGCCGCCGACGACCGGCGCCGGGAAGACATGATCGAGGCCTGGCGGGAAATTGCCGGCAATCCGTTCAGCGGTGCCACGGCGTCCTGGGCA
The DNA here is from genome assembly GCA_002388905.1 of Cellvibrionales bacterium UBA4495. Taxonomy (GTDB): domain Bacteria; phylum Pseudomonadota; class Gammaproteobacteria; order Pseudomonadales; family Porticoccaceae; genus DGNJ01. Next base: position 32,377 of record DGNJ01000026.1, read on the forward strand.
AGAGCCACGGATCACTACGTCCAGGGGTTGTAAATGGCGAGGCCCCTGATTGCGGTGACCCGGCCGGTAACCGGGGACAGGCTACCGTTCGCTGCCGTGGCGGCGGGTGTCTGGCTGGCAGGCGGCCGGGCGGTGCGGATCACGGAGCGCGAAGCAAAGCTTAACGAGCCTTTCCACGGACTGGTGGTGTCCGGCGGCACCGATATCTACCCCGAACTCTACAACCAGCCTCCCAAGCCCCACTACCGATACGATCACGGTCGCGACGATCTTGAGAGGCAGTGGCTGTCGCGCGCGGAAGAAGAGGGGTTACCTGTGCTGGGCATTTGCAGGGGCGCCCAGTTGATAAACGTGGTGCGGGGCGGCACGCTGCACATGGATGTGAGCAAGGCCTATGAAAAGGCCCGTTACCCGTCCGGAACCCTGGCCCGGATTTTCTATCGCAAGCGGGCCCATATCGAGCGGGGCAGCAAGCTCCATTCCATCGTGGGCCTGGAGTCGGTGCGTATCAACAGCCTCCATACCCAGGCTATCGACAGGTTGGGCAGCCATCTGGTGGGCACGGCCCGGGAGGCCAACGGCGTTATCCAGTGTATCGAGGACCCGCGCCTGCCTTTTTTCATGGGTGTGCAGTTCCACCCGGAGTACCTGGTCTACTCGAAATACTACCGCCGCTTGTTCCGGGCGCTGCTGGCGGCGGCGAGGGCGGTCACGGGTTGATGGTCTGACCGCCGGCGGCCGAAGCCGTTGACGGGTCACAGAACTCCTGGATCTGCTGCTGGGTTCTGGTGCGCCATTGCTGGAGCTCCGTGGGCGTCAGGTAGCGCTGTTCCCCGGTTTCCTCGTCGGCGACACGTATGCGGTCCCGGTGTTTCAGGTTGAAGGCGTTCTTGCGGGCGATGGCGCAGTTCTTCCGGTTCAACTCCGCCTGCCTGGCCTGTTCCTGCGCCAGCGCTTCCTCGGCCGCTTTCGCTTCCCTGGCGAGCTCTTCCGCTGTTTTTCCCTGCGGCTGGGATTCATTCGCTGCCTGGCCGTCGGTGTCCTCGCCGCCGTCTGCTGCCGATTCGCTTTGGGTCCTGCCGGTTTTTACATTGACGGTACTCGCCGGCACTTCCTCCGGCGGGCTGGTGGTGTAGTGGGTGACCCCCTCGGAATCGACCCATTTGTAATATTTCTCGGCCTGGGCGTGCAGGGAAAAGCCGGCGATCAGGACGAGTAACAGGGGCAATGCTTTCATGACGCAGTGACTCCGTGTAAGGGCTTGCTGAGCGCAAGTGTACCATCTGCAGGATAGCGGACTGTGCGCTGGGGAGCATTTTTCCCGCCCGGCAATGGCAATGGTCCGCCGGCCGCAAAGCCCTTGACTAATTTCCCAGTGCTGGTACATTGACGCGTCGCGGACCCGTTCCGCAAGGCTCGGCTCAACGCCTCAACCAGATGGGTGTAAACAGCGCTCGCTGGTCATTAACAGACAGGGGATGCCAACCAGCAACCCTGATACGGTCAGAAACCAGGCCTTGGCCTTGACCGTGTGTTGCCCTCGCCAACCTGTGATGCACAGCGCTGTTCGTTACTCCCATTGGGCGTAGCCGTAAAGTCAGTGTATCAAATGAGGGTAAACAACGTGGAACTCCTTTCCGGTGGCGACATATTGCTCCGCGCCCTGCACGATGCCGGCGTCAAATACCTGTGGGGCTACCCGGGCGGCGCCGCACTCCATATCTACGATGCCATTTTCCGCCAGGACAAGGTGGACCATGTCCTGGTGCGCCACGAGCAGGCGGCCGTGCACGCGGCCGACGCCTACTCCCGGACCACCGGCGAAGTGGGCGCGGTTCTGGTTACTTCGGGTCCCGGCGCCACCAATGCCATCACGGGCATCGCCACCGCCTACATGGATTCCATTCCCCTGGTGGTCATCTCCGGCCAGGTGGTTCAGGACAAGATCGGCGACGATGCCTTCCAGGAGACCGACATGATCGGCGTCTCCCGGCCCATCGTGAAGCACAGCTACCTGGTCAAGCGGCCCGAGGATATCGCCGAAACCATCGCCAAGGCCTTTTACATTGCCTCCTCCGGGCGGCCGGGACCCGTCGTGGTCGATATCCCCAAGGACGTCACCGATCCCAATACCAAGGTCGCTTACAGCTACCCGGAAAAAATCAAGCTGCGTTCCTACCAGCCCACCACCAAGGGTCATTCCGGGCAGATCAAGCGGGCCGTCAAGCACCTGCTCGCCGCCAGGCGGCCGGTCATTTATTCCGGCGGCGGCGTGATTATGGCCAATGGCTCCGAACAGCTTAGGGAACTGGCCCGAATGCTCAACTATCCGGTTACCAATACCCTGATGGGACTGGGCGCCTACCCCGGCTCGGATCGCCAGTTCCTGGGCATGCTGGGCATGCACGGCACCTTCGAGGCCAATACCGCCATGCACCATGCCGACCTGATCCTGGCGGTGGGCGCGCGCTTCGACGACCGGGTCACCAACACCCCGGCCAAGTTCTGCCCCAATGCCACCATCATCCACGTGGACATCGACCCCACGTCGATTTCCAAGACCATCCGTGCCGATATCCCCATCGTCGGCTCCTGCGACCAGGTCATGCAGGAGATGATCGACCAGATCGCCGCGTCCGGCAAACGGCCCGACGGGGAGGCCATCGGCGAATGGTGGCAGCAGATCGACGAATGGCGTGAGCGCCACGGGCTCTATACCGCTTCCCGCTATGGCGAAAGTGGCGGTGAAATCATCAAGCCGCAGGACGTCATCAAGACTCTCTACAAGGTCACGGAGGGCAAGGCCTATGTCACCTCCGACGTGGGCCAGCACCAGATGTTCGCCGCCCAGTACTACCTCTTTGACGATCCGCGCAAATGGGTCAATTCCGGCGGCCTGGGCACCATGGGCTACGGCCTGCCGGCGGCCATGGGCGCCAAAATGGCGCACCCGGAGGCGGATGTCGCCTGTGTGACCGGGGAGGGCAGTATCCAGATGAATATCCAGGAGTTGTCCACCTGCACCCAGCACCAGTTGCCGGTGAAGATCATCAACCTCAACAACCAGGCCCTGGGCATGGTCAAGCAGTGGCAGGACATGCAATACGGCAGCCGTTATTCCCATATCCTTTACGAAGACTCGCTGCCGGACTTCGTCAAGCTGGCGGAGGCCTATGGTCACGTGGGTATGAAGGTTACCCGATACGAGGATCTGGAACCGGCCATGCGCGAGTGCTTTGCCCTGAAGGATCGCACGGTATTCCTTGATGTTTACGTGGATCCCGGCGAGCACGTCTACCCCATGCACGTGGCCCCCGGCTCCATGCGCGACCTGTGGCTGAGCAAAACGGAGCGTACCTGATGAGAAGAATCATTTCCGTTCTCATGGAAAACGAGCCGGGCGCCCTGTCGCGGGTCGTGGGACTGTTCTCCCAGCGCGGCTACAACATCGATTCCCTGACCGTGGCGCCCACCGAGGACCAGACATTATCCCGGTTGACCCTCACGACCCAGGGCGACGACCGGATCATCGAGCAGATCACCAAGCAGCTCAACAAATTGGTGGATGTGGTCAAGGTCATCGACCTCACCGAGGGCGCCCATGTTGAGCGGGAGTTGATGCTGCTCAAGGTCAGGGCCGGCGGCGCCCAGCGCGCCGAGGTCAAGCGTACCGTGGACATATTCCGGGGCCAGATCGTCGATGTCGGCCCCGCCGGCTACACGGTGCAGATCGCCGGCGACAGCAGCAAGCTCGACGCCTTTATCGCCACCCTGCCGGAATCCGATATTGTCGAGGTGGTGCGCTCCGGGGTCTGCGGTCTGTCCCGGGGTGAAAAGTCCCTCCGGGTCTGAATCGTGTCTTTCAATCCAAGCCAAACTTTCTACGACAGGTGAACAACAATGCAAGTGTATTACGACAAAGACTGTGATCTTTCCATTATCCGCGACATGAAGGTGACGATTGTCGGCTACGGTTCCCAGGGCCACGCCCACGCGCTCAACCTGCGGGACTCGGGTGTCGAGAATGTCACCGTGGCCCTGCGCAAGGGCTCCGGTTCCTGGAACAAGGCCGAGCAGGAAGGCCTCAAGGTGGCAGAAATCGAGGACGCCGTGAGCGGTGCCGACGTGGTCATGGTCCTGGCTCCGGACGAGCATCAGAAGGCCATCTACGAAAACCGGATCGAGCCCAACCTGAAAGAGGGTGCCACCCTGGCTTTCGCCCACGGCCTCAATATCCACTTCGAACTGATCGTGCCCCGGGCCGACCTTGACGTGATCATGATCGCCCCCAAGGGGCCGGGCCACACCGTGCGCAGCACCTATGTGGAAGGCGGCGGCGTACCCACCCTGATCGCCGTGTACCAGGACAGCTCCGGCCGGGCCAAGGAAACCGCCCTGTCCTATGCCTCCGCCAACGGCGGCGGCCGCTCCGGCATTATTGAAACCAACTTCCGGGAAGAGACGGAAACCGACCTCTTCGGCGAGCAGGCGGTTCTTTGTGGCGGTGTTTCCGCCCTGGTGGAAGCGGGCTTCGAAACCCTGGTGGAAGCCGGCTACGCCCCGGAAATGGCCTATTTCGAGTGCCTGCACGAGGTCAAGCTGATCGTCGACCTGATGTACCAGGGCGGCATTGCCGATATGCGCTACTCCATCTCCAATACCGCGGAGTTCGGCGACTACATGAGTGGTCCCCGGGTGATCAACGACAACACCAAGGATGAAATGCGCCGCATTCTCAAGGATGTCCAGGAAGGCACCTTCGTGCACAAGTTTATCCTGGACAACCAGGCCGGCAATCCCATTCTCAAGGCCCGCCGTCGCATGTCCGCCGAACATCCCATCGAGGAAGTGGGCGCCAGGCTGCGCGGCATGATGCCCTGGA
>DGNJ01000026.1:37278-46772 GCA_002388905.1 Cellvibrionales bacterium UBA4495
AGCCGCCAGCTCCGGTCCCGGTTCCGGGACCGGAGCTGGCGTCCCACGCTGGACACCGCAAAACGGGGGCAATGCCCCCGTTTTTGACCATTGGCCAACGGAATATGCGCCACCCGTGGTGTCGTGCGGCCAACGTCTGCCTTTAAAATCTTAACAAGCCGCCACCGCAGTGCTACATTGCCTTTCACACCTGTCAAACACCGAGGTCTCATGAACGACGCCCGCGAGGAAACCGCCGGGGAGCACCGTTCCTTCGACGACAACGACCAGAGTCTCAAGCGGCGGGGTATCTACCTGCTGCCCAACCTGCTTACCACCGGCGCCATGTTTGCCGGCTTCTATGCAATTCTCGCCGGCATGAACGGCCATTTTCAGCAGGCGGCCATCGCCATTTTCGTGGCCATGTTCTTCGACGGTCTCGATGGCCGTGTGGCACGGCTCACCAACACCCAGAGCGAGTTCGGCGTGCAGTACGACAGCCTCTCGGACATGGTTTCCTTCGGTGTGGCGCCGGCCATCGTGGCATTCAGCTGGATGCTGCACAGTCTGGGCAAGGTGGGCTGGGCGGCGGCCTTTATCTACGCCTCCTGCTCCGCCCTGCGCCTGGCCCGCTTCAATACCCAGGTTGATGTGGTCGACAAGCGCTACTTTGTCGGTCTGGCAAGCCCTTCCGCCGCGGCACTGGTGGCGGGTATGGTCTGGACCGGCCATGACAGCGAGGTCACCACGGGGCTTGCCGCGGTGGCGGCGCTGGTCACGGCGCTGGCCGGCGTTCTCATGGTGGCCAATCTGCGCTACCAGAGCTTCAAGGGCATCGATCTTCGCGGCAGGGTCCCCTTTGTGGTGATTCTTGCCGTGGTCATGGTTTTCGTGGTGGTGACCATCGATCCGCCCCGGGTACTGCTGGCCATGGCGGCCGCCTATGCCCTGTCCGGGCCGGTAAGCTGGCTCTGGCGCCGTTACGGTTCCCGCCGCCATAAGAGCGACGGCGAATGAAGCGGGGAGAAGGCTGATGGTCGATGGGCAGGGTTTGCGGGACTGGTATCTCGGCGCGCTGGGCATTGTCCAATACCTGCCCCGGGATGCCATTGACGAGACCGGTTCACAGACCCGGGACAGCGTCCCGAACGAAGACATAACCAGCCAGCGTTTGGCCGAAGATGATCCGCCGCAGGATCAATCACTGCAACGTTCCCGACCCCGCATCGAACTCAACCTCGACTCGCCGTCCGGCGTGACGAAGCGCGGGCAGGTGGCAAAAAAACCAGCGTCTAAAGAACCCGAGGTGGCGGACAGCCTCCACTGCCGGCTGGCCTTCTGGCAACCGGCACCGGATCTGGCGGTGCTGGACAGCCTGGAGCCCGGGCAGCGACCTTCCCCGGAACACCGCAGGATGCTCGCCAATATCCTCAAGGCCATCAAACGCGGTGGTGCCGAGTTGCCGCCCGCGGAGCTGATCGACTGGCCGCCTACCGCCACCGCCCCGGCGGATAGGAGCGGCGCCCGTGACATGATGTCGGTATTCCTCGCCGCCCGCAGCCAGCAATCCCCGTTTGCCTGGGTGCTGCTGATGGGGCGCGCCGCCGGCCTGGTTTTCGACGAGCCCGGCACCGTGCCACCGGTGATCGGCGAGAGCCTGGCGCTCCCCGGCGGCGCCGGGGGCGTCGTTACCCACTCCCTGAGTGACATGATTGGCGACCCCGCGCTCAAGCGGGACACCTGGGAAGCCATACGCTTCCTGGCGGACAAGACCTGAGAAGAAGGCGTTGGCACAACAGCCGGCCATCAGATTTCGGCAAGCCGCGGTCGATGACCTGGCAGCTATCCTGGCCATCCAGGACCAGGCCGCTGCCGCGCCCTGGTCCGGGCGGCAATGGCGGGACAGTCTCGAATCTCATTCCGTGACCCTGCTCGATGTCAATGGGACAGTGGCCGGTTACGCCGTTGTCGCCAGCGTTCTGGACGAAAGGGAACTGCTCAATATTGCCGTGATGCCGGCGCAGCAGGGGCAGGGCCTGGGCGGTATATTGCTCGACCGGTGCCTGGCGAAGGACGGGACCGGGGCGGTACGAATGCTCCTTGAGGTGCGGTCCGGCAACCAGTCGGCTATCGCCCTCTATCGCAGCCGGGGGTTCGTCAAGGCGGGGATACGGAAAGGCTACTATCCTGCGGGAGCAGGCAGAGAAGACGCATGGGTTATGGTCTATGAATTCCAGTGAAAAAATTCCGGTGGGGATCAGCAGTTGCCTGCTCGGCAATGAAGTGCGGCACAACGGTGGCCACAAACGGGATTCCTACATCAACGGCACCCTGTCCAGGTTTTTCGACCTGGAACCTTTTTGTCCCGAAGTGGGTATCGGCATGGGCGTGCCCCGCCCGGCCATACGCCTGATCGCCTCCGACGGGGAGGCCCGGGCAGTGGGTGTCAAGGACCCGGCCATGGATGTCACCGACCAGTTGAAGGCCTACACCGACGAACAGGGCGATGCCATCGCCCCGCTGCGCGGTTTTATCCTCAAGAAAGGCTCCCCCAGTTGCGGCATGGAGCGGGTAAAACTCTACAACGACAAGGGTATGCCCGAGAACCGCGGCGTGGGCATCTTTGCCCGGGGGCTGATGGCGCGGTTTCCGCTATTGCCGGTGGAAGAGGAGGGCCGCCTGGGTGAGCCCCGGCTGCGGGAAAATTTCATTCAACGTGTATTTATCTATCACCGCTGGCGAAACCTGATGGCGGAGGGTCTCACGGTGGCGGCGTTGACCGACTTTCACGCCCGCATCAAGTTGACCCTTATGAGCCATGACCAACAGGCCGCCCGCGAGCTCGGTCGCATCGCCGCCGGGGCCAATCCGGACAACCTCGACGACATTGCCGGTGACTATATTGCCCTGGCCATGACCACCCTGAAAAAAGTGGCGACGCGAAAAAACCATGTCAATGTGCTCCAGCACATCCAGGGCTACCTGAAGCGCAACCTGGACGGGGACGACAAGGCGGAGCTGGGGGAAACCATTGAGGCTTACTATCGGGGCGAAGTCCCGCTAATCGTTCCGATTACGCTGTTGCGGCACTTCTTCCGCAAAAGCCCGGACCCCTATATCGAGCGCTCCTGGTATATGGCGCCCTATCCCGGGGAGCTTCGTTTGCGGAATCTACTTTAGAACGGTGAGTCACCGTCTCGACAGGGCAATTGACGAACTGATGGTCCGGGAGGCCCTGCCGCCGGATTTTCGCCGCGTTATCGACACCGTCTATTATCCCCTGGCCGATGCCCTGTGCCGGAAGCGGCGTGGGATGACCGGCGAAAGTCCCCTGGTGGTCGGAATCAATGGCGCCCAGGGCACCGGCAAGTCGACACTGGCCCGGTTCGTTGCCGCCATTCTGGCTCACCGCCAGGGTTTTCGGGTGGTCACCCTGTCACTGGACGACCTGTACCTGACCCGTCGCCAGCGCTCGGACCTGGCCGCCCGGGTTCATCCGTTGCTGCGGACCCGGGGCGTGCCCGGCACCCACGATATCGACCTGGGCCTGGCGGTTATGGATCGTTTGCGCAATGCCGGCCCCGGCACGGCTACCGCCATTCCGAGGTTTGACAAGGCCAGGGACGATCGCCTGCCGGAAGACCGGTGGCCCCGGTTTCGGGGTCGGCCGGACCTGATCCTGATGGAGGGCTGGTGCCTGGGGGCGGTGCCACAGGACGAGGCGGATCTGGTGGTGCCAATCAACCGTCTGGAAGCCGATGAGGATGCCGATGGGCACTGGCGACGTTATGCCAACAGCCAGTTGGCCGACACCTATCCGGCCCTTTTTGGCCAGTTGGATGTGCTGATCATGCTCAAGGTCCCCGGCTGGGAATCCGTCTATCGTTGGCGGCTGGAACAGGAAGAAAAGTTGCGGGCAAGCCGGCGCGAGGCGGTAAACGGCGCCCGCTTTATGGCGCCGGGGCAGGTGGCCCGTTTTGTCGCCCATTACGAGCGCCTCACCCGCCACCAACTGGCGGAAATGCCGGCCCGGGCCGACGCCGTGGTGGCGTTGAATCCCGACCACGGGGCCGACCGTGTCTACGGGCCACTCGTGGAAAGTGAGGGACACTAGGAGTTTGTCGCCTGAAGTTTGCGTTCGCGCATCAACAGGAACAGCGGGAAGGCAAAGGCGAAGGCCACCAGGCAACCCAGGACCAGATAGATCCACCAGTGCTTCATGCCCAGGCGCACACCCTCGGCCGCCACGAACACCAGGAATGTGACAAAGGCGATCATCAGGTCGTTGCTGAGGCTGGCGGCGATAGGCGAGGCATACATGATCGCCAGCCAGTTTTCCAGGGCCATGTCCATGGTGTTGAAGGCCTGAAGATTGAAATACCAGGTGCCCACCAGGCCGGCGATAGCGAGAATCAGGTAAAGCGTCTGTCTGAAAGTCATGAAAACCCCCTTTTGTCTGTTGTTTTATCCTGTTGTTGTATCCGAAAGGCGGACCCGCCTTCCGGGAAACCATAAAGTGGCCATGCCGGCGGCGCAAGTACCGGTGGTCAACAGGCCGCCGACGAGGCAATCTCCCGTGAAGCCCTCTAAAGCTCTCCCTTGAGGCGTTTGGCAAAGGCCTCGAAGTTGTAGGGGCGCCCCAGGAAGTCATGAACCAGTTCCGACGCCGGCCGGGTCCCGCCCGGCGCAAGCACCCTGTCCCGGAAGCGGGTGGCCAGCTCGGTGCTGCGCAGGCCTTCTTTTTCGAATTCGCTGAACATGTCCAGGGCGATGACCTTGGACCACATATAGGTGTAGTAAAGGGCGGAATAGCCGTTCAGGTGGCCCAGGTTCGCATAAAAGTAGGTGTCCTCCTGGTGGGGCAGGGGAGAGTACTCCGCTTCCAGCTCGAGCATTTTATCGAGCAGGTCGAACTGCTCCGGGGGCAGGCGATGAAACTCCAGGGACATGGCCGCGTAGTACATTTGAATACTGACCGTGAGGCCCTCGCCCAGGTGGCGGGCCTCGTTGATTTTGGCCACCAGTTCGCCGGGAATCGGCTCGCCCTGGTCGTTGATGGCGAATGTCTGCAGGGTTTCCCGGTCGTACATCCACTCCTCCAGCATCTGGGAGGGGGCTTCCACAAAATCCCATTCCGTGGCGATGCCGCTGAGGGCGGCCCAGCGCTGGTGGCCGCCGAAAAGGGCATGCAGCAGATGGCCGAATTCATGGAGGAAAGTCCGTACCTCGCTGAACTCCATGGGGGTGTCGGGATCGCTGCCGCCGGCAAAATTGCATACCAGCGTGGATACGGGTAACTGCTCGCCGGCGATCCCGGTGCGGGTCGTGAAGGCGGCGGCGTGCTGGTATTTGCCTTGCCGGGGATGCATGTCCATGTGAAAGCGGGCAATCAGTTCGCCGTCCCGGTACATTTCGTAGGATTCAACGCTGGGGTGCCAGGTTTCCGTGTGCCAGGGTTTGATGGTGACATCGAAAAGGTCCGTCACCAGCCCGAAAATACCGTCCCGGACCTTGGCGTAGGAAAAATACTGGCGCAGTTCGGCGGCGTCCACCTGATACTGGCTCTTGCGGATCTGCTCCTCCAGGTACATTGCCTGCCAGCGTTGCACGGTATCCGCCTTGGCCCGCGTCTTTCGCAATTCCGCCAGCAGCCTTTCCACGTCCTTTTCCGCCGCCGGCGCGGCCAGCTTGTGAATACGCCGGATAAAGGCCCTGGCATTGTCGGCGCTGCCGATCATCTTGTCGGCGGTAATGTAATCCGCGAAATTGTCGAAGCCGAGCAAGCGGGCGAGCTCATGGCGCCTGGCGAGCAGTTGTTCCAGAATTTCCCTGTTTTCCGGGTGGGCGCGGGAACGGTCCGCCTGGCGCAACCGGCGCCGCACCTCATCCGAGCGGGCATAGGTGTACACGGGGATGGTGTCGGTGTAGCGGGTGGAAAGGCGGATCTTGCCGTTCTCCTGGACCGGGCGGTTGGCGATAAAATCCTCCGGCAGCCCGACCAGTTCTTCGGTATCTACCTCGATATAGCGCACATCTTCCAGGATGTTGCGGTCGAACAACTGGCCGAGCCGGGTGATTTCCTCGTTGAGAGCGCGGATTTTTTCCCGGGTTTCATCATTCTTGTCGACGCCGGCCAGGCGGAAGTTGCGCAGGGTGACGAAGTGGTAGCGGCGGGTATCCGCCGGCTCCCCGGCGACATTCACGGCCTCGACGGCTTCATAGACGGGACGGGACAGGGACAGGCGGGTGGCCAGGTTGTTAAAGGCCGCCGTGCAGTCCCGGGCGACATCGCGAACGTCGGCATCGGGATGGACCGATTCATAGAGCGACGACTGATTGAGGGCATCGCCCAGGCGCAACTCGAAGGCGTTGAGAGGCGCCAGCACCCGCCCCGCGTTGTAGGGCGCTTCAATGGACTCGAGTTGCCGGAAATCCTGCTGAAAGCGGTCCAGATTGGTGTCGCACTGGTTCCGGTAAGCCGCTGCCGTGGGTGACAGCGCCGGCGCAGGCTGCTCGCCGGCCCCACCCTGGTCGGCCCAGAGAGGGCAGGCAATCAGGAGTGCGAGGGGAAACATGAACCGGCTGGCGGCGTTAGAGCGCATGGAGTTCTCCTTGTCTATGCTGCGGAACCGGCCCCGGCGCGATGCGCAGAGACGGCCAATGGCAACCGAGTATAATGGCTTTGCCCGGATTGAACGAGATACGCTTTCTGTTTAGAGTCTCGCTGTTTCCGCCCGGCGCCCTTCCTGGTCGTCCTGATCCAGGGTGCCCCGACAGTTCCGGGAACGGTTTCCGGCAAGACAGCGACCCGGTAAGACAACTATCAGGAGATAAACCGCAATGCAACAGCCCAAGATCGGCAACATGGCACCGGCTTTCACCCTCCAGAACCAGCGTGGCGAGAAAGTGAGCCTCAGGGATTTCAAGGGTGACAAAAACGTGGTCCTGTATTTCTATCCCAAGGCCATGACCCCTGGTTGCACCACCCAGGCCTGCGGCATCCGCGACAGCCGGAAAGAGTTCGATAAGCTGGACACCGTGGTTTTCGGCCTCAGCCCCGATCCGGTCAGGCGCCTGGAAAAGTTCGAGCAGAAGGAGGGACTCAATTTCGACCTTCTATCCGACGAAGACCACGCGGTCGCCGACAAGTACGGCGTCTGGGGTCCCAAAAAATTCATGGGCAGGGAGTTCGACGGCATCCATCGCATGACCTTTATCGTGGGCAAGGATGGTCGCCTCAAACATATCATGCCCAAGGTCAAGACCAAGACCCACCACGAGGATGTCCGGGGCTGGATCCGGGAGAACCTGTGATGGCGGCGCCGTTGTGGCCGCGGGGGGAAACGGTTAAAGTGCCGCTTTTGATTTTTATCGATGCGAGGTCTTTTGATGAGTGACGCAATGCAAGTGCCCATGGATATGATCACCCTGGCCCAGGCGGCGCCCGCCCAGCAGGCGAACCCTTTGATCACCCTGCTGATGTTCGCCGGCCTTTTCGTATTCATGTACTTCCTGATTATCCGCCCCCAGCGCAAGCGCCAGAAGGAACACCAGCAACTGGTCAGCAGCCTCAACAAGGGCGACGAGGTGGTCATGAACAGCGGCCTGCTGGGCAAGATCACCAAGCTGGATGACGACTACCTGGAATTGTCCGTCAACGACAACGTCAATCTCAAGTTCCAGAAATCCGCGGTGCATGCCGTGCTGCCCAAGGGCACGATCAAGGCCATCTGAGCCGGATACCGCTATGCCCGGGTTGGCAGGTGAGTGATTGGAGCGCTTTCCCAACGCCATATATCGCGCAGATAGTTTTTTGTCACCCTGCTAGACTGGGTTTCACCGAAACAATATCGACCGTACCATGAGCCAGCCCGTCCTTCCCGCCAAACTGGACCTCGCCCGCACGCCGACACCGTTCCATGCTCTGGATACGTTGTCGGCACGGCTGGGCGGGCCGCGACTCTGGGTGAAGCGGGACGACCTCACCGAGTGCGCCTCGACGGGCAACAAGATACGCAAGCTGGAGTACACCCTGGCCCGGGCCCGGGAGTCCGGGTGCGATACGCTGATCACCAGTGGCGGGCTCCAGTCCAACCATTGCCGGGCCACGGCGCTGCTGGGCGCACGACTCGGCTTTAAGGTGCACTTGTTGCTGCGGGACGAGGGCAATTTCGACGAGGTGCCCGACGGCAATCTCATGCTGGATTACCTGGCCGGGGCCGAGATCTCCATCTACCCGAAAAGCCGGTTTTTTACCGAGCACGCCGAGTTGCTCGAACACTGGCGCCGACACTATATCGATGAAGGCCGCACGCCCTGGGTGATTCCCGTGGGCGCCAGCGACGGTCACGGCGTCTGGGGTTATGTGGGCTGTGCCCGGGAACTGGCGGACGATTTTGCCCGGGCCCGAATTGCTCCCGAAGTCCTTTTCCACGCCACCGGCTCCGGCGGCACCCAGGCCGGCCTCACCGCCGGCGCCCGCCTGTACAACCTGCCCTGCCGGGTGGTGGGCATGGCCGTTTGCGACAATGAAGCGTATTTCCAGAAAAAGGTCAGGTCCGACCTGCGTCACTGGCAGTCCCGCTATGACCCGGATGTGGACGTGGAGTCGCTGACTATCGAGGTGAATGACCATTACATCGGCCCCGGGTACGGTGTCGCCACGGAAGAGATTTTCGAGACAATCCGCCTGGTGGCGGAAACCGAAGGGCTGGTGCTCGATCCGGTTTACAGCGCCAAGGCGTTCCATGGCATTATCGGGGAAATCCGGGCCGGGCGCCTTGCCCGTGGAAAAGACGTGGTTTTCGTCCATACCGGCGGCATCTTCGGATTGATGGCGCAGCGGGACAACCTGGGAATCACCCGGCCCTCCCGGGAACTCTGATAGCCGGGTACCTACAAACAAGCCCATAACAACAAGAGCAAGCAGCCATGTTCGAGACCGCACTCAACGCTGTCAACGGCTTCATCTGGGGGCCGGTGATGCTGGTGCTGATCCTGGGTACGGGGCTTTACCTGATGCTCGGCCTTCGTGGCATGCCCCTGCGCAAACTGGCGTATGCATTCCGCCAGCTGGCCGCCGGTCGCGTCGGCTCCGGGGAAGGGGAGATCAGTCCCTTCAATGCTTTGATGACATCCCTGTCAGCGACCATCGGTACCGGCAATATCGTCGGTGTCGCCACTGCCCTGGGTATCGGCGGACCGGGCGCCCTGTTCTGGATGTGGTGCACCGCCCTGGTGGGCATGGCCACCAAATACGGCGAAGCGGTGCTGGCGGTTCACTACCGGGAAACCGATGAACGGGGCCAGAAAGTGGGCGGGCCCATGTACTACATCCGCAATGGCCTGGGTCGGCGCTGGGCCTGGCTGGGCGGGCTTTTTGCCGTTTTTGGCACTGTGGCGGGTTTTGGTATCGGCAATTCGGTTCAGGCCAACTCGGTGGCGGATGCCCTGGGCGCCGCCTTTTCCGTACCCGAACCGGTAACCGGTCTGGTGCTGGCGGTGCTGGTGGGGCT
>DGNJ01000021.1:0-2480 GCA_002388905.1 Cellvibrionales bacterium UBA4495
CGGCCATGGGCGCCATGCCCGCCATGCAGGCACCGGCCGAGATGCGGCGAGCAGGTCCGGGGCGCTATGAAGGTGTTTTCAAGCCGTCCATGGAGGGTAGCTGGCCGTTGACTCTGGAGATCCAGGCCCCCGACCTGCCAAAACGCCAGATTAGCTTCGACCTGGCCACCGGTCGGGAAGGACTGCAGCTGGCCTCGGGTGCTGCACGGACCGACGGTAATGGGTTGGCGGAAGAAGCACCGCCGGGCATGGTCACCCTGGATGCCCGGCGCCGGCAGCTGATTGGGGTAACAACTGCTATTGCGCAACGCAAGGAGGTGTCCCGCCGTATTCGCGCGGTTGGCGAAATCCGTTACGACCAGACCCGACTGGTGGATGTCAGTCTCAAGTTCGATGCCTGGGTCGGCGAGTTGTATGCCGATTACGTCGGCGTGCATGTCAAGGAAGGAGACCCACTGTTCACCGTCTACGGTGCCGAGCTGCTCGCCGCCCAGCAGGAATACCTGGAGCTCAAAAGGCGAGTGAGCCCATCGCAAACGCTGCTGGCGGCCGCCCGCAAGCGGCTGACACTGTGGGATATAACGGAGGCGGAAATCGCCGCCCTCGAACGCCGGGGGAAGCCGTTCGACTATGTCACCCTGTACTCTCCCCTCAGCGGCACCGTCGTGGAACGAAACGTGGTTGCGGGCTCCGCCCACAAGGCCGGTATGACGTTGCTGCGCATTGTCGATCTCTCCCAGGTCTGGGTGGAAGCTGACATTTATGAGGCGGAGCTGCCCCTGGTCCAGGAGGGCATGGCGGCGTCAATCACCCTGCCCTACCTGCCCGGGCAGCGTTTTGCCGGGACGGTAGACTTCGTCTATCCCACCCTCGATGGCGCTACCCGCACCGGGCGGGTCCGGCTCACGCTGCCCAATCAGAACGGTATGCTAAAACCCGAGATGTACGCCGAAGTGACCCTCAAGGCCGACCTCGGGGAACGATTGGTCGTGCCCCGAGAGTCGATAATCATCGCCGGCAAAAACCATTTCGTGTTCGAGGACCTTGGCGGAGGCCGGCTGGCACCGCGTCGGGTAATCACGGGTCAGCGGGCGGGCGGCGTCGTCGAAATTCTTGAAGGCATCGAAGCCGGTGACCGGGTAGTAACCTCCGGCAATTTCCTGATCGCATCCGAAAGCCGTCTGAAAGCGGGGCTTGAGCAATGGTAAATAACAGCCACAAGAATCCGTCCGCTCACCCACCCGCTGAAGGCGAAGCCATTGGCTGGCTGCAACGGATTATCGGCTACTGCGCCCGTAACCCGCTGCTGACAGTGGTCGCTGTCCTCGCGCTCACCGTCGGCGGCTGGCAGGCCCTCCGGTTGGCGCCGCTGGACGCCATTCCGGATCTCTCGGACGTGCAGGTGATCGTCTTTACCGAGTGGCCGGGCCGCAGCCCCGACTTGGTGGAGGACCAGATTACCTACCCATTGACCACAACGCTGCTGGCTGCGCCCGGGGTGAATTACGTCCGGGGCCAAAGCTTTTTCGGACTGTCGTTCGTCTATGTGATCTTCGACGACGGCGTCGATATGTACTGGGCCCGCTCCCGGGTGCTGGAGTATCTCAACAGCGCCACCGCCGATCTGCCGGAAGGCGTCAATCCCACCCTGGGGCCGGACGCCACCGGTGTGGGCTGGATTTATCAG
Organism: Cellvibrionales bacterium UBA4495; assembly: GCA_002388905.1. Classification (GTDB taxonomy): domain Bacteria; phylum Pseudomonadota; class Gammaproteobacteria; order Pseudomonadales; family Porticoccaceae; genus DGNJ01. The sequence goes on from DGNJ01000021.1 coordinate 1,688, forward strand.
TATGCGCTGCGGGACACCTCCGGCAACCACAACCTTGCGGACCTGCGCTCGCTGCAGGATTTCAACCTGCGCTATGCCCTGGAAGCTGTGGAAGGGGTTTCCGAAGTGGCTTCGGTAGGCGGCTATCAGCGTGAATACCAGATCAGCCTGGACCCCAACAAGCTGGCCTCTCTGGGGATACCACTGCAGCACGTCGTGGAAGCAGTGCGGGAATCCAACCAGGACGTGGGCGGCCGCATCCTGGAAGTGGCAGGCCACGAGCAGTTTATCCGCGGTCGCGGTTACGTAAAGTCCGTAGCCGATCTTGAGCAGGTGGTGCTCAAATCCACCGAAAATGGGGTGCCCGTCACCGTGGAACAGGTGGGCCACGTAGCCCTGGGGCCGGCCATGCAGCGGGGCCAGGCCGAGCTGGATGGCGAGGGCGTCACCGTCGGTGGCATCGTGGTGATGCGCTACGGCGAGAACGCGCTGGATGTGATTCGCCGGGTCAAGCAGCGCCTCGAGGACATCAAATCCGGCCTGCCGAAAGGGGTGGAGATTGTGCCGGTCTATGATCGCTCTACCCTGATCAATGAAGCCATTGATACCCTGACCCGTACCCTGACCGAGGAGATGCTGATCGTCTCCCTGATCATCGGGCTATTTTTGCTGCATGCACGTTCCACCCTGGTGGCGGTGATCACACTGCCGGTGGCGGTCCTGCTCTCCTTTATCCCCATGTATTACCAGGGGCTGACGGCCAATATCATGTCGTTGGGAGGCATAGCCGTCGCCATCGGCGCCATGGTGGACG
>DGNJ01000021.1:2551-2725 GCA_002388905.1 Cellvibrionales bacterium UBA4495
TGCAGCAAGTGGGACCCAGTATTTTCTTTTCGCTGCTGATTATCACCGTGTCCTTTATGCCGGTCTTCGCCCTGGCAGGCACCGAAGGCCGGTTGTTCAAGCCACTGGCGTTCACCAAAACCTACTCCATGGCCTTTGCGGCGCTATTGTCCATCACCCTGGTGCCGGCCCTGG
>DGNJ01000021.1:2758-8021 GCA_002388905.1 Cellvibrionales bacterium UBA4495
CAGTGGCTGGTGGCCGCCTACCGACCGGTGGTCGCCTTTGCGGTACGTTTTCGTTGGCCTGTGGTTGGAGGAGCGGTACTGATCCTGGCACTGACAGTGATTCCCTTCCGGCAGTTGGGCAACGAATTTATGCCGCCGTTGAACGAGGGTTCGATTCTCTACATGCCGACGGCGCTGCCTGGCATGTCCATTACCGAAGCGACGCAGACCTTGCAGACCATGGACCGGATCATCGCCGCTATACCAGAAGTGGAGCACGTCTTCGGTAAGGTGGGCCGCTCCACCAGCGCCACGGATCCGGCGCCCCTGTCCATGGTGGAGACGGTGATTACCCTCAAGCCCCGGAATCAGTGGCGGGAAGGCTTGACCTGGGACGGCCTGATCCAGGAGATGGACCAGAAACTGCGCTTCCCCGGCATGCCCAATATTTTCTGGATGCCCATCCAGACCCGGACCGAGATGTTGGCTACCGGCATTCGCTCGGCCCTGGGTATCAAGGTGTTCGGCCCCGACCTGGCCACCATCGAGGAGACCGGTGTGGCCATCGAAAAAGCCCTGCAGGCGGACGAACGCATGGCGCCCTATACGCGCAGTGCTTTTGCCGAACGCAGTACCGGGGGTTACTTCCTGGATTTCACCGTCGACCGGGCTGCGGCCGCCCGCCTCGGCCTCAACGTCGGTGATGTAGAGCGGGTCATCATGGCCGCGATGGGCGGCACGGTGGTCTCCCAGACCGTCGAGGGCCGGGAGCGCTACAACATCCTGGTGCGCTACGCCCGGGACTACCGGGACAACCTCGACGCCCTCGAGCGCGTCCTCGTGCCCACATCCACCGGCGCCCAGATTCCCATTACCCAGGTGGCGAACATTGAGTTCCAAACCGGCCCCCCATCGGTGCGCAGCGAGGATGGTCAGCTGGTGGGCTTTGTCTTTGTCGATGTGAAAAACGACATCGGCATCGCCGACTACGTGGAACAGGCCAAAGAGGTGGTCGCTGACAACGTCGACATCCCTTCGGGCTACCGCCTCGCCTGGGCCGGGCAGTTTCAGTACTTCGAGCGGGCTAAAGCCAAGCTGCAGTTACTGGTGCCCGCCACGCTTTTTCTGATCTTTTTCATGCTGTTTATGCACCGGGGATCGCTGACCGAAACCCTGGTGGTGATGTTGAGCGTACCTTTCTCTCTCAGCGGTGCCGTCTGGCTGCTATGGTGGCTGGACTTCAAACTCAGCGTCGCCGTCTGGGTGGGCATGATTGCCGTGGCGGGTCTCGCCGTGGAACTGGGCCTGCTGATGATGGTGTATCTGGATATCGCCTGGCGGGATCGGGAAGCGGAACGCCGGCTCAATACCCGTGGCGATCTGCAAGAGGCTGTGCAGACCGGTGCCGGTCAACGGATACGCCCCATGTTGATGACCGGGTTGGCACTATTCATGGGACTGGTGCCGATCATGTTCTCCAGCGGCACTGGCGCCGACGTCATGCAGCGCATTGCCGCGCCCATGGTAGGAGGCGTGGTCTCGGCACTGATTATGGTGTTGGTGGTATTCCCCGCGATCTTCATGTTCTGGCGAGGGCAGAGTCTGACCAAGGGATCGCCGGCGCTCTCAGAAGAAAACAATGAGAGGTGACCCGGAGCTATGGCTGGGATGGCATCATCAATCGGGTACGCAGGAATGCCCATCCCCCGTTAATGGGGTAGAGCTTGTTTTTTAAGAGGAAATATGGTCGGAGCGGCCGGATTTGAACCGACGACCACTACACCCCCAGTGTAGTGCGCTACCAGGCTGCGCTACGCTCCGATTTGTAATGGGTGCTGCGGGGGAGGCGCAATGATACCGAATCGGGTGATCATTGCAAGCCGGAATCAGACTTTCAGGACATTGAGAACGTCTTCCAGTTCGGCAATAGTCTGGGTGACCAACTGGCGAATCTGGGTGGCTTCTTCCTTGGCGTCCTCGCCGGTCAGGCGCTGACGGGCACCGCCGATCGTGAAGCCCTGGTCGTAGAGCAGGGAGCGAATCTGGCGGATGAGAAGAACGTCCTGGCGCTGGTAATAGCGGCGGTTACCCCGGCGCTTGACCGGGTCGAGCATGGGGAATTCCTGCTCCCAGTAACGAAGCACGTGCGGTTTGACTTCACACAGATCGCTGACCTCACCGATGGTGAAATAGCGCTTACCGGGAATAGGCGGCAACTGATCGTTGTTACCGGGCTCCAGCATGGTCCTCGACCCTCGCCTTGAGTTTCTGGCCCGGTTTGAATGTCACCACGCGACGGGCCGTAATGGGTATCTCCTCGCCGGTTTTGGGATTGCGGCCCGGTCGGCTGTTCTTGTCCCGGAGATCGAAATTGCCGAAGCCGGAAAGCTTCACCTGTTCGTTGCTTTCCAGGGCGACGCAGATTTCCTCGAAAAAGGATTCGACGATTTCCTTGGCCTCCCGTTTATTGAGACCCAGTTCCTCGAAGAGCATTTCGGCGATGTCGGCTTTGGTTAATGCTGACATTGTTGTTTTATCCCCTTAAGGACGCCCGGTGTTCCTCTTTGAGACGATCAACCACAGCGTTCACGGCTGCGTTCACCTCGGATTCATTAAGAGTGCGGGATTCCTCCTGGAACGTCAAGCCCAGCGCCACACTTTTTCTATTATTTTCAATACCTTTGCCTTCATAGACGTCAAACACCTTCAGGTCAACCAGCAAAGGTCCCGCAGCGCGACGGACGGTATCGAGCAGGGGCTGAACGGCAATGGCCCGGTCGACAATGACGGCGATGTCCCGGCGCAGGCCCGGGAAGCGGCTGACCTCCCGGAAGCTCGGAATCCGGGTTTCCCGCAATGGTTCCTGTTGCATATCGAACAGGTACACCGGTTGCTCCAGGTCCAGGTCTTTTTGCAAGGAAGGATGCAGACGCCCCAGTATACCCACCGGCTCACCGGCCTTGAGAATGGCCGCCGACTGCCCCGGGTGCAGCGCCGGGTGCTCCATGGGCTCAAAACGGAAACGATCTTCCTCCCCGGTCAGGGCCAGTAACGCCTCGACATCGCCCTTGATATCGAAGAAATCCACTTTTTCCCGGCCGTGGTTCCAGCTCTCGGGCCAGCGCTCGCCATAGATCAGGCCGGCGAGCATGGGTTCCTGGCGAAGTGTCTCCCCCGGTAGGAAACGCAAACCGGCCTCGAACAAGCGCACGCGGCTCTGCTGGCGATTGATGTTGTGTCTGAGGGCCCGGATCAGGCCCGGCCAGAGAGAGGTGCGCATCTGCGCCATGTCGCTGGCGATGGGATTGGCCACCGGCAGGGCCTGGACACCCGGGTTGAGTTTGGCCTGGAGCGCGGGGTCGACAAAACTGTAGGTAATGGCTTCCCGATAGCCGCGCTCGACAAGGACATTCCTCATCGCTGATAGGGGCAGGCGCGCCTCCCGGCCGGGTTCGATGGCCAGGGCGGATTTGACGGTGGTAATGGGCAGGCGGTTGTAGCCGTAGACGCGGGCCACCTCCTCTACCAGATCGGCCTCGATGGCAAGATCGAAGCGCCAACTGGGCACGGTCAGGGTCCAGCCTTGCGCATTCTCGGCGGTGACCTCCAGGCCCAGACGGACCAGTATGTCCCGCACCTCGCCCGCCTCGATGGAAAATGCCAGTTGCTGGCGCAGTCGGGCTAGGGACAATTGCACCGTGGCCAGCCGCGGCAGGTGCTCCTGAAGTTCTTCCACCACCACCGGGCCCGGCTTCCCGCCGACGATATCGAGGAGCAGGGCCGTGGCCCGCTCGATGGCGAGCTTGCACAGCGCCGGGTCGACGCCGCGCTCGAAGCGATGAGATGAGTCCGTGTGCAGGCCGTAGTAGCGAGCCTGACCGACAATGGCCAGCGGATTGAAAAAAGCGCTTTCCAGAAACAAATCCCGTGTTTGCGCGGAAACGGCGGTGGCCCGGCCACCCATGATGCCGGCCATGGCAACGGCGCCCTGCCCATCGGCAATGGCCAGCGTGCCGGACCGGAATTCCGTGGTAGCGCCGTCGAGCATTTCCAGCTTTTCGCCCTGCTTCGCTTCACGCACCTGGATGCCCCCGTCCAGCTTGTCCAGATCAAAGGCGTGCAGAGGCTGGCCCAATTCCAGCATCACATAATTGGTCACATCCACCACGGCGTCAATACTGCGTACGCCGCAACGCCGGAGTTTCTCCACCAGCCACAGTGGCGAGGGACGGGCGATATCGATATCGCGAATGACACGACCCGCGTAGCGGGGACATTTATCCCCGGCATCGAGGCTGACCGGGAAACGATCCTCCACGGCCGCAGGAACCGGTGCCAGATCCGGTGTTTCCTGGTCCAGCCGACAGAGCACGGCCACTTCCCGTGCCAGGCCGCGAATGGCCAGGCAGTCGCCCCGGTTGGGGGTCAGGTCCACCTCGATCAGGGTGTCATCGAGGGCCAGGTAGTCCCGCAGGGATTCGCCCACAGGCGCATCGGCCGGCAGTTCCAGCAGGCCGTCATCCTCATCGGAAAGGCCCAGTTCGTCGCCGGCACAAAGCATGCCCGCGGATTCCACGCCGCGCAGTTTGGCGCGCTTGATCTTGAGCGCACCGGGCAGTTCGGCCCCCACCAGGGCAAAGGGCACCTTGAGCCCTGCCCGGGCATTGGGCGCACCGCAGACCACCTGCTGTTCGCCCTCCGGCGAGCCGGAAACCCGGCAGACACTGAGTTTATCGGCATCCGGGTGCGGCTCGCAGGCGAGGATTTCCCCAACCACGACACCGGAAAAATCCCCCGCGGCCGGTTCCACGCCATCCACTTCCAGGCCCGCCATGGTGAGCTGGTGGGCCAGTGCTTGGCTATCGATGGCCGGGTCTACCCACTCCCGTAACCAGGATTCGCTGAATTTCATCGGTTTTCCTTCACTTGAAAGCTTGCTCTGACATCGACTACCGGATGTTAAAAAACGACCTCAAAAGTCGTGTGGCACTCAGGCTCAAAACTGTTTAAGGAACCTCAGGTCGTTCTCGAAAAACAGGNNCATAGCGCAGCATGGCCAGTCGCTCGACACCCAGACCAAAGGCAAACCCGGTGTACTTGTCGTTGTCGACACCGCAATGGCGGAACACTTCGGGATGCACCATGCCGCAACCCATTACTTCCAGCCAGCCGCTGCCGCCACAGACCCGACATCCCGAACCGCCGCAATTGGTGCACTGGATATCCACTTCCGCGGAGGGCTCGGTGAAGGGGAAGTAGGAAGGCCGGAAGCGCACCGGCAGGT
>DGNJ01000039.1:0-1896 GCA_002388905.1 Cellvibrionales bacterium UBA4495
CAGGAAGCTGGTGGAGCAGGCCAAGGGGCTATTGATGGCCCACAAGAAAATCGATGAGCAAGAGGCACATCAGCTCATCACCCAGCTTGCCATGAACAGCAATCAGCGCCTGCCCGACGTTGCAGGCACCATACTGGCAACCCTTTCGCCAAAGGGAAAATCCTGAGCTTGTCGAGGACCCGTAAATGACAGTATCGAAACAACTCGCGCCACCGGAAAAAGAACAGCTGACCATCGGTTTTATGCGGCTGACGGACAGTGCCCCGCTGGTTTTGGCACATGAAGCGGGGATTTTCAGGCGCTACGGCCTCGACGTTAGCCTGGTAAGGGAGGTTTCCTGGGCCAACCTGCGGGACAAACTTGTGGTGGGTAAACTGGACGCCGCGCACCTGCTTGCGCCACTGCCCATGATGGCGGGTTTTGGCGCGGGCGGCATGCGGGTCAACCTGCTGACGGGCCTTTCCCTGGGGCTCAACGGCAATGCCGTCACCGTTGCCAATGCCATCGGACAGCATCTGGGTATCGGGGAGGGCATGCCCGATGCGCTCGGGGCGGCTGAACGGCTGCGAGATTATCTTCTCGACGGGAAGAGAACCCTTACCCTGGCGACGGTGCATGCATTCTCCATGCATACCCTCCTGTTGCGCATGTGGCTGGAGGCGGGCGGTATCGATCCCGATCGGGATGTTCGCATTATTGTCCTGCCGCCCGAGCAGATGTGCGACAGCCTGGCCCGGGGGATCGTCGATGGCTTCTGCGTCGGCGAGCCCTGGAATTCCCTGGCCGTGCAGCGTGGCGTGGGCTCGGTGGCCGCCAGTGGCTACCAGATCTGGAACAACGCGCCGGAAAAAGTGCTGGGAGTCACCGAAGCCTGGCACAGCCGGAATCCTTCCACGCACCTGCGGTTACGCCTGGCGGTAATGGAAGCCTGCCGGCAACTGGCGGAGCCCGACCAGAGGCAGGGGGCCGTGGAAATCCTCAGCCGGCCTCAGTACCTGGATTTGCCGGGACGTTTGCTGGCGCCCTCGCTGACCGGCGAATTTATGTTTGCCAAGGGCACTGCTCCGGTTTCCATGCCGGAATTCCATGTCTTTGGCCGGTTCGAGGCGGGGTTCCCATGGCGATCCCATGCCGAGTGGATGGTGCGAAAGAGCAGCCAGCCCCTGGGAAAACCTATCAGCGATGACAACTGTCGGCTGCTCGTTCAGCAATCCTATCGCACCGATCTTTACCGGGATGCCGCCCGCCACCTGAATATCCCCGCGCCCGCCCGGGATTTCAAGGAGGAAGGGGAGCATGCAGCGCCCTGGGAGATGGAGCCGGGTATTTGTCTCGGAGCGGATCTCATGGTCGGTGGGGGTCGCTTCGTTCCCCGTGGCCGTTGATCGCGTCATCGGGCGGACATTCCGTCTCGCCCGGCACACGATTGGTGCGAATGGTTGGTCCGACGCACCACGACCTGGCCGTAACAAGCAGATAAGCGCCACCTGTCCACGGGAAATCCGCCAAAAGCGGCTTTATATCGCCCGATAAAGTTGGCACGGTAACTGCATCGCTTGTATTGGGTCTCGAGACGCCCCCTGTATCGAGGCCCGTAAATGAAAGCCCTCCACTCCCGGGTGATGTTGCCCACGCTGAAGTAACTGTCAGCGTGGGTTTTTTTATGCCTGTCGAGGCGATTGAAAACGAGAGGATCAGTGATGGTTTGGAATCAACGCAAAACCTCAGTAATAACCGGTTTTCGCCGTATAGGGGCAGTGCTGTCCCTGGTTGTCTGTGTATCCGCCGGGTTGCTTGAAGCCCCTGAGGCCAGGGCCGAAATCGGCCCGGCCGAGAAGCCCGTGCTCACCTTTGGCTTTATCAAACTGACCGATATGGCGCCCCTGGCCATCGCCT
>DGNJ01000039.1:1933-6884 GCA_002388905.1 Cellvibrionales bacterium UBA4495
ACTGGAAGGTGCTGCTCGACGGGGTCATCGACGGGCAGCTCGACGGCGCGCACATGCTTGCCGGCCAACCCCTGGCGGCAACCATCGGCTTCGGTACCAGGGCCCACATCGTTACCCCCTTTAGCATGGATCTCAATGGCAACGGGATCACCGTCTCCAACGACGTCTGGGAGTCCATGAAGAAGCATGTGCCCAAAAGGGACGACGGCAAACCCGTCCACCCCATTAAGGCGGATTACCTGAAGCCGGTGGTGGACGAGTACCGGGACATGGGCCTGCCCTTCAAGATGGGGATGGTCTTCCCGGTTTCCACCCATAATTACGAGCTACGCTACTGGCTCGCCGCCGGCGGTATCCATCCGGGGTACTACGCACCCCATAAAGGGGATACCTCGGGCACTATCGATGCCGAGGCCCTGCTTTCCGTCACGCCGCCGCCGCAAATGCCCGCCACCATGGAGGCCGGCACTATCTACGGCTATTGCGTGGGAGAGCCCTGGAACCAGCAGGCGGTATTCAAGGGTATTGGCGTACCGGTCATCACCGATTACGAAATCTGGAAAAACAATCCTGAAAAAGTTTTCGGCATGACCAAGGCATTCACCGAGGAGTATCCCAATACCTCGGTGCGGGTGGTCAAGGCATTATTGCGTGCCGCCAGGTGGCTCGACGAAAACGACAACGCGAACCGGGAGGAAGCGGTGGAAATACTGTCCCGCAGCGCCTATGTCGGTGCCGACGAGGAAGTCATTGCCAACTCCATGACCGGGACCTTCGAATACGAGAAGGGAGACAAGCGGCCGGTGCCGGACTTCAACGTTTTCTTCCGGTACAACGCCACTTATCCCTACTACTCGGATGCCATATGGTACCTGACCCAGATGCGTCGCTGGGGCCAGATTGCCGAGCCGAAAAGCGACCAGTGGTACAAGGACGTGGCCGCCAAAGTCTATATTCCGGACATCTATGAAACCGCCGCCCGGGAATTGATCGCCGAAGGCTACATGAACGCCGATGAATTCCCGGATTTTGAAACCGAGGATGGCTTCAAGCCGCCTCAGCCGGAGTTTATCGACAACATCACTTTCGATGGCGGCAAGCCCAACGCCTATCTCGAAAAGTTCGATATCGGCCTGAAAAACGAGGTGCTTTAACCCGGTAACCGCCTTGTTATCCGGTCGCACCCTCTTGAAATGTATAGCGGTAACAGAGAGCACATGTCATGACTAGCGCCACTACAGCATCCAAATCGCCGTTCTGGAGACTGTTCCTGACGGGCATGCCCTCCCAGGCATGGATTTCCCGGCAGGCGAAAAATCTGGCCCTGCCGCTTGTGGGTATCCTGGTTTTCCTGCTTCTCTGGCAGGCCGCCGCCAGTAATATAGAAACCTCGCTCGGACAGTTCCCGGGCCCGGCGGCGGTGTGGGAACAATCCCACAACCTGGTGGACGAATATCAGCAGGCCCGGCAGAAGGAAGCGGCTTTCTACGAGCGCCAGTACGAGCGCCGGGACAAGATACTGGCGGAAGACCCGGATGCCGCAGTGCGGATATTCGACTATCCCGGGAAGCCCACGTTTTTCGACCAGATAGTTACCAGCCTCTATACAGTGATGTTCGGGTTCCTGGTGGCCACGCTTATTGCGGTGCCGCTGGGGGTCGTCTGTGGCCTGAGTGAAACCCTTTACCGCGCCATCAATCCTCTGATTCAGGTTTTCAAACCTGTCTCTCCCTTGGCCTGGCTACCATTGGTGACAATGGTGGTCAGCGCCCTTTATATTTCAGACGATCCGATGTTCGATAAATCTTTTCTGACATCGGCATTCACGGTCACCCTGTGCTGCCTGTGGCCAACGGTGATCAATACCGCGGTGGGCGTTGCGGGAATCGACAAGGATCTGGTCAACGTCAGCCGGGTTATTCGTCTCCCCGCCCTCAAGCACGTGCAGAAAGTTGTGCTGCCTTCGGCCATTCCCATGATTTTTACAGGGCTTCGGCTATCGCTGGCCACGGGCTGGATGGTGCTGATCGCGGCGGAAATGCTCGCCCAGAACCCCGGTCTCGGCAAGTTCATCTGGGACGAATTCCAGAACGGCAGTTCCAACTCCCTGGGCCGGATCATGGTGGCGGTGATTGTCATCGGTTTTATCGGTTTTTTGCTCGACATCATCATGCTCGCGGTCCAGCGCCGCGTGAGCTGGGACAAAAATGCTGTTTTGCGATAACCCCTGCCACGACAATTCGAGGAAAATCAGATGAAACACTACCTGGATATCAGCAATGTCGGCATCGAGGTCAAGACAGACAGTGGCCCTTTTCGGGCACTGCAGGATGTCAATCTCAAAATCGACAAGGGGGAATTCATTTCCCTGATCGGCCACTCCGGTTGCGGTAAGTCGACAGTTCTCAATATCGTCGCGGGTTTGTACGGCGCCACCGAGGGCGGCGTCATTCTCGAGGGTCGCGAAGTGGACGAGCCTGGGCCCGACCGGGCGGTGGTTTTCCAGAATCACGCGCTGCTGCCCTGGCTTTCGGTTTACGAAAATGTCGCCCTGGCCGTCCGGGAGGTTTTCAAGGGGCGCAAGACCAGGTCGGAAATGCGCGACTGGGTTGAACACAACCTGGCGCTGGTTCACATGAGCCACGCGCTGCATAAAATGCCCCACGAAATTTCCGGCGGCATGAAACAGCGGGTGGGTATCGCCCGGGGCCTGGCCATGGAGCCCAAGGTGCTCTTGATGGACGAACCTTTCGGAGCCCTCGATGCGTTGACCCGCGCCCACCTGCAGGACTCCCTGATGGAGATCCAGAACGATCTCGACAACACGGTGATCATGATCACCCATGATGTGGACGAAGCGGTGCTGCTTTCCGATCGTATCGTGATGATGACCAACGGTCCCGCTGCCGGGATCGGCGAGGTGCTCGATGTGGATCTCCCGAGGCCCAGGCATCGACTGGAGCTGGCGGAGGATGCCCACTACAACCGTATCCGCCAGCAGGTGTTGAAGTTCCTTTACGAGAAACAGAGAAACCCCGCTTCCGCTGCCGTGGAAAACCAGGCGCAAGGCGAAGCCAAAAACAGCGAAAACCGTGACGGTGTTGCCGGGGATGACCGGAAAGACGACGAGGCTGCCTGAGTGGCCGATCGACTGGTCATTATCGGCAGCGGGATGGCCGCAGCCCGGTTGCTGGAATCCCTCGACGAGCAGAAGGCCGGGTTTGATATCACGGTAATCGGCGAGGAGCCGCAATCGAGCTACAACCGGATTTTGCTTTCATCCGTGCTCTGCGGCGAAAAGGGCCCAAGAGAGCTTCCCCTGTTGAGTCCCGAGTGGTACCGGGCCAGGCGCATTAACCTGATTACCGGCCAGGCGGTTACCTCTGTCGATATCGAGGGTCGCAGGGTTTATACGGCCCACGGGCATATCATTGACTATGACCGGCTTGTTTTCGCAACAGGGTCCCGCGCCCATATTCCCCAGGTATCCGGTATCGATGCCGACGGTGTCCTGGCGTTCCGGTCACTGACAGATCTTGACCGCATACGCGAGCTGGCCGCAAGCAGTAAAAGAGTCGTGGTGGTCGGCGGCGGATTGCTCGGACTGGAAGCCGCCCATGGTCTCGATTCGCTGGGTTTGCAGGTTACCGTTGTCCACCGCCGGGGCTGGCCCATGAATCGGCAACTCGACCGGGAAGCGGGACAATTGTTGCAATCGCAACTGGAGGTCCGGGGTATCCGCTTTGCCATGAATGCCAGTCCTGAAAGGTTGCAGGCAAGCGAGGGACGCGTGCGGGGTGTGGTGCTCGACAATGGCCTTGAGTTGAAAGCCGGTATGGCCCTTTTTGCCGCCGGCATAGAGCCAAATAGCGAACTGGCCGGGGATGCCGGCCTTGAATGCCGGCGGGCCATTGTCGTGGATCGCTACCTGCAAACCAGTGTTAAACATATCTATGCCCTGGGGGAGTGTTGCCAGATTGGCGAGCGGACCTTCGGTCTCGTCGCCCCCGTCCGCCAGCAGGCGGATATACTTGCCGCAAACCTCACCGGCAAGCCGGGCGAGGGCTATCGACACCTGGACACGCCCACCCGGCTCAAGGTATCGGGTATCGATCTTTACTCCGCCGGTCGTCATGGTGCGGCGGCCAACGCCGAAGAACAGGTCCTGCGTGACCCCGGGGCAGGTGTCTACCGCCGGCTTTTTTTCGATCGCGACCGCCTGGTGGGCGCTATCCTGTTGGGGGATTGCAGCGGTGGCCGCTGGTACGACGAGTTGATCAAGTCCCGGCAAGCGGTGGGAGCACAACGCCCCTGGCTGGTTTTCGGACCGGACTATTACCTCAGGGGATAATCAATGCGTCAGGGGATAATCGTCGGGAGCCGGCGAGTGAACGGGGGTTCGGAAGGGGGAGCCTTTCCGGCCTGCCGAGGCTGAAAATCAGCAGACCCCCAGTCCGCTTCGCTCGGGGAAAGCGGAGGTCCCTGAAAAAAAATGATTGACAGAATTTTTAAGCCCTATATGCTGAGGGTGGCTTGAAAGTAAGTCCTGTATTTATGTCATACCATTACGATGTCCCGTCTTTAGTACTTCGTCCTGTTTTTCATAAGTAATTCCGACTCTTCCAGCTAGAACGGCTTTTATGAAAAGCCATTATTACCGATACAAAATAGGACACTATTATGTCTACGACTACCGGCACCGTTAAATGGTTTAACGAATCCAAGGGTTTCGGCTTTATCGAGCAGGAATCCGGCCCCGACGTTTTTGCGCACTACAGCGCCATTGCCGCCGATGGCTTCAAGACCCTTAATGAAGGTCAAAGGGTTCAGTTCACTGTCTCCCAGGGCAAGAAAGGCCCCCAGGCAGAGAACATCGTCGCCATCTAGGCTTCGAGATAAAAGAGCCCGGTACTGTTCGCAGTGCCGGGTTTTTTTATGGTGCGCCAGGCAT
>DGNJ01000102.1:0-7557 GCA_002388905.1 Cellvibrionales bacterium UBA4495
GAGCGTACCCGGCGATCCTGGCGGGCGTAGCCGAAGTAGGGCACCACCGCCGTGATGCGGCCCGCGGATGCCCGGCGCAGGGCATCCACCATAAGCACCAGTTCCATGATGTGGTCATTGGTGGGCGCGCAGGTGGGCTGGATCACGAAGACGTCGTGGCCGCGAACATTCTCGTTGATCTCAATATTGATCTCGCCGTCGGAGAACTTGGAGACCAGCGCGTTTCCAACGGAGACGCCGAGGTAGCGGGCAATCTCGCTCGCAAGCTCCGGATTCGCGTTTCCGGAGAAAACCATCAAATTAGCCACGGTACGATCCTGGAGGTGTGTTTCCGAGAAGCATGTCGAGTGATTGGCTGGGGCGGGAGGACTCGAACCTCCGAATGACGGGATCAAAACCCGTTGCCTTAGCCACTTGGCGACGCCCCAGTAAACTTCAAATTATCCAAGCAGGCGGTGGACCGGGGAAAGATTGACACCTCGCGCCACGAACCCCTCCCAGGCCGCCGGTTTCGCGGCGAGAACCCGGCGTGCCGCCGCCTCGCAGTCAAACCTTGCGAACAGACAGGCGCCCGTGCCTGTCATCCGGGCCGGTGCAAAACCATCGAGCCATTGGCGGGCTTCCAGGACACCGGCATAGAGCCTTTCCACCACAGGTTGGCAGTGGTTTTGGGCTCCCTGCTCCAGAAAGGCGCGTATTGTGATGGGGCGAGCGTTCCTTGTCAATTCCCCGTCGGCGAAGATTGCCGCCGTGGATACATGGCAGCCCGGAGCAAGCACGAAGTACCACGCCTCCGGCATTTCCACCGGTGTCAGGCGTTCGCCAATGCCTTCCGCCCAGGCGGTGTGTCCGCGCACGAATACCGGTACGTCGGCGCCCAGTTGCAGGCCGATGGTTGCCAGTTCGTCCAGGCCGAGTCCCAGGTTCCAGAGCCGGTTCAGGCCCAGCAAAGTGGTGGCGGCGTCGCTGCTGCCGCCTCCCAGGCCGCCGCCGGCCGGCAGGCGTTTGGTGATATGGATGTCACTCCCGAAGTGACAGCCAGTGGCGCGCTTCAGGGCGACGGCGGCGCGGTAAACAAGGTTGTCGGTTTCGGGGATGCCGGGCAGTGCCGGAGTCAGCCGGACAGCGCCGTCGGCGCGATGGCTGAAGGTAAGCTCGTCCCCGTAGTCCAGCAGCTGGAACAGGGTCTGGAGCTCGTGGTAGCCGTCGTCGCGCCTGCCGGTGATATGCAGGAACAGGTTGAGCTTGGCGGGAGCCGGCAGTACTAGCGTCATGGCGCGTCGGCTTCCCGGTCCGGTCCGGGCTGCCAGCGGCCGATCACCAGGGTAAAGCCGACATCGCCGTTGGTCCCCCGGATTTTGCCCGGCAAGATCCACTCATCATGTCGCCGGTAGTCCGAATAAGTCAGCGTCCAGCCGCTTTGTTCCAGCCTTTGCAGGCGGCCGTCGGGGCCCACCACCATTTCTCCGTAGGGGGGAGTTGCGGCCGGCATGCCCTTGATCCAATGGCGCATCTGCTCCACCGGCAGTTGCAGGCCCAGCAGCCAGTGAGTCAGTTCGGTGGCGGTCGGCGCTTCCAGGGGGTCTTCGCCGGCGCGCAGGAGAACGGCATGGTTGGCGTCCCCCNNCCCCCTGGATGCGGGCGGCGCCCGCGCCCAGGGGGCCGCTCAGGATCAGGGTATAGGCGTCGCGATCCTGGTGCCAGTTGAGCCAGGCGCTACCGTTGTCCGCCGGTGCCCGATAGCCGATCTTGCCTTCGAGGCGCCACCTGTCCAGGCCTTCCAGGGCCGACCGGTGCCGGGACCAGTCCACCGCTTTGACCGGCGCTTGAGCCGCGCAGCCCGCCAGCACCAGGAGAAAGGTTGCCAGGCAGGCGATGACGATGAGGCCGCAACGTCTGGCCGGGGCGGGCCCGCCGCCGAGCGCCGGGGGCCGGAGTGCCGCCGGGGGAGTGTCTGGTGGTGCGGTCATGGCGGAGCCCGGCTCAGTCCTGGCCGGACTGGAGCCGGTCGCGGGTCTCGAGGATGATGGTGTTGCCCGGTGACTCCTCCAGGGCTTTATCCCATACTCGCCGGGCTTCCTCTTTCTTGCCGGTCACCCAGAGTACTTCGCCCAGGTGGGCGGCCACTTCCGGGTCAGGGAAGGCCTCGAAGGCTTCCCGGAGGTATTTCAGGGCCTTGTCGTAATCGCCCAGGCGGTAGTAAACCCAGCCCAGGCTGTCGGTGATGGCCGGGTCCTCGGGTTTGAGTTGCCGGGCCCGGCGAATCAGTTCGTAGGCTTCGCGGTAGCGGTCGGAGAGGTTGAGCAGGGTATAACCCAGGGCGTTCAGTGCGGTGGCATTGTCCGGTTCCCGGGCGAGAATGGCCCTGAGGTCGCTCTCGGCCTTTTCCAGATCCCCCTGCCTGGCGCCGACCACGGACCGGGTATACAGCAGGCTGATATTATCCGGGTCCTTGTCCAGGGCCTGGCCGAGCACCTCCCGGGCCTCGTCAAGGTTTTCCTCGCCGATAAGCAACTCTGCCTCTATCTGGTAAAGGCCGGTGGCCAGCCCCGGCCGTTCGTTGCGCAGCTGGTTCAGGTAGACCCGGGCGGCGGGCAGGCCGGCATTGCGTTTGAGCATGCGGGCGGCCCGGTCGGCGGCGGTGAGCACGTACTGGCCGCGCCGGACCCGGGTATAGTGGTGCAGGGCATCCTCGAAGCGTCCATTTTCCTCGGCAAGCCGGCCCAGGTGGAAGTTGGCGGCCGATGCCCGGCGGTTTTCCCGGATCAGTTCGTTCAGCAGGGTGGCGGCCTCGTCGTCGTTGCCCATCTCCTTGCTGATCAGGGCCAGGGAGAGCTTGAGTTCCGGATCGTCCGGGTAGAGGGATACCAGTTCGCGTATCTGCTCGCGAGAAGCGGCCAGGTCCTCGTCGGCGAGCAGCCGGGCGTACTGCAGCCGCAGTCGCTTGCTGCCCGGCAGTTCCCGCAGGGATTTTCGCAGGGACTTCAGGACCGCGTCCGCCTGGCCGCTCTCGTGGAGCAACTGGGCGTGGAGCAGTTGGGCGGTTTCATTGGCGGGTTCCAGTTCGATAACCCGACGCGCCGCCGCCAGGCTCTTGTCCGGGGCGTTCAACTGTCGCAGCAGCATGGCTTCGCCCAGCAACAGGCCGGTATTGTCGGGGTGCTTGCGCTCCAGTTCACGGTAAAGGGCCAGCAGGCGTTCCTTCTCACGGCGCGGTACCGGTTCGGCAAACGCGGCCAGGGATTGGAGGTACTCGTCGTCCCCGGCCAGCAGCAGATACTCGCTGTGGGGGAAGGCTTCCACTACCCGGCCGGCCCGGGCCAGGTGGAAGCTCACCAGGCGCCGGGCGTCGAGATTGTCCGGTTCGACCTCTACCCAGAGTTCCGACAGCTCCAGGATTTTTTCGTCGCGATTGAGGTAGCTGGCAATACGGATAGCGCGATCGATAACAGCGGGATCCCGGGTTTCGTAGGCCTGGCGCATGTAGATTTCCAGGGCTGCGTCCACCTGGTTGCGGATGCCGGCAAATTCGGCCACCAGGAGTTCGTAAAGCGTGCCGGCATCGAAGTCCCGGGTCGGGTGCGATTCGCCGGTCGGTACCCCGGTCTCCACGGGCGCCGCTGCCGCATCCGGTTCGGCCGGGTCCGGCGCCACGGCGGCGCATCCCGCCAGTGCGGTGAGCACGGCGAACAGACCGGGCCGGAGCAGCTTTCGAAGGGTCGTCCGTATAGGCAAAATCGAGTTTCCCGTGTCCTGCAGGCCGATTATTGTAGCAGGTCCGGTATCGGCCGGACCGCCACGGCATGGGAAATATGTCCCAACCGAGCGATTGTACTTGTCATGGCGGCCCCGGATTCGGACAATTTGCACTTCACGGTTATTTGCCCTCGCATGAATCTGTTTCTCCTAGGCATCAACCACCTGACAGCGCCGGTGGACCTGCGTGAAAAGCTCGCTTTCGCTCCCGAGACAGTGCCGGGGGCCCTGGCTGCGGCCAGCGAGGCCACGGGTGCGGCCGAGGTGATGATCCTGTCCACCTGCAACCGCACCGAAATCTACGCTGTCGGCGACCTGCCCGACGGTTGTATGCGCCAATGGCTGGCCGGCTACCAGGGCCTCGACGAGGACGAACTCGCCGGTCGCCTCTATGAGCTGCGCGACCGGGATGCCCTGTTGCACATGATGAAGGTGGCCAGCGGCCTCGATTCCCTGGTGCTGGGCGAGCCCCAGATTCTGGGCCAGGTGAAATCCGCCTATGCCGTGGCCCGGGACGCGGGCACCGTCAGTTCGGTGCTTAACCAGACCTTCCAGCATATTTTTTCCGTGGTCAAGCGTGTCCGCTCGGAAACCGCCATCGGCCAGAACCCGGTGTCCGTGGCCTACGCCGCGGTCAACCTGTCCACGCAGATTTTCAGTGACCTTAAGAAGGTTAATGCCCTGTTGATCGGTGCCGGCGAGACCGTCGAGCTGGTGGCCCAGCACCTGCGGCAGAAAAACATCGGCAGCATTACCGTGGCCAACCGCACCCTTAACCGGGCGGCCGACCTGGCGCGCAACTTCAATGCCCAGGCCATCCTGCTCTCCGACATTCCCGAACACCTGCACAAGGCCGATATGGTGATATCGTCAACCGCGAGCCAGCTGCCCATCCTGGGCAAGGGCGCGGTGGAATCCGCCCTGCGCCGTCGCAGGCACCGCCCCATGTTTATGGTGGATATCGCCGTACCCCGGGACATCGAACCGGAGGTGGACAAGCTCGACGACGTCTACCTTTATACCGTCGACGACCTCAAGGAGGTGATCGAGGAAAATCTTCGCAGCCGGGAGAGCGCCGCCAGCCAGGCTGAGCAGATCATCCGGGAAGGGCTCGATGCCTGGCAAAAACAGTTGCGAACCCTGAACGCCGTAGGCACTATCCGCGCCTTCCGCCAGAGTGTCGAGGAAATCCGCGACGCCGAGCTGGACAAAGCCATTCATGCCCTGCAGCGGGGCCAGGCTCCGGAGGAGGTGTTGTCGTCGCTGGCAAGGGGACTCACCAACAAGCTCCTGCATACCCCGACACTGCGCCTGAAGCAGGCCGGCGAGGAGGGGCGCGAGGACCACATCCGCCTGGCCCACGAACTTTTCGACCTCAAGGGCGGCAACGGCGACTGACCGGCAATTTCCACCTTATCCGAAGGGCCCATGAAAGCATCCATACTCGACAAGCTTGAATCCCTGAGTGACCGCTACCAGGAAGTGGGGGCGCTGCTCAGCGACCCCGATATCATCGGCGACCAGAACAAATTTCGCGATCTTTCCCGCGAATACGCCGAGCTCGAGGCGATCACCGGCACTTATCGTGAGTATCGGGAACTACTCGGGGACCTGGGCCAGGCCCGGGCCCTGCTGGAGGATTCGGACGCGGACATGCGCGCCATGGCCGAGGAGGAAATCGAGGCCGGCGAGTCCCGGCGGCAGGAACTGGAAACCGAATTGCAGAGGCTGCTGCTGCCCAGGGACCCTAACGACAACTGCAACGTATTCCTGGAAATCCGCGCCGGCACCGGCGGTGACGAGGCGGCCATTTTTGCCGGCGACCTTTTCCGCATGTACAGCAAGTATGCCGAACGCAAGCGCTGGAAGGTGGAGGTGATCAGCCAGAGCCACGGCGAACACGGCGGCTTCAAGGAAGTGATCGCCCGGCTGGTGGGGCAGGGGGTCTATTCCCATCTCAAATTCGAATCGGGCGCCCACCGGGTCCAGCGGGTGCCGGAAACCGAGTCCCAGGGCCGCATTCATACGTCGGCCTGCACCGTGGCCGTGCTGCCGGAACCGGAGGCGGTGGACGATGTGGAGATCGACAAGAATGATCTGCGTATCGACACCTTCCGGGCCTCGGGCGCGGGTGGCCAGCACGTCAACAAGACGGATTCCGCCATCCGCATCACCCACCTGCCCACCGGTATCGTCGTGGAGTGCCAGGACGAGCGTTCCCAGCACAAGAACCGGGCCAAGGCCCTGGCCCTGCTCCAGGCTAAACTCCAGAACGCCCGGGAGGAAGCTTCTGCCCGGGAGCAGGCCGATGCCCGTCGGAGCCTGGTAGGCAGCGGCGACCGTTCGGAGCGCATCCGCACCTATAACTTTCCCCAGGGAAGGCTCACCGACCACCGCATCAATCTCACCCTCTACAAACTGGGCGAGATCATGGAGGGCAACCTGGACGAGGTGGTGTCGCCCCTGGTGCACGAATACCAGGCGGAGCAGCTGGCCGCCCTGGCCGGCTGAGGCGGTTCCGGTTGGCAACCGTCGCCGACCTGCTGGCCCGCGCCGCCGAACTGGCGCCGGTGTCCGGGACGCCGCGTCTCGATGCGGAAGTCTTGCTGTGCCACGTGCTGCGCCGGGATCGGACCTGGTTGTTCACCTGGCCGGATAAACCCGTCGACCCCGACCAATGCAGGGCTTTCGACGCCCTGCTCGCACGGCGGCGGTGCGGCGAACCTGTCGCTTACATCACCGGCGAGCGGGAATTCTGGTCCCTGACCCTGAAGGTTTCGCCGGATACCCTGATCCCCCGGCCCGAGACCGAGCTTCTGGTGGAAACCGCGCTGGCGCGACTGGGAAAACCTCGTTCCCGCATTCTCGACCTGGGCACGGGTACCGGCGCCGTGGCCCTGGCCCTGGCCGTCGAGCAACCGGATTGGACCGTATTGGCGGTGGACAGTGCACCAGGGGCCGTGACCCTGGCCCGCCACAATGCCGGGCGGCTCGGGTTGGCCAACGTCGAGGTGCGAATCAGTGACTGGTTTGCCAGCGTGGACGGCCGATTCGACCTGATTGTCAGCAACCCGCCCTATATCGCCGAGGGCGACCCCCATCTTCGGGCGGGCGACGTGCGCTTCGAGCCGGTGGGGGCGCTCGCCGCCGGCCCGGACGGTTTACGGGACCTGCGCCGCATTGCCCGGGAAGCATTGGATCACCTGTGCGAGGGGGGGCTGTTGCTGGTGGAACACGGCGCCGATCAGGGTGCGGCGGTAAGAGACTTGTTCGGGCAGGCGGGGCTGCGGGGGGTCGAAACCCTGCGCGATCTGGCGGGCCTGGACAGGGTGACCCTGGGCCTTAAGCCCTCAGGCTGAACTCCCGCGCGGATCTGAGAAGCGTCAGCTTTTCGCCGGGATTGAAATTGACAAACTGGCAGCCCGTGCTGCCGCTGGTACCGCGTTCCGCCGGACGGTGCCAGGCGATTCGTATTTCGCCGGTGACGGTGACGGTTTCGCCATCGTGCCGGGGCAGGGTGATTGCCACCCGGCGGTGGCCCGGCTGGGCGACGGCCCTGGGCGAGAACAACATCATGCCGCCCGTGGAGATGTCGCCGATATAACCCAGGGTGGAATCGGTGAGCAGGTCTTTCACCGGGGCTAGGGCGATAAAGCGGGCACGGTTGCAGCGGCGTCGGTTCATGGGGTCTGTTAACACTATTTGAATTGCACCTGCTGGAAGCCATTTTTGCCTCCAGCTCGGCGGAGGAAGCGCAGTTTAGTCATTCTAAATAAGCGACTGAGAGCCTGCCCCGCGAGC
>DGNJ01000102.1:7597-9928 GCA_002388905.1 Cellvibrionales bacterium UBA4495
CGGGTTGTGGCTAAAAATCCACCACTCTTCGTTTCTCGGACCCAAAGCACTCGCTGCGCTCGCGGGGCCAGCTTTCGCTCATTTGGCGTCACCAAACTACGCTCCTCGTGCCCGCGGCGGCGGACCGCTCGATTGGTGAATTTTTAGTCACAACAGGCGTAATTCAAATAGTGTTAACAGACCCCCATTGTAATCATCCCGCCTGTTTGCCGGAAGAAAAGATTGGCGGTGCGTCGGTTTTTTTGTTGTCCCTTTAGGTTGCGGCGACAGCGTTTTTGCCGGGGCCGTCCGGCAGGCATCCCTTGCAGGTTGCTGTTTCTTGGGTGAGGATTGCAGCCGCCTGCTCTTCAGGCATTCTTGACTTTTTATTGCGGATATCGCCATGGCTGATTCGAGTCTTCCCATATTGCTGCTGATACTGGAGATATTCACCGCCCTGGTGCTGGGTGGGCTGGTGGTGTTGCTGGTGGCCGGCGTCATCCTGTACGTGATGGACGTGCGGCAAACCCGGCATACCATCCGTCGCAACTACCCCCTGCTGGGTCGCTTCCGTTATCTGCTCGAACATCTGGGGACGTTCTTCCGGCACTATTTTTTCGCCATGGACCGCGAAGAGTTGCCCTTTAACCGGGCCCAGCGTTCCTGGGTCTATCGGGCGGCCAAGAATGTCGACAGCACCCTGGCCTTCGGGTCCACGGAAAGCATGACCAATCCGGGGACGCTGATTTTCGTATCCCATCCCTTTCCCACCCTGGGGGAGTCCCTGTGCCCGTCCGAGACGGTGATCGGTCCGGATTGCCGGGAGCCCTATAAAACCAACGCCATTTTCAATATCTCGGCCATGAGTTACGGAGCCATTTCCCGGCCCGCCGTCACCGCCCTGTCCCGGGGGGCCGCCCTGGCCGGGTGCTGGCTCAATACCGGCGAGGGCGGGCTGTCCGAATACCATCTTTCCGGGGGCGCCGATATCGTCTTCCAGATCGGCACGGCCAAGTACGGGGTCCGCGATGACCGCGGCGAGCTCAGCGACGACCGGCTGCGGAACATTGCCAGGTATCCCCAGGTGAGGATGTTCGAAATCAAGATCAGCCAGGGGGCCAAGCCCGGCAAGGGCGGTATTCTGCCGGGCATCAAGGTGACCGAGGAAATCGCCGGTATCCGTGGCATCCCGGCGGGCGTCGATTCCATCAGCCCCAACGGCCATCCGGATATCCGTTCCGTGGGCGACTTGCTCGACCGGGTTGCCTATATCCGGGAGCTGACCGGCAAGCCGGTGGGTTTCAAGCTGGTGGTGGGAGGAACCGACTTTTTTGACAACCTGTTCGACGAGATCGAGCGGCGGGGGCCGGCCTCGGCGCCGGATTTTATTACCCTCGATGGGGGCGACGGCGGCACCGGCGCGGCGCCCCAGAGCCTTATGGATCACGCCGGGCTGACTATCCGGGAAAGCCTGCCCATGGTGGTCGACAAGCTCGTCGAGCGAGGCCTGCGCGAGCGTATCAAGATCATTGCCGCGGGCAAGCTGGTGCTGCCGGTGGACGTGGCCTGGGCGCTGTGTACCGGAGCCGATTTTGTCAACAGCGCCCGGGGGTTCATGTTCGCACTGGGCTGTATCCAGTCCCTGCAGTGCAACAAGAACACCTGCCCCACCGGTGTGGCGACGCACGATCCTGATTTGCAGCGGGGACTGGACCCCGCTGACAAGGCCGTGCGCGTGGCCCAGTATGTACAGAATATGGTCAGGGAAGTCACCGTGATCGCCCATTCCTGCGGTGTCGACTGCCCCCGGGACCTGCGCCGCCATCACGTGCGCATGGTGGTGAGGCCGGGTCATTCCGTGTCCCTCGACCGACTCTACAGCGCCGGTTATCCGCCTGGGTTGGGGCAGGAAAAAGTGTGAAAGCCCCGGAAAACAGGCCACGGTTTGAGGGCAGGCAGGTGCGCTGGGACCCTCCGGTACCCTGTGCTATAATCCGCCCCTTTTTCGAACCGAGTCCCCATTGACGGCATAGGCATGACTGAAGAGCAAGGCAACAGCAAGGCAAGCAAACCCAACCGCGGCGGTCGCGGCCGTCGCCGCTCCCGTGGCGGCCGGGGCGGGAACGGTCGCAGGGCCGACCAAAAACAGTGGAGCCTCGACCAGTTCAAGGTGCCTCCCGCCAAGGGCAAGCTCCGTTTCCACGATCTGGACCTGAAACTCGACCTGATGCACGCCATCGCCGACCAGGGTTTTGAGTACTGCTCGCCGATCCAGGCCCGCTCGCTGCCGTTTTCCCTGCGCGGACACGACCTGGTGGGCAAGGCCCAGACCGGCACCGGCAAGACGGCGGC
>DGNJ01000006.1:0-175 GCA_002388905.1 Cellvibrionales bacterium UBA4495
CACCGGCGCGGTGGCCAAGATCTCCGGCAAGGAGGGCCTGCGATTCAGCGGGCGCGCCCGGGTTTTCCAGTCCGAGGAGGAGGCCCTGTCGGCCATTCTCGAGGGTACCGTGGTGGCAGGCGACGTGGTGACCATCCGCTACGAGGGACCCGTGGGCGGCCCCGGCATGCGCGAG
>DGNJ01000006.1:180-11797 GCA_002388905.1 Cellvibrionales bacterium UBA4495
GCGATCATGGGCAAGGGCCTGGGCGCGGACGTGGCGCTTATCACCGACGGTCGTTTTTCCGGCGGCAGCCACGGTTTCGTGGTGGGCCATGTCACCCCCGAGGCGGCCGTGGGCGGTCCCATCGCCCTGGTGGAAGACGGCGACACCATTACCATCGACGCCGAGGCCCGGACCCTGACCCTGGGGATTTCCGAGCAGGAAATGGCGAGCCGGGCCAAAAAACTGCCCACCCGCGAACCCGGTGCGCGGACGGGCGTGCTCGGCAAATACGCCCGCCTGGTGAGTTCGGCCTCGGAGGGGGCGGTTACCGACAAGGGGCTTTAGGGCTTGCGCGGGCGCCGGCCTGGCAGGCGATGGCGCCCGATCCCACGCTTGCGGCATCGCCATGGCCGGCTTGTGCGGAAATTCAGCCGCCCCGCCGAAAAAACCCCTGATACCGGTTTACCGGCCGGTCAGTAGCCCGTCATCTCCAGGTAGCCATGGCCCAGGATCCGGCCGCTCCGGGTGTCGACCACTTCAACCAGGCCCTCCCAGTAGGCGACGGCCAGATCCATGTGCTGGTCCGGCAGTACTGCCCTGACAATCAGGTCGAGGCCGGCTTCCGGATAATCCAGCCGCCAGCGCACCGGGTACCTGCGGCCATCGGCGGAGCGCCACCAGTCCAGGGGCTCCAGGCCGATTTTGCCGGGCCCGATATCCCGGCTCCGGCCATCCCGCGTCACCCAGGTGCCCCGGCTGGCGGGGTGGCTGGTTCCCTCCTCGTCGCGCAGCCGGTAGTACATCAGGTCCGCGCCCGAATCCAGTTGCAGCGAAAACCAGTCCCAGCCCACCTGGCCCGCTGCCAGGGAACCGGTGCCCCATTCCCGGTCCAGCCAGGACAGCCCCGTTACGGCGTGTGTCTCGCCCCGCCGGCGAAGGGTACCCTCTGTCTGTACCCGGGTGAACGAATAATAATAGCTGGCATTGCCCGGTTCCGGCCCCTTGCGACTGAGGCCCCGATCACCCTGGAGCACCACCGGCTTGGCCGGTGCCAGTGTCAGGTTCAGGGCGAATGCACCGGCATCGACCCGCAGCCGCCAGACGCCGTCCTCTTCCCTCAGGTACCAGTCGCCCAGCCAGACCCGCAGATGCTCGCCGGAAGCACCGGCCAGGCCCAGTGCGCCCCGGGCAAAGCGTTGATCGGCAAGGTGCGCGGCCCCGGCCACGTCGGTAAGCGCCACGTGGGCCATCCATACCTGGTTGGTGGCCCAGGCCGAGGGCCGCCGCGGCGGCTTTGGCGCCAGGGCAAAACGGAAGAACGTCGCCTGGTAACCGAAAAGACGGCCCCGCTCATCGCGCAGATGACCGGTGAGATACCACCACTCGTTGCGGAAATCGGGATGGCCACCGTGATCCCGGGGAAATTGAAACTCCCGCACCGCCACCGCCCGGGCATAGCCCGCACTGCCGCCGGCACCCAGAATATCCCGCAGATCCATGGCACCGGACTCTTCGCGGCTGCCACAGCCGGCTGCCAGGAGTACAAACAACGTCAGCAGGACCCGGTATCCCATGAGCTACTCCTCCCGCAAAACCCGGGCCGGGCTCGTGCGGGCGGCACGCCAGGCCGGATAAATGCCGGCAACCAGGGCCGCCACCAGCGCCAGGATTATCCCCTCGACGGCGGCGGTCGCCGGCAAGGTCTCCACCAGGGTCCAGCCAAACGCCCGCCGGTTGATCACATGGATCAGGACATGAGCCATGAGCAGGCCCAGGGGCAGCGCCAGCAGACCGGCGAGCAAGCCCATGGTTCCCGACTGGCTCAGCACCAGCCACCCCACCTGGTTACGGGTCATGCCCGTGGCCCGCATTACCGCCAGTTCCCGCAGGCGCTCCAGTTGCAGCAACATAAGGGCGCCGAAAACCCCGACGAACGCCACCAGCACGGTCAACAACCGCAGCACCCTGGTTACGGTGAAAGTCCGTTCGAACACCGCCAGTGAAGCCTCGCGGATTTCGGCACTGGCCGTCACCCGGACAGCTTCCGGGTAGGCGTCTACCGCCGATCTTACCCGTTGCCGGAAGTCCGCCCCGGTGACGTCATCGGCCCGGTGCAGCACCATGCCGGAAAGACCCCGGTCGGCCCAGAACTGGCGATACCGGGCCAGGGGCAGCAGAGCAAAACCCTCGGGGGAGCGGTAGTCCCGGAACAGGCCCAGTATCGGCAGGGTCCGAAGCCCCCCGGCGGTGCGCAATGCCAGGGAATCCCCGGGCGCCAGACTCCGATGAAAGGCCAGTGCCTCGGAAATCAGCGCACCTTCCCCCGCCGCGAACCGCGAGCGAACCCCGGGGTCGGGGTCGATCAGGGGAAACCCCGAAAGTCCCTCGCCGGCACCCGCCACGGCGACCACCGTCAGCGGGCCGCCGTCGGTCTCCACGTCAACCTGCCGGCGCAACTGCCAGTCCGCGACTCCCGGCAACTGTTTTAAGTCCACAATCAGTGCCGGCGGCAATCCCGGCGCAGCCGATGCCGAGCCGGGGCCCGACAGGCTCAGGTAGACATCGCCCGCCAGGGTCTGCTCCAGCCAGAGTTCCAGGCTGACGCGAAAACTGGCCACCATGGTGCCCATGCCCAGCGTGGCCGCCACGGCGACGCTGAGGGCGGCCACCGCCAGGCCGGTGCGGGAAAGGCCGGCGGCAATGCCCCGGGGCACCAGACGCGCCACGGTGCCGGTAAAGGGTTTCAGGAGAGCGCCGATGCCGAGGGTACACAGATAGAGTGCCGCCGGCACCAGGGCACAGAAGCCAAACACCAGGAGCGCCAGGGCAACAAAACCGAGCACCAGGCTGCGACTGTCGGCAAGAATCAACAACCAGCCCGCTGCAAGCAGTACAGCACCGGCAATGGACATCATCGGCAACAGCCGCTGGCTGCGCCGTTCCAGCGAACTGCGCGTCATGGCGGTGGCGGGCGGCGTCCGGGCCGCTTCCAGGGCGGGCAACAGCGCCGCCACCAGGGTAACGCCAAAGCCGAGAAGCACCCCCTTGAACAGTGCCAGGGTCGGCACCGCGAAGGCGCCGACCGTCAGGGTAAAATAAAGATCGTTGACGGTGCGCAGCACCAGGTCCACCAATCCCTGGGCCAGAAGAACGCCCAGCACCAGGCCGAGACCGGTGCCCACCAGCGCCATGGCCAGGGATTCCAGCATGACGACCGCCAGCGTCCCCGCCCTGGTCAGGCCCAGGGCCCTGAGCAGGCCCCAGAGCCGGCGCCGCCGCACCACCGAAAACGTCATGGTGTTGTAAATCAGCAGGCCCCCGACCAGCAACGCCAGAAGGCTCATGGCAGTGAGGTTGAGGTGGAAGGTCTCCGCCATCCGGCGTTTCGATGCCGCGCGCTCGTCGCTGGCAGCGAGTGTCAGCGCCTCCGGCAACCAGGCGGCAATTCGTGCCGCCTCCCGCTCTTCCAGGATCAGGTCGATGCGGTCCAGGACCCCCAGTCGATTGAGGAGTTCCTGGGCGGTAGCGATATCGGTAAGGATCAGGCCCTGCGGCGAACCGCCGGTAACGCCCCGGAACGTTCCCGCCACATTCAGGATTCGTTGGCGGCCCCGGTAAGTCATTGGCAGCTCATCGCCCTTGCCCAGGGCCAGGGCCCGCGCGTCCGAGGACGACAAAAGCACCGTATCCTCCTGCCAGAGGCCGCCCGAATCGGCCTCGCCGGCAAGACCGACGCCGTACCGGTTCAGGGCGATCTCGGCGAGGGGATCGATACCCAGCAGGACATAGGTTTCGCCACGGACCCGTACCCGGTCGACCACCACCGGCGCGCTCTGGTGAACACCCAGGTCCCGCCGCAGCTTCGTGAATAACGCCTCGGGAACCCCCGCCGGGCCACCGTAGATGGCGTGGCTGGCCTTTCCCGTCACCTGCTCCAGGGATAGTTCGAAGGCCCGCCTGGCGCTGCCGTTGGCAATGTCCACCGCCATCACCACAGCAACGCCCATGGCAATGCCGAGCAATGTCAAAATGGCCTGCCAGCGGTGGCGGGCATGGAAACGCAGGCAGGCGCGAAACGCCAGCCTCACCGGGATTGGTCCCCGCCGGCGGCGATAACGCCATCCTCGAGAACGAGCAGGCGGTGGGCCCACTCCGCCACTTCACGGCTGTGGGTGGCAACGACGAGCCCGGCACCGTGCTCGGCCGCCATGGCGGAAAGCAGTTCCAGTACACGGTAGCCGGTGGCCGCATCCAGGTTGCCGGTGGGCTCGTCCGCCAGCACCAGATCGGGCCCGTGAACCATTGCCCTGGCGATGGCCACCCGCTGTTGCTCGCCACCGGAGAGCTGATCCGGATAGCGCTCCCCGCATGCCTCGAGCCCCAACGCGGCCAGCATGGCCAGGGCCCGCTCCCGACTCTCGGCGTGGCTCCGGCCATTGAGCTCGAGGACCAGGGCAACATTTTCCGACGCCGTCAACGTCGGCAGGAGATTGAAAAACTGGTAAACGAAACCGATCCGGCGGCGCCTGACCAGTGTCCGGTCCCGATCTCCCAGCCGGGTCAATTCGACGCCCTGCAACCCGACAAGACCCCGCTCCGGCACGTCGATTCCACCGATAAGGTTCAGCAGCGTGGATTTGCCCGAACCACTGCGCCCCAGCAGGGCCAGCACCTCCCCGCACCCCAGCCGGAAATCGACACCGCGAAGTACGGGACGGCCCGCCGCTCCGGGGTAACGGAAACCCAGGTTCTCCACCTGCAACAGCGTATCGGATGCCTTGGCCATGGGCGGCGGGGCGAGCGCCTATTCCTCCGGCATCCCCAGGGCGCCATGGTCGGCGCCCTTGAATACCGCAAGCCCCGTTTCCGTAAAGCGGGGTTCGCCGAGCAACGTCAGGCTCATGCTGCCGGTGCCCACGCCGGCGTCCATTTCAATGGCGATTTCACCGGCGAGGTAAGGCGACAGTGCCGCCAGGAGTCGATGGGCGATATTCAGGTCCGATGGGCTCACCCGCATCCATATTGGCGATTCGCCGGTTTTGGCAGGTACCCCGTGCTCGCCGGCCGGCACCGCCTGCCCGAGACCGTAGTTTGCCAGGGCCTCCCCCAAGCGGGTGGCCACCTTTCGGCGGCTTACTGATCCGGGCGCGGCATAGATTTCAAGGCGGGGGGCGAGCTGCTTGTAGTCCGCCCGGAAACGGCTGAGCCCCTGCAATACCCGTTCCCGCCGCTGTGCGCCGGGGGCGATATAGTGATCTTCCAGCCGCTCCACCTGTGCGAGTGACCCAAGCCGCACTTTCTGGACCTGGTCGGTCCGGTCGAGAACCACCACTGGGCCCGGCTCTGCCGGACCCCAGGTTCGACCCAGGAGAATCAACAGAAGGACAACAAGGAAAAGCGGTATAAGACCCCAGCCAAGGTATTTTATGGCCGGATTCCTGGCCATGCTGAACCAGAACATGCATTAATCTCCCGGTTTCACTCTTCGTGCTTCACTCGGGCGAAATTGGAAATTGAAAGGCCCGCTACCTCCAGTATAGAGAGCGGCGCCGTTCAGGGCGAGGCGCCGTCCGGCCTCTCACACCCGACTCTTGAAATCCACGACCGTAACACGTCCAGAAGGCCCCGGCCCCGGCCGTAAAAAAGCCGGCTCTTGAGCCGGCTTTGGGGTGGACCATAAAGCGGAACAGGATCAGGTGTCCCAGCGCACGTGAATGCTGTCGGGGCCGCGCAACTGCATCCCGCGAATTACGGGTTTGGGGTAATCCGGGTCCAGGCGAAGATTGGGCAGGTCCAGCAACATATCCAGGGCCGCTTCCATTTCCACGGCGGCAATATGCTTGCCCAGGCAGGTATGAGCTCCGAAGCCAAAACTCAGTACCGGACGCATGGGCCGGTCGACCCAGAATTCGTTGGGCCGCTCATAGGTTTCCGGATCCCGGTTGGCGGCGGCGATACAAAGGGACACGGCGGTACCCTTGGGCACGTTGACGCCGCTAACCTCCATATCCTTGTCCGCAATGCGTGCCAGGTAGGCGGCCACCGGTTCAAGGCGCATGGTCTCGGTGATAACCTGGGGGATCAGGGAGCGATCTTCCCGGACTCGCTCCAGGACCTCCGGATGTTCGAATAACTGCACCATCATGTTGGCAAAGGTCCGGCTGGTGGTCTCGGCGGCAGCCAGCAGCAACATGCGCACGAAATTGGTAATTTCCTCGTCCGTGAACTTCTGACCGTCCACTTCGATATTGAGCATAAAGCCGATCAGGTCGTCGTGTTGCTCGCCGGCGGCGCGCCGGGCCTTGATGATGGGCAGCACGTGCTCGAAAAGCTGCTGCCCGGCTTCCATCGCCGCGGGCATGGTTTTTTTGGCCACCTCGGGGTCCACCTGTGGTCCGCCGAGAATACGCAGGGCCCAGCCGGCGAATTTCATCACCGCTTCCCGGTCCTCCGGGAAACCGAAAATATCGTAAACCACCCGCACGGGGAACGGCAGGGAGTACTCCCTGACCAGGTCGGCCCTGCCATTGGGACGCAGCGCATCGACAAACTCATTCTTGATGATGGGACGAATCCGGGTCTCGTTCATCTTGCGGATCACCGGCAGCATGAAGGGCGGTTGCAGAAGCTGCCGGAATTTCTTGTGTTGCTCACCGTCCATGGCGGTAAGCAGGAGGTTGTCCACCGCGGCACCGAAACCGTCCCCGTTGATATAGCTCTTCCAGTTTCCGGTATCGCGCAGTATGCCCATCACATCCTTGTAGCGGAAAATGCTCATCACCGGACGGCCGCTATTGCCGTAATCCGCCTGGCTCGGCACCTTGAAGCGGGCCAGGATGTCGCCATCCATGACGGGTGACTCCTCCCGCAACTCGTTGTACATGGGATAAGGGTTGGGGTCCGACAGGGTGCCGGTATAGGTATCGCTGACCACCAGGAAATCCCTGGCCATCTGATCGAGATTACGACTTTGGGGTTCACTCACGGATTGACTCCTGGAATTTGGCGCCTGGTGAAATAAGCGGGATAGCTTAACGGAAAGGAGTATAAAAAGAGAGGGAATTAATATCAACCAGGGCGAATCGGGACCATAAACACCAAATAAGGACTGTACCTTTGACTGCTTTCGCCGTCCCGGAAAGCACCTCTGCTAAGCAGAAAAAAGACTAATCCCTGGCTTTGCGGTAGCCGCATCAGGACCCGGCATCCAACCTTGTATCTCAGGGTTACGACCGTGCGATTTACCCGTGAACCAGATTCCTCCCGGTTTTACCTCGCGCGATTCGCCACGGGATGGGTCGAACAAAAGGTGTACATAAGTCGAGACGGTCAAGCGGCCGGGCCCTGCTGTCAATAATAATATTGCGGATTCGATAAAACCGCCGGGAAGTCGGCGATAGGATAATGATTTAATTCCGACCGCCGACGGGGTAATAGGATGGAGCGCTTTCCAGGCCCAGTAGCGCTCTTCGTACCAGATCGAGCCCCAGAGCCGCCACCAGAGACTGGTATATACCACCGCCTGTGGGAAAATGGAATTGGCGGGAACGGATTTCGCCTTCGCGACCCCAGCCGGCCCAGACCGTGCCTTTGTTCTGGTCGCCACCTCTTTGGCCGGAATTAGGGTCACCATAAACCGCCACCGCATAGTCGGCCCGGGTACCGGCTAAAAGGGTTTGTACCGTATGCCGTACCCCGGCCTCACTGACCTCCGACTCCCCGGGGCACTCCTCCAGACCCAGCAGCCCGGTATACATTCGACCGGGACTGGTAATCACTCCCGCCTCAAAAACGTCCCCGGCCCTGGCTACCCGATTGATCATTCGGGCCATCTCGCCGCCGGTCGCGGATTCCGCTGTGGCCAGGCGCAGATTCCGTTGACGCAAAAGCGACACCAGCGAATCCTCCAGCGTGCCGTCGCCAACGGCAACGATATGATCCGCCAGCAACCTGTGTAATTTAGTGCACCAGCCGTCATGCAGCCCTTCACTGTCGCCAGCCCGGCTGGTAATCTTTACCTCCAGCGTCGGCAGACCGGCACGAAACCCCAGTTCCAGTGACGGGGGCCAGTCTGGCAAAGCCTCATCGATCCATTGTTGCAAATAGGACTCACCGATTCCGTAGACATGGAAACGGCTTTGGCGCAGGGGTGTGGTATCCGGAAATTGTTGTCGCAGCAGCGGCACAACCTGCTCATGGAGCATCCGTTCCAGTTCGTGGGGAACCCCCGGAGTACAGAGTACCAGGCAGTTATTCAGTTCCAGCCGGATGCCCACGGCACTGCCGATGGGGTTGGGAATAATCTCGCACCCCTGCGGCAACATCGTCTGCTTCAGGTTGGCCTCATTCATCGGCAACCCGTGACGCGCCAGCAGGGTTTCCAGTTGATCGAGGGCCTCGGGGTGTTGGCCCAGGGGCTTGCCCGCCGCCCGGCCCAGGGCCTCGGCGGTAAGGTCGTCCACGGTGGGACCCAGCCCGCCATTGACGATCAATACATCGGCTGTGTCGCTGAGCCGGTTTATTTCCGCAACGAGGTCCGTCAGCCGGTCGCCAATGGTGACCTTGCCGTCGATGTACAACCCCAGGGTAGCTAGTTGCCGGGCAATTCGGCTGGAATTGCTGTCCACGGTCACACCCGTCATAAGTTCATCGCCAGTAAGCAGAAGCTGAATGTTCATGGCGTAGTCCTTGGCTGGATGAATTTTGAAGCAGTATACCGTTTTCAGGATCTGTAAAACCTTGTCAGGCTCTGCCTGCCTGTAGAGTTCCCGGCATAAATAGGCCCCAGGCTTGTCTGCCAGGGCGCTTTAGTTGCGATCGTGAAAGGCTGGCGGTCCAGATGTAAAGCAACTGTGATCCAATTGGCGGTAGGCATCGGTATTAACAAAAATCCGTAAAACCATGTTGATAGTAGCGACCGCTGACGAATTAGACGCAGACGCCTATCAGGCGTCGCTGGTAGCGAAATCCAGGGCAGAAATCATTTACACATGATTCAGCCCTTCGGTCTGAACCAATCAAAGGGCATAAAATCGAAGTATTCGAAGCCCTTTTTTCATACTGCCAAGACTCGTCAACATAATGGTGGAAACTCTACTTTTGAATTGTACACTTGACGGGGAAGCTTACGCCGTCGGCCTGGGTGATCTTCTCCACACCACCGATATAAAGGGTGGTCCGGGTGGCGCTGGTGTTGCTGTCGGTGCGCTTGTAGCGGTTCCTCTCCGGGCCGTAGGCGAAGGTGGTGGTGTGGCCCCCTTTGGCAATGGTCTCGGCCTTGTTGAACACGGTGTAGTCGATGGTGCGGCCGTCGCTGGAACCGATATTATTGCCGTTGGCGTCGTACTGGTAGGTGACGGTGCCGACCAGGTTGTCCGTGACCTGCAACAGTTGACCGAGCGCGTTCTTCAACTCGGTCTTGGTCTGGCGTTGGTCGTCGGTGGTGACGGTGGCCAGGCCCGGCTTTCATCTGGCATATGCTCCCATTGCTAAAATAGTGCCCATAAAAACAGGAAATACACCAAAAAGTAGAGCCAGCCCAGTCGTGCTCCAGTTATCAATTGATCCCGCCGGCAGCAAAAGTATTAAAATTCCGATCAAAGAAGCTGATGCCCAACCAATCAAAAAAGCGATCAACGGTCTAAATCCTTTATGCTCCACATATTTCCCAATAAAAAGGAATATTAGAGACGCGACAATTACTAGCATAATCTCCATAGATGGGTCTCTATATTTCAATAGCCTGCCGCTGTAGATAATCCGTTACCAGCAACAAAACCAGCCAACTCTGTTCTACTCGTCCATGCCCACTTTGCCGCCAAGGATCCTCCAGAAATTGCCGAAAGAGAGGTGCTAGCACCAACCATACCTACTGATACCGAGCCACTAATTAACGTGCTACCTGCACTGAGAGATTTACCAATATGATTTCGTAATGCGATGTCAGCAGTCATCGCGCCAGCCACACTGAATGCCCCTGCTGCACCGCCAACCATAGTCCCTCCAGCTATTAAAACTGGGGCACCCGAGGCAATAATTGCGGCCTGTTGGAAGTTTCTCGCAGCTTTTAGACCAACCGCCAATCCAACATCACTAGCACCAGGACTGAAACCTCTGCTCCTGGCTCTTGAAGTGAAGCCGGTTGCAGTTATCGTGGAAGAAACGCTTTCATAGGCTGCATTTATACCGCCATAGCCACTTGCAACCGCCGCTCTAGAAAATACGACGATTTCCGGAATTCTCGTCGAACGTGCACTGTAGGCAGGGAACGTCGATTCAGCTGTCACAGCATCATCAATAACCTCGTTTGAGGAGAGTTCCGTCATCATCTTCTGTTCCAGCTTGGCACCGAGTTCGGCGTTGGGACTTGGCGTTCTGATATTCGATGCCCTTTGTCCGGCAGTGTTGCCGACCACAGACGAAAACGTCACATTAAAGGCCGACGAACCGGCCCCATTTGCGAATTTCCCACCGGAGGCTTCAGACACGGTCCCGCCAATAATGGCTTTGGTGACAAGTTGGCCGGTAAACTGTAACCCCTGAAACCAATCCATTCCAGCAATATACCCGCCCAGCATGGACCCCAATCCGGCACCGATAAAGCCATGGCCAAAGTTACCTCCCTGCAATGTTGAGGTAATTCCACCTACAGTGCCCATCTGGACACCGTAGGTTAGGAATTCGCCAAACCCGGCATCCAGCCCGGGGAACAATGTTATTCCTGCGTAACTCAAGGCAAAGGCCGATATTCCGGCAAGGAAAGCATCGCCTATTGGAGCGCCCATTACCAGTGACTGAGTAAACGACGCGACCCCCACCACGATGGCAATCGTAGCCACTTCAACGCCCGCTGCCCACGCGATTGCACCCGCGATCAGAGGTAGAAGATACCCGCTCGGATCCGTGGCATTTAACGGATTGTTCCGGGTATAGCTGTACCGATTGTACATCTGGCTGTCGGCGGGGCTCTGCACAAACGGGTCCGCCTGCAGGAATCTCCCCAGCCGCGGATCATAGATCCGCCCGTTCATGTGAATCACCCCCACCTCACCCGCCATCTCGTGGCCGGTAAA
This sequence comes from Cellvibrionales bacterium UBA4495, assembly GCA_002388905.1. GTDB lineage: Bacteria > Pseudomonadota > Gammaproteobacteria > Pseudomonadales > Porticoccaceae > DGNJ01. The sequence goes on from DGNJ01000006.1 coordinate 11,232, forward strand.
GCCCCGGGTGGTGGGCGGTGCTAGCGAGGAAAACACACCGTAGTCGGCGATCAGCTGGTTGACATCGATATCATGCCAGTTGATACCGCTCCTTCGCTGTCCCCAGGCATCAAACGACAGTTCGTCGGTAATGGCGCCGCTGGCGCCGGTAATCAGGTCCAGGCTGCCCAGGTGGTCCTTGTACAGGTAGTGGGTCTCCGTGCTCTGGGTGACGGCGTTGGCGTCCTGGTGCAGGGTAATCAACGCCACCCCGCCGATGGTTCTTCTAACCTCCCTGGTGCCGTCGGCCTGAGTGATCTTCTCCACCGCGCCGATATAAAGCGTGGTCCGGGTGCCGCCGCCGTTAGTGTCGGTGCGCTTGTAGCGGTTGCGTTCCGGGCCGTAGGCGAAGGTGGTGGCATGACCGCTCTTGCTGATGCTCTCGGCCTTGTTGAACGCCGTGTAACTAATCGTGCGACCGTCGCTGGAACCGATATTATTGCCGTTGGCGTCGTACTGGTAGGTGGCGTAGCCGGAGGTGCCGGGGGCGCCGACGCTGACCACGGCATGGGGGCCGGGCGCGCCGC
>DGNJ01000091.1:0-51954 GCA_002388905.1 Cellvibrionales bacterium UBA4495
ATAAATTGGGAGCAGCCTCTGGGTTTCAGGCTGATTTGCAATCAAGGAGCAACTTCGCAGGCATGCTGGTTGCCTGTCGAGAAGTTGCAACGCCGAGTGCGAATCCGCCTGAAAGCCCCGAAGGGCGCGGCCTGACAGGCGCCAGCGCTGCGTTGGCTTGCTTGACAAGGACAACCAGCCTTGTCCTGCGCAAACCGCCTTGCGCTGACGCCTGTCAGGTTGCGCAGAGGCCACTCACAATTTATAGAGGTGCCCTTAAGCCGTTTTATAGTGGCGAGCGTTACACCGCCAGGCGAATTTCAAATTATCAGACCGCTACTCAATAGCGGCTAGTTAATTAATCGGGCAGCCTTTCCATAATATTGACCGATAATATCGAGATGACAACACCGGTCAGTCTAGTTATTGCCCGGAAGCCGGAATTCACCCTTGTGGTTTGTCGGCATCTTGAGTTCCAGCGGTGGGCATCCCTCAGGTTGCGGCTGCAGTGGCTGCGGAGGAATGGGGCCAAGGAGTTCGATAAATGCTCCGTCAGGGTCAATGGCATGGACGATGCCGAAGTCATCGCCGCCGGTACCGGAGCAGCATGGTGCGATTTCAGAGAGAAATTCAACACCCTGTCGCTTCAGTATCCTGACCGCGCGCTGCAAATCGGGGACAGAGAGGGCCAGCCGATTAATGCCGATGTGATTGATGGGGGGCGGATAGGGTGGTTCGTCATTGAATGGCTTAATCCATTGCACCAGGCGCAGTACATTCTGGTCGCCGCGGTCAATCGCGACTTCGGCACCCTTGATTCGAAATCGCTGATCCAGACCGTAGGCCTTGGCTTCTTCGAGGGTACTTGTGTATTCGGGGACCATTTTTACTTGCGTATAGCCGAACATCTTGTAGAACTCGAGAGACTTTTCCAGGTTGCTCACGTTGATGCCGATATAAGGCATGGCAATGATGTGGATATTCTCATCCGGGTCGCCGTGGGGTGGCGAGGTTTCCATAAGCTTGTAGAGAACGCCTTCCGGGTCGCGAAAAAACACAAACTGGTTGCCGGGAATGCCGTAGGGCTCCGAAAGAAATTCGACACCCTGATCTCTGAGGTAAGCCACATCGGCGGCAAGATCAGTCGTCAGCAGCGCGGCATAGGCCATTCCCAGGTGATTGGGCAACTCGTAGGGTGGCTCGTCATTGAACGGTTTTTTGAACTGCAGAAAGTCAATGCGGGCATTGTTGAGGCTGTCGGGGTTGAAAATAATCTCGCCTTGCGCCAGTTCGTACTGGCATAGATCGAACATTCCCAGAGCCCGGGCAAGTTGATGAGTATTGGTCAGGGGGAAGCCGCCTATGCCTTCGGTAAAACCGATCATTCGGTAAAACGGCCGGGTTTTTTCAAAATCGGCGGTGTGCGTGGCAAAGTGAACTCGCTCGTAAAGGCCTATGTCGTTTTCAGACCGGAACTCGATCTGCGGTTTATCGCTTGCCTCAGGTTCTGGAGGGGGCTTTGAATCGGTAGCAGCCATGCCCATAGCCGTCAGGATAAAAAGTGCAAACGCGATAGAGAACTTCATAGGGCTCTCCCGGGTAATTGATTTCAGTTTTCCCCTACATTGACCCACCATGGAAAAAGAGAGGCAGGGAGTCAGCATCAAAGCGTAGTAGCGGCCCCGTTTGGTTTCTCCCATTGTTACCGATTCAGTATATCCTCTTTGATTTATCGGCTCAAAATCGGGCGACAACTGTTTTCGGTAGTTTCACCATCGCATCGAGCACGTCACGCAGTCCCACGGCCTTTTGAGAGGTGGATATGTGATCGTTTTTCTGCAAATCCCTGGCGATATGCGCATACATCAGCGGTATATGATGGGCCTGTGGTTCAGGGGCAGTGGTCTTCCGGACAGTATGAACAAGGGTTCTGGGGAATATTGCCCTAATTTTGCTGGCCCGGGATCACGAAGGAACAAAATTTTTTCGATCCCCTATTTCCTAAGTCGCCCAAATAGGGTACAAGGCGCCATGAAAATACCATCCAGAATACAGCCCCTTGTCGACGATGGCCTGGTGGACGAGGTCGTCAGCCGCCTGATGAGTGGCAAGGAGGCCGACGTCTATATTGTCCGCTGCGGCGGGCAGTTGCGCTGCGCCAAGGTCTACAAGGAGGCTGTCAAACGCAGCTTCAAGAAGGCTGCCCACTACCGGGAGGGCCGCAAGGTACGCAACAGCCGCCGCGCCCGGGCCATGGAAAAGGGCTCCCGCTTCGGTCGTCAGGAGCAGGAAGAGACCTGGCAGAATGCCGAAGTTGAAGCCCTGAAGCGTCTGGCTGCTGCCGGTGTCCGGGTGCCGGAGACCTTCGGCTGTCTCGACGGCGTGCTGCTCATGGAGATGATCATCGACGGCGAGGGGGATGTGGCGCCGCGGCTGAGCGAGGTGGCCATGTCCGCCGAGCAGGCCGTGGAGGATCACGAGGTGGTCATGGAATATGTGGTGCGCATGCTCTGTGCGGGGCTTGTGCACGGCGATCTGTCGGAATTCAATGTGCTGGTTGACGATTATGGGCCCGTGATCATCGACCTGCCCCAGGCGGTGGATGCCGCCGCCAACAATAATGCCCGCGCGATGCTTGAGCGCGACGTGGACAATATGACACGTTACTACGCCCAGTTCGCCCCGGAACTGGCGGGCCGACAATATGCCCGGGAAATCTGGTCCCTCTATGAAAATGGCGAACTGGAACCGGACACTCCGCTAACCGGCGATTACCAGGAAGCTACCGAGGCTGCCGACGTGGATGGCGTGCTGGAGGAAATCATGGCGGTGATGGCGGAAGAGCAGGCCCGCCGGGAACGCCTGAGTGACGAAGAGAACACCGAATAATCCCCATTCGAGTTAATCACTCCCCGGGAATTGAAACCCGACAGCCATCCATGGCACAAAACCAGATGCGGCGGGGCAGGGCAATCGTTATCGCCTGTCAGTGGTGCGCAGGGGCTTTTGGTAGGTATAGGGGGTGACTCCGGTCCACTTGGAAAAGGAGCGGATAAATGAGCTTGCCTCTGAAAAGCCGGTGGCGAGGGCCGTTTCCTCAACCGTCATGTTCCGGTTGCTGAGTAAGTGAATGGCGGTGTCCCGGCGAAGTCTGTCCTTAAGCTCCCGGTATACCACGCCCTCATTGCGCAGCCGCCGGCGAAGTGTCTGGGGGTGTATGTGCAGTTGCCTGGCAATATCGGCGTAAGTGGGATGTTCCGCCAACTGGCTCGCGAGCAGGGCGCGCACCCGGTATTGCCAGCTTTTCTGGTCGTATTGCTGGACGATCATGGTGTGATTCGGGTGTTTCAGGAAGCCGTTAAGGCTTTCCTGGTCCCGGCGGATTCGCTTCTCCAGGTAGTGCTCGCCAAAGGTGATGGAAGATACGGGCTGTTCGAAAGTCACCGGGCTGTCGAGAAACATGGCCCCGTACTCGCTGGCATAGACGGGCTCCGGGAATGCGAAGGTCACCTCCAGAAGGGGTACCTCTTCGGCAATGAGCCAGTTGGCAAACCGGTGCAGGTAGAACAGGAAGGACTCATAGATGTAGGGCCCGAAATCGTCACCGGCATCCCGGGGTTCCAGTGAAACGGTAACCCTGTCTCCGGAGCGCAACGTCCGGGGTGCAATGCTCCAGTCGATAAGCCGGCAGAATCTCGACAGGCGGCGGATGGCTTCTCCGAGGTTTTCCGATCCGATCGCCGACCTGCAAATCATTTCCCAGGTACCCAGGGGTTGTGGTTGCCTGCCATAGCCGAGTGTTTCATCTCTCAGCAACACCATCGTATCCCTGATCAGGTTGGCGTAATCCCTGGCGGGTACCCGGGCGCCGGGCTCATGAAGCAGGCGTGGCGCGATGCGGTTACGTGTCAGCAGCCGGTGGCAGTCCCCGGGCCGGTGGCGGCAATGGCGAACGACGGCATTGACGAAGTGGATGGATATGGTGGGTTCGCGCATGGGCTTTCGGCGCTGCCGGGAGATCATGAAGTGTAACAAAATATCAATTTTTTTGTCGGCAGGCGTCATTGCCCATCGTTGCGGTGTGTTCCACCATGGTCCGGTGGAAAATTCCTGCTGTGGCGGGGGCGGCGCCTGCTCTCAACAGCCAGGTCTTTCAGGGCTGAGCCGGATTTTAGTCTATCAAAAGCTAATGAATTTCCTATTTTTCAGGAGGTTAACGCGTTATGGATATCAAGGATAAAGTTGCGGTGATCACCGGTGGCGCCTCAGGCATCGGCCAGGCTATCGCCCGCAGGGTGGTGAGCAGCGGTGGCCGGGTGGCCATTTTCGACCTCAACGAAGAGGCCGGCCAGGCGATGGTGGAAGAGCTGGGGGATGTGGCCCTGTTTGCCAAAGTCAATGTGGTTGATGAGGAATCCGTCGCTGCCGGTGTCAAACAGACCATGGACAGGTCTGGTGGTATTCACATCTGTGTCAATTGCGCCGGTATCGGCTCGGCCACCAAAACCTATGGCAAGGCCGGCCCCCATCCCCTGGATGACTGGAGCAAGGTGATCGCCATCAACCTCACCGGCACCTTTAATGTGCTGCGCCTGTGCGCCGAGCAGATGGCCGGCAATGAGCCGGTTAACGATGATGGCGGCCGCGGGGTGATTATCAATACCGCTTCGGTGGCGGCCTATGAGGGCCAGGTGGGGCAGGCGGCCTACAGCGCCAGCAAGGGCGGCATCGTGGGCATGACGCTGCCCATTGCCAGGGACCTGGCCAGCTATGGTATCCGGGTCAACACGATCGTGCCCGGCCTTATCCATACGCCGCTGTTCGAGACCCTGGACAAGAAAGTATTCGATGCCCTGAGCAACTCGGTCCTCTACCCCAAGCGCCTTGGCAAGCCGGAGGAGATTGCCCATCTGGCCGCCAGCATCATGGAGAACGACTATATCAACGGCGAGTGTATCCGCATGGACGGCGGGATACGCATGCAGCCGAGGTGATGACAGGACAATTCAGTTGAGGCCGGAGAGATGACTGAGAACGTACGGGTGGATGTGGACGGCGGTGTTATGACCGTCACTATCAATCGTCCAAAGGCGATGAATGCCATGACCAAGAGCATGGCGGAGGCCATTGCCGCCGCCATGGATCGGCTGGATGACAGCGACGATATTCGCGTCGCCATCCTCACCGGTGCCGAGGGCAACTTCTGTGCGGGCATGGATCTCAAGGACTTTGTCGACGGTGAACTGCCCGAGGCGGAAGAGCGGGGGTTTGGCGGTGTCTGTTCGCGGCCGCCGGAAAAACCCCTGATTGCCGCCGTGGAAGGCTTTGCCCTCGCCGGCGGCTGTGAACTGGCGGCGGCCTGCGACCTGATTGTCGCCGCCGAGAACGCCCGGTTCGGCTTGCCCGAAACCAAGCTGGGGCTGGTGGCGGGAGCGGGCGGCCTTATTCGCATGCCCCGGCAGATTCCCCAGCGGGTGGCCCTGGAAATGGCACTTACCGGTGACTTTATTACCGCATCCCGGGCCTACGAGGTGGGCCTGGTCAATCGCGTGGTGGACACTGGCGAAGCCTATAACGTGGCACTGAAGATGGCTCGCACCATTGCCGGCAATGGTCCCCTGGCGGTTATGGCGTCCAAGCGCATTATGGTCGAGTCCCAGGACTGGTCCACCAGCGAAATGTTCCAGCGCCAACTTGAGATCATGGGCCCCGTTTTTGACAGCGAGGATGCCATCGAGGGCGCCACTGCGTTTGCCGAAAAACGCTCCCCGCAATGGAAAGGCAGGTAGTTATCCAAACAGGGTTGTGGTCCGGTTCCTGGGCGGGACGGCCCCGCCCGGCCTATTGAATCAGCGCCGCGCCCATCTCTGACAGGGGCCGGGTCAGGGCACCCATATCATGGGCCTTGGTGCTGGAGGCATTGCCCTCAATGGCGCGCTTTTTAACCCCCTGCAGAATAGCAGCAAGACGGAAGAAGCTGAAAGCCAGGTAAAAATCCCAGTTGGGAATGCTCTCGATACCCATACGCTCGCAATAGCGGGCCACATACTCGGCTTCGGAGGGGATGCCCAGGCTTTCCCGGTCGACACCGCCGAGCCCCGACATGGTGCCGCCGTGGGCCATTCGCCACTGCATGCACTGGTAGGCCAGATCGGCGAACGGGTGACCCAGGGTGGAGAGTTCCCAGTCCAGGACCGCGAGAATCCTGGGCCCCGTTGGGTGGAAGATCATGTTGTCGAGACGAAAATCCCCGTGGACAATGCTTACCCTGCCGTCGTCTTCGGGCATGTTGTCCGGGAGCCACTGGATCAGGGTCTCCATGGTCGGGATGTTCTCGGTTTCCGAGGCCCGGTACTGCTTGATCCAGCGGTGAACCTGACGCTCGAAATAGTTGCCGGGTTTGCCGTAGTCCGAAAGGCCCACCGCGTCGGTGTCGACCCGGTGCAGGGCGGTCAGGGCCCTGTTCATCTGGTCGTAGATGGCGGTGCGATCATGGTTGGCAAGATCGGGCAGGGTGGGATCCCAGAAGATACGGCCATCGATAAACTCCATGATATAGAACATGCTGCCGATAACACTGTCGTCATCGCAGAACACCAGCATCTGCGGTACCGGCACTTCGGTGTTGGCCAGGGCGCTCATGACCCGGTATTCCCTGTCCACGGCGTGGGCGGACTTAAGCAACTCGCCGGGCGGCTTGCACCGCAACACGTAGCGACCGCCGGGTGTGTCGAGCAGAAAGGTGGGGTTGGACTGGCCCTCGGAGAAAGCCTTCTCGGTGATGGGCCCCTTGAAGCCCTCTATGTGCGTTTCCAGGTACCGCGCCAGGCTCTCTGTATCTAGCTTCATAATCAATCGGCTCGCTTTAACGCCGCCGGGCTGTCGGCGTAGTCTGAAGTGGGTTTTAGTCGTTGCAATGTATCACGTTGTACTGATCGGCCTTATAGGCTTCCCTGATGGCCTTTTTGTCGATTTTTCCGACACTGGTTTTGGGAATTTCCTTCACCACGCACCAGTTTTCCGGCACCCAGAATCTGGCAACGGACTGCTGTAGATGTTGCCTGATGGCGGCGATATCCGGCTGCCGGCCCGGGTCCTCCAGAGTGATAAGGGCCAGGGGGCGCTCCTCCCAGCGCTGGTCGGGGATAGCCACCACCGCTGCTTCCGAGACCATCGGTTCCTTGAGCAACAGGGCCTCCAGCTCGACGGAGGAAATCCACTCGCCGCCGGACTTGATGACATCCTTCAAGCGGTCGGTTATGCGCACGTAGCCCTGTTCGTTGATGGTGCCCATATCGCCGGTCCTGAGCCAGCCGTCATCGGTAAAGGAGTCAGGGGCGGGCCTTTTATAGTAGCTCCCTGTCACCCAGGGCCCCCGAAGTTGCAGCTCGCCAATGGATTCCCCGTCTTCCGGCACCCGGTTGCCGTCCTCGTCCGACAGCCGCACCATCATGCCGGGTACCGGGCGGCCGGCCATGGCGCGCCATTCGGCTTCCTCTTCGGGCGGTGTGCCCCTGGGGGGTATGGACAGGGCGCACAAGGGGCTTGTCTCTGTCATGCCCCAGCCCTGGAGGACGGGGATGCCCCAGGTGTTATTGACCTTCTCGATCAGGGCCGGCGCCACCGGCGACCCACCGGAAACCAGGACCCGGAAGCAGGACATATCGATAGGACTCTCGCTGTGAAAGTGGAGCAGGTCGTTGATCAGTGTCGGTACCGTGGCGGTGAAAGTGGGGCGCTCCTGCTCTATCAGGAAGCGAATGTCCGCCGCCTTCATGTTAAAGCGCGGCAGAATCAGGTCCGCGCCGGCGAACCAGGCGGTATAGGGCAGCCCCCAGGCATTGGCGTGGAACATGGGAGGCAGGAGCAGCACACGGTCGTCCTGGGCGATGGCAAAAGTATCCCTGCCCATGGAAGCCATGGAGTGGACAAAAATGGTCCGGTGGCTGTAGACGACGCCCTTGGGGTTGCCGGTGGTGCCGCTTGTATAGCAGATCACCGCCGCAGACGTTTCGTCCAGCTCCGGCCAGTCAAATTCCGAAGGCCGGCCACCGATCAGGGATTCGTAGTCATGGCTTTCCAGGGGGATATCGCTGCTGCCGGCATCGCTGTCGCTGTCGACAATAATCAGGTGTTTGAGCGATGTCAGCTTTGAGGCAATGGGCTCCAGCAGGTGGAGCAGGTCGGCGTCGACGATCAGCGCTTTGTCTTCGGCGTGGTTGATGATGTATTCAAGCTGATCGGGAAACAGGCGCAGGTTGAGGGTGTGCAGCACCGCCCCCATGCCGGGCACGGCCAGGTAGGCTTCCATATGGGCCCGGTGGTTCCAGCACAGGGTGGCCACCCGGTCACCGGTCTCGACGCCCAGCTCCTGCAGGGCACACGCCAGCTGGTTGGCGCGCCGGAAAATGTCGGTGTAGGAGGCGTTGTCCAGCCGGGGCTTGTTATAGGTGACGATTTTGCTGTTGCCATGGATTCTGGCCCCATGATTCATGATCATCTGCGTGGTCATGGGAGCATGCATCATGGTCGATTCTAAAGGCCGGCTTGCCATCGTTTTCAGCTCCGCTCACTCAGGTTGATTTATTCAGGTACAGTTCCGCCTCTTGCAGTAGAGCGGGAACGTCGAATTCCAGGTTGCGGGCATACTCGGAGTCGACCTTGCCCTTTGTGAAGAGGATATAGGCGCCTTCCACCATGGCCGCAAGCCGCCAGAAAGCGAAGGCGCAAAAATAATGGTAGTTGTCCGCATCCATGCCGGTTCTGGCCGACCAGCGCCGGGCCAGGTATTCCCGGGACGGGGCGCCGTCGTTTCGGGTAACCTGCTGGACAAAGGGCAGGGCGGGGGATTCGGTTTCCCGCGGGCCCCAGAACGCCAGCAGAAGTCCCAGGTCCACCCTGGGGTCGCCAATGGCGGCCAGCTCCCAGTCGATAATGGCGCCAAGTTTGGGGGATTCCTTTAAAAACAGCGTGTTGTCCAGGTGGAAGTCCCCGTGCATCAGGGTGGTGAATGATTCATCCGGCAGTTGGTCATTGAGTCTTTTGGCAAGTTTTTCGAAAAGCGGCAGATCCCGGACCTTGTCCTTCTGACGTATCTTGAGCCAGCGCTCCAACTGTCTTGGCAAAAAGGCCGAACTGGCTCTGAACCCTGGCAGGTCCAGTGTTTTCCAATCCAGGCTGTGGATATCGGCGATGGCGTCAACCAGCTCCTCGCCGATCGTTTGTAACGACGCGGACCCCTTGCCGTACCCTGCAGGCAGGGTGTCGGTGATGGCTACGCCATCCACGAAAGTACTCACCAGGAAGGGCGAGCCGATAACGGATTGATCGTCACAGAACCCCACAAAACCCGGCACCCGGGTCTTTTTGCCACTGAGTGCCGCCAGCACCCTGGCTTCCCGCTCGATCCCGCTACCCGCCAGGTCCGATATGGTATTTACCGGCGGGTGGCGGAGGATAAAATCCCCCTGGTCGGAGCTCAGCAACATGGTGACGTTGGAATTGCCGCCGCCAAGAGTTTCTTCAATGGTGGGATTCCCGATACCCAGATGGTCTGTCAGCCACCGGAGCAGGTTGTCATCGTTTGCCATGAGTACAATCCTTTCACCGTGTCCGGGTAATTGCCAGTGCCGTCGATGGTGTCTGCGGTTGATTCTCGCATTCGAAGCTCAGCCCATCAGAGCATGCAGGAGAGCCCGCCGTCCACGGGGACCACGGCGCCGGTCATATACCGGGCCCTCGCCACCCAGCAGATAACCTCGGCGATTTCCTCGGGCTCTCCCGTTCTGGCGAGCGGAATTTTCTCGATAATCTTCTCCCGTGCCCTGTCGGATATGGCGCCGGTCATTTCCGTCATCACAAAACCGGGTATGACCAGGTTCACCCGGATCGCCTGACGGGCCAGTTCCACGGCCAGCACGCGGGTAAGGCCCTTGAGGCCGTTCTTGGACGCGCCATAGGGCGCATCACCGGCAAACCCCATGCCCCCCACGACGGCACCGATATTGACAATGCTGCCTCCCCGGTTGATATGGGGCAGCGCCGACTTGATCATTCGGAAAGGTCCCGACAGGTTGGTATCCAGGACCGACTGCCAGTCCTCGAAAGGCAGGGAGCCGATCAGTCCGCCCTTGTGGAGGCCGGCATTGTTGACCAGGATATCGATACTGCCCCACTGGTCGATAATCCGGGCAAGACCGGTGTCGATGGATTCCTGCCGGGTGATATCCACCTTGACGCCCAGAGCGTTATCGCCAAGCCTCTTCGCTTCGGCCATAACATCTTCGTTGCGGGCGAGCATGGCGACCTTTCCCCCTTCAGCAATAACCCGCGTTGCTGTCGCCAGTCCGAAACCCCTCGAGGCGCCGGTAATGACCCATATCTTACTGCTCATAGGAAAAATGAAGCCCGTTCAGTTGATGGAAAGCGGCCGGGCACATCAGTGCCCGGCCGTGATGGACTGCCTAGAATGAATATTCCACTTGCAGGCCATAGGTCCTCGGTGCCCGCGAGGCGGTGTAAGACCAGAGAGCACCGGCAGCGAGACCCCCGACATCGAACCCGACTGTATAGCCGTCCTCGTCGGCCAGGTTTCGACCAAACAGGCTCACCTGCAGATTGTTGACGCGGTAATTAATAGATGCGTCTATCAGATCCTGGGCGTCGTTTTTAGTTTGTGGCGAATTAAGTAGTGAGACATGGTGTTCGCCAATAAAGTGCCACCCAACGCGAGTCCAGGCGAGACCCGGCCCAACGTCCCACTCATATTTGACGGCCAGGCTCCCGGTCCATTCCGGCGCACGCCTCAACTCGAGGTGATCATTGTCGGTGACACCACCAAGGCCGATATTCGCAACGAAGTCTTCGTACTGGGCATCCAGATAACCCAGGTTGCCGGATATTTCCAGCCCTTCGATTTTGGGCAAATACACAAAATCCATTTCGAGCCCTGATATCGTCGCTGTAGCCGCGTTGGCCACGACAGTTTGCTGTCCTGTGCCGCCGACCACGGATACACTTTGTTCTTCCTGTTTGTCGTCATAGTCCATATAGAAAGCGGCTGCGTTGAGCCGCAGGCGGTTATCCAGCCACTGACTTTTTATCCCGAACTCGAGGTTGTCCACCGTCTCCGGATCGTAGGGAAGTTCCGCTGCTTCCTGAGTGGTGGGGCGGCCGCTGAAGCCGCCGGCCCGGTAACCTGACGAATACAGGCCGTAAAACATCAGATTATCCGCAGCGAAGTACTTCAAGCCCAGTTTGGGTGTGAACTCTGCCCAGTCTTCACTCACAGGGGTTGGCATGTTGATGATGAAATCGTTGGTAATCTGGGCTTCTTTTTCGTCTTTCCCGTAGCGGCCGCCTACGGTGAGCACCCACTTGTCTGTCAGATTGTAATCTGCCTCAAAGAAGACTGCGTAGGTATCAGTTTCCTGATGTGATGTCTGTGGAACTTCAATGATCAGGCCAGGTACTGCAAAGCCGATCAGGCTCAACAGGTCGATAGTGTACTCCATATGGTATTGATACAGCCCTACCGTATAGTTGAGTTTTTCGCCACTGTAATTGAGCCGCAATTCATTGCTGAGTTGCTCGTATTCTTCAGGTCGTGCTGTATGGTAGAGAGTCAGCGGGGAGCCATCCCAGTCTTGCCAGACCTTTTCGTCGGTTTCCCTGTAACCAAAGATGTACTCCATGCTGTATCGGTCGTTGAGAATCCAGTTGGCTTTGGCAATATGGGTGTCCGCCTCGAAAGATGCGTCATTTCGACCGTTCTGGACAACGTCGTAACGATCCCCGGAGATGGGCGTATCGAGGTCGGGTGCACAGAGCGCGTAAACGTCGCAGAAAAGCTGTCCGGGCTGCCCTACGTTCAGCAGCGGCGGCGTATCCTGGTCGTACTCCTCCTTGGTATAGGAGTACTCGAGCTTAAGATCAGTAGTGGGCTCCAACAGGAAATGCACACCATACATTTCATATTCAACGGCGCCATCCTCTTCACCCGTCACCAGATTGTCGTAGTACCCCTCCCGCTGGTCGTGTTTCGAGTAGTTCAGCTTGACAGCCAGGTTGTCGGTGAGCCCGAAACTGGTATAACCATCGAACTTGGTGGTGTCATAGTTGCCATGGCTAACCCGAACTTTGCCGCTCAGGTCATGGGTTGGTTTTTTTCGGGTAACGTTAATGACCCCCCCAATCGAGTTCCGGCCAAAGAGAGTGCCCTGGGGTCCGCGCAGTACCTCGACCCGCTCGACATCGATAAGCTGGGTGATAGAGCCGGATGCCTTGCCCAGAAACATGCCGTCGATAACCACACCAACCGCCGGATCGAAACTGCTCTCCACTTCGGCCACGCCGATCCCCCTGATGGAGATGGCCGCCACCCCGCCGGGGCCTTGGGACGTATCATCGATAACCAGGTTGGGGGATACGTCTGCGATATCGCCGATATTGCTGGCAAAGCGGTTTTCGATTTCCGCTGCCGTGAAGGCGCTGACCGATTGCCCCAGATCCTGCAGGCTCTCTTCCCGTTTCCTGGCCGTGACTACCACCTCTTGCAGGGTGGTTGCCCCCGATTGTGCCTGGCTGTTCGCCACGGGCAGCATGCCGCCTCCGGCAATGACTGCTACGGCCAGGGCCAGCGGTTTTTTTGTCCTGTTGACAACGTGCATGGTTATTCTCCTGTCTTCGCCTGTGAACTTGATGTCGCCGTTTGTTGGTGTCGCTCATATTATTGCTTGCTAATGTCAAGCAAGTTAAGTAATCTTTACATACTTACTGGCCACAAGCAAGTAAATATTTAGGCCCGGGCCCGGCTGCAAAGTGGAACGGATTTCCGCGAGCAGAACGGGAAACTGGCGGGATGCTGTTCGGGCGATGACCGATGGCGCCTGTGAATCCGGTCAAGGACCAAGACAGGCTTTTTGGTTTGGTTCGACGGTGTTGTAGAATTCCGGGGCATTTTTTGCAACCAGGTATGTCAGGTTTGGAATCAAGCATGGATAAGGAAAGTGTCGAGGACAAAGGGGCTGTTGCAGGAACCCGGGCGTCGGGAAGCAGCAAGGCAAATAGCTCCAAGAGCAGTCGTGCCAAAAAGGCCAGAGGCAAGCGTTCAGAGAGGGCACCCCGGCGCACCCAGGAGGAGCGTACTGCGCTGTCCGATGAGCGTATGTTCGAAGCGGCGATGGAGTTGATCTGCGAGCAGGGAGCGCACCGAACCACGCTTAAGCAGGTATGCGAGAAAGCGGGGTACAGTCGGGGGCTTGCCAACTACAGGTTCGGCTCCAAGGACGCGTTTTTTGACAAGCTGATCGGGCACTTCAACCACGCCTGGAAAGAAGAATTGACCAGGGCGGTGGGAAGCAGCCAGGGATTGCAGGCGATCAGGCGCGCAATCGATGCCGTGGAAAGGTTTCTCCTGGAGCACGGCGATTTTATGCGCAGTCGTTACATAATCATGTACGAGTCCATCGCCACCGATAACATTATCAGCAGAAAACTCAGGGCCAACCACCGGGCCTATAATCAGGACATGGAGCGATGGGTTCTTCAGGGCATCGAGCAGGGAGATATCTCCCCGGATGTGGATGCGGAATCATTCGCCGTGTATTACAGCTCCTTCGTTTTCGGTACCGTCTTCCAGTGGCTTGTCAGCCCTGAGCAGATTGATATTGAGAAGATGTGCAGCTTTTTCCGGAAGCAGGTGGAAATGGCGCTGGCTCCGGTGGTAAAGCGTTAATAGGCTGATATAGCACGGTTTATGTTGAACAATATCATTGAGAGACGCGTTGGCTATGAGTGATGCGAGTGAAAACCTGGCGAATAACAAGGCGCTGGTGAGGCGGTTCTGGGAGGCCTTTTCCCGAAGCGATTTCGACACCGTGATGGATCTGCTGGCGGATGATGTCTCCTGGTGGGTGGCCGGCAGCACTGGCATTTCCGGTACTTACGACAAGGCCGGACTGAAGGAGCTTTTTACCAATGTGGCGGGAGGGACCAAGACAGGGGTCAGGGTGACACCCACCGTGATGACCGCGGAGGAGGACCGGGTCGCCATGGAAGCACTTTCGGAAGCGGAAACCCTGGACGGCAAGATATATAAAAATGACTATCATTTTCAGCATGTTATAAAAGACGGGAAGCTTGCTGTCGTGCGCGAGTATATGGACCCGGAGCACGTGAGGGAGGTCTTCGGTGTTTGATTTATGTTACTTGCTTGCGTACAGCAAGAATGGTAGTTTGATGTTTTGCTGATCGTTTCCTGGTAGTTCCGTCCGGGACCAATGCGGTACCGGCTGCCGGGGCGGCGATGGGTATTAATAATGGCGGTTGTCGTTGCCTGGCCAACCGGGCCCATCGGGAGTTTCGCCGGAGTGCCCGAAGAATTTTGATATTGAATTGAGAGGAGCGGAGTATGGTTTGGGATTTTAGTACGGAGCCGGAGTTCCAGGAGCAGCTCGACTGGATGGACGAATTTGTAAGGGAAGAGATCGAGCCCCTGGATCTGGTGTTCAAGGGACCCGGGGATCCATTCGATCCCCAATCGCCCGCGCAGGCGGCCATGGCCCCGCTCAAAAAAATCGTCAAGGAGCGCGGACTCTGGGCCTGCCACCTGGGGCCTGACCTGGGGGGGCAGGGCTACGGGCAGGTCAAGCTGGCTTTGATGAATGAAATCCTGGGTCGGTCCCGGTTTGCTCCCAGTGTTTTTGGCACTCAGGCCCCGGATACCGGCAATGCCGAAATTCTGGCCCGCTTCGGTACCGAAGAACAGAAGCAAAAGTATCTCCAGCCCCTGCTCGATGGCGATATCGCCTCCTGCTTTTCCATGACCGAGCCCCAGGCCGGCGCCGATCCCGGCGAGTTTCAGTGTTCGGCCCGACTGGAAGGTGACGAGTGGGTTATCAACGGGGAGAAGTGGTTTTCGTCGCATGCATCCCTGGCGGAATTTCTGATTGTGATGGTGGTCACCAACCCGGATGTCAATATCCACGAGGGGGCATCCATGCTGCTGGTGGAGAAGGGCACCCCGGGCATGGAGATTCTCCGGGATTCGGCAGTGGGTCCCCAGCCCGAGATCGGCACGGGGGTGCACGGGTATATCCGCTTCGACAACTGCCGTGTGCCCAAGGAGAATATGCTTGGCGGCGAGGGTAAAGGCTTCGAGGTGGCCCAGTCCCGGCTGGGAGGCGGCCGGGTGCACCATGCAATGCGGACAATCTCAGTCCTCAAGCGCTCCCTGGATATGATGTGCGAACGGGCGCTTTCGAGGCGCACCAAGGGGCAGCAGCTTTCGGATATGCAGATGACCCGGGAGAAAATCGCCGATGTGTACACCAAGATCGTCCAATTCCGGCTCCATGTGCTGTACACCGCATGGCTGATGGATCGGGACAAGGGCTACAGCCGGGCCGTGAGGCGCGAGATCTCGGCGATCAAAGCGGCCATGCCCAAGGTGCTGAACGACGTGGTCTATACGGCACTGCACCTGCATGGCTCCCTGGGGATGTCCAACGAAACGCCGTTGATTCACTTCTGGCAGATCGTACCCGAAATGGGGATCGTGGACGGGCCCACCGAGGTCCATAAGCTGGCGGTGGCGAAATCCGTATTGCGGGAGTACAGCCCATCCGATGACCTGTTCCCCACCTACCACGTTCCGAAGAAACTGGAAGCGGCCAGAAAAAAACTGGCCAAATATTTGTAAAAGTATTGTTTGAAGGTATCTGTAAACAGGCAAGGGGGTAGAAAATGGCGATGCTGCAAGTTGATGGGGCCGGACGCGAAATTTACTACGAGCACTACAGTGGCGACAAAACACCGGTGCTGTTAATACACGGCTGGGCCATGTCCTGTCGCGTTTGGGACAACGTCACCAGAGTCCTGGTGGAGGCCGGGCATGAGGTCATCGTTTTCGACCAGCGGGGCTGCGGCAGGAGTGATAAGGATTTCGACGACGCCTCCATCGCCGCGGGCGTCGCCGATGTGGTCAAGCTTGTGGATACCCTGAAAGTCCAGTCCGTGGTGCTCAACGGCTGGTCCCTGGGCGGTGCCATCGCGGTGGCGGCGGCGGACAGCCTGGGAGAGCGGTGCAAGGGACTGGTGCTCACCTGCGCGGCCACGCCGCGTTACGAGCAGAGCGCGGATTTCCCCCACGGCGTGCCTGAAGGGGGGGTCGCGGGTACAGTCGATATGTTTAACCAGAACCCCCTTGTATTCCTGCACCAACTGGCACAGGGAGTTTGTGCCAAGGACCCGGGCGAGGGCGTAGTGGACTGGATGGCCGGGCTTTTCAAGGAGAGCGGTCCACTGGTGGGTGCCAGCATCGCGGAGCTGGGGGTTGTTGACCAGCGGGATATCATGAAGTCCCTGTCGATACCGGTGCTCAACATTATCGGTGCCAAGGACGGGGTTGCGGATCCGGAAGTGGGGCGCTATGCCCAGTCCATACAAAAGCACGGTGAACTGGTTGACTTCGAGGATTGCGGCCATGCTCCCTTTATCGAGGATTTTCCGCGCTATCAGGCCGAGCTTTCCCGTTTTCTCGACAACATTAACTGAGGTGTCCCGTGGCAAAGACCAGATTCGGGTTGTGGTACGACTTTAGAAACCCCGGGCCCGATGCCCCGCCCTTCGAGGCACTCTATGGCGATATCCTGGACCAGATCGTTGAAGCTGAAAACATCGGCTTCGACTCGGTCTGGATGACGGAACACCATTTTGTGGAGGATGGCTACACACCTTCGCCGCTGGTGCTGGCCGCTGCCATCGGCGCCAGGACCCGGCGCATGCATATCGGTACCAATCTGATGGTGCTGCCCATTCATAACCCGATTCGGGTGGCGGAAGATGCGGCAACACTGGCGATTCTCACCAATGGCCGGTTTGATCTCGGCGTATCCATCGGCTACCGGGAGGAAGAATTCGAGGCTTTCGACCGCAATATCAAGCACCGTCCCAGCTTGATGGAGGAAGCCGTCGAGGTGATCCGCCGGGCCTGGACCGGCGAGCCCATCAACTTCGAAGGGAAACGATTCAGTTATGGCCCCATCGCGGTTTCCCCGGTACCCGCCAGCCCCCCCCGTATTCTGATCGGGGGCATGGGCCCGCCGGCCATTGACCGGGTTGCCCGTATCGGCGATGGCTTCCTGTCCACGGCGGGCATAGGCCACGACCTGTACATCGAGGCTCTGGAGAAAAATGGCAGGGACCCCGACGCCGGGGCGATCATTGCCGGTAATTGGGCCATTATCGCCGACGACCCGGAAGCCGAGATGCACAAGCTGGCTCCCTACATACTCCACCAGACCAATTGCTATATCCGATGGGGCGTATTCGGTCCCGATGCCCAGGAGTTCACCAGTGTCGAAGACGCCGTTGCCAATGGCTTTTATGAACTCTGGGACGCGGACAAGGCCGTAGAGGAAATTTCAGGACTTCTCTCGGCTTATCCCCAGATCGAGGATGTGCATTTCTGGGCCCAGTTTCCCGGTGAGCCGGTCACATCCGGCACCCGACGAATGAGGTATATCGCAGAAAAGGTTTTGCCCCGGCTGCGATAGAAGTAAGGACTGCGATAAAGGTGAGATCGTAAGGCTGAAATGCCTGTGCTCCAAGTTGCAGCCTGCGATTGAGTTTGTGCAGAAATAAAATCCAATAATGATCATGCGTGGAGATTTTTATGGCTGCTGCCGGTCTCAATGCCAAAGTCGAGGTTCCGGATCATATACCACCCGAACGCGTCATTGACTTTGATATGTTCAATCCGCCCGGATTGGCGGAGGAGGGACTGCACGGTGCATGGAAGCGGCTCCAGAGCGAAGACACCCCCGACCTGGTCTGGACGCCCTATAACGGCGGCCACTGGATTGCGGTGCGCGGCAGCCTGGTTCGCGAAGGGTACTCCGACCCCACTCGCTTCTCGAGCCAGTGTATCTGGATTCCCAGGGAGGCCGGGCTCGACTATGAATTTATCCCCATCATCATGGATCCGCCGGAACACACACCGTGGCGACAAATATTGAATAAGGTGCTCGGGCTCAAGCACATCTCGGCATTTGATGATCTTATTGAGCAACAGGCGGTTGAACTGATTGATAATATCAAAGACCGCGGGCATTGCGATTTTGCCAGGGATTACGCCGAAATATTTCCTGTCAGAATTTTTATGATTCTCCTCGGTTTGCCTTTGGAAGACGGACCTTACCTCAAGTCGATAGTCGATCATATCACCCGGCCGGATGGCACCGTCTCCATGCGGGACGCGAGCAACATGCTTTTTGAGTACCTGGACCCGGTTATCGACGACCGCTGGGCCAACCCGGGGGAAGACTTTATCAGCGTCCTGATTAACAGCGAAGTTGAGGGGCGCAAAATCACTAAACCGGAGGCGCAGCGGCTGATAGGTCTCATTCTTATCGGTGGCCTGGATACGGTAATCAATTTCCTCGGCTTTGTAATGATGTTTCTCGCCGAAAACCCTGAATACCGCAGGGAGCTTGCGAACAATCCACAGAGGATACGGACGGTAGTGGAGGAACTTGGCCGGCGGTTCCCCATTGTAGCCATCGCTCGCACGGTCAAAAAAGATATCGAACTCGACGGAGTCACCCTCCGCCAGGGGGAGATGATACTTTTGCCCACCATGCTGGATACTCTCGATGACAGGGAATATGAGTGCCCGATGAAAGTGGATTTTGATCGCAGGCGAAAACCCAATTCCTTTTTCGGCGGCGGTCCCCACGTTTGTGCAGGCATGCATCTCGCGCGAAAGGAGATCATCGTCACCCTTCAGGAGTGGTTGAAACGGATTCCGGAATTTGAACTGTCGGATGACGTTGCTCCCCGATATCAGTCCAGCATTGTGTCCACCATCAAGGGGGTAAGGCTGGCCTGGGCTGTCGAGTCGGTGCGCTAGGCCAGTTACCCGGTGCCTTCCAGCTTTTCAGGGATATGACGAGGAGCAATGACTTTTGAATCAGGAGCAAAAAAATGATAATCTTACTTGCTAAACGGAAGCAAGTAACGTGTTCGGGGAAGTTCACGGGTGACCCTGATGAATGCTCCGGGTTTTTAAGTGGCGTCCACTTGGAAGACGGTTCGCTCTGATTGCTGCGATGAGTTCAGTGCCCTGGAGCCCGACTCTGCTGAAATGCAATGAATCGAAAATCGCCGCTGATCAGCGGCCGATGGAAACTGGGCGGGCCATGTTGGTTGACCAATGGGCTACCTTATCTCGCGGCAGGTTTTTACGCAGAAACAATTTAGGAAGATAAAAATGGGTCCATTAGACGGGATTAGAGTGATTGAATTGTCCGGCATCGGACCAGGGCCTTTCGCCGGAATGCTGCTGGCGGATATGGGTGCGGAGGTCATTACCGTAGATCGGGCTGGCAGCCCTGGAGGCAACCGCGAACACGACTGCCACGCGCGAGGCAAGAAATCGATAATACTGGATTTGAAAAGTGCAGAAGGCGTGCGGACGCTGCTGGGTCTGGTTGAAAAGGCGGATGTGCTGATCGAAGGATTCAGGCCGGGCGTCGTCGAGCGATTGGGGATCGGCCCCGAGGAATGTATGGCCATTAATCCCAGGCTGATCTACGGCAGGATTACAGGCTGGGGGCAAACCGGGCCCCTGGCCAAAGCAGCGGGTCATGACATTAATTATATTGCCCTGACCGGGGCCCTCTATGCCAATGGGCGGGCGGGCGAAAAACCGGTACCGCCACTGAATCTCGTGGGCGACTTCGGCGGGGGCAGTATGTTTCTGGTCACCGGTGTATTGGCTGCTTTGCTTGAGGCACAGAAGTCCGGTAAAGGGCAGGTGGTGGATGCGGCAATCACCGATGGATCGGCAGTGCTAATGGGGTTGTTCAATACACTTCATGCGGAGGGTCTCTGGTCCACGGAAAGGGGCACCAATACCATTGACTCGGGGTCACACTTTTACGATGTCTACGAGACCAGTGATGGACAGTATATTGCCCTGGGTTCCATCGAACCGAAGTTTTACGAACTATTGATGGAAAAGGCCGGGCTTGACCGTGACCTGTTCAGGGATCAGATGAACAGGGAAAAGTGGCCTGATCTCAAAAAAGCGCTAAGTGATGTGGTCAGGTCGAAAAGTCAGCGGGAATGGTGCGCGTTGATGGAGGGTACGGATGTCTGCTTTGCGCCTGTATTGAGTTTCGAACAGGCTCCGCTGCATCCGCACAACCAGGCGAGAAATACCTATATGGAGCTCGGCGGTACAACCCAGCCCGCTCCCGCCCCCCGTTTCAGTCGAACACCCTCTTCCGTGCGGTTTCCGGGCAGGGAACTTGGCTCGGACACTGCGACAGTCCTGAAGGAGTGGGGACTCGATCGCTAGACAGACAAACGGCAAACCACAGCTTCCCGGGTTGACAGAATTAACCAAAGAGCGTTTGGGAAATAAACACAGGCTTTTCCTGGACGTGGTCCTGGACTGGCTGTTCACTAAAGCGCTTTTGTCCAGGACAGAAACTTTCCGGTCTTCCTTTGCCTGGCGCCTTTCCAGGGTGAGCGGTCGATGAGTTGTGCCCGCTTCTTCGGCTATCCCGGCAGTTTCCCTCCAAGCGTGAATGGCAGCTTCCGGCATGCTTTTAGCGGATTGAGAAACAGGGTTCCGGCCCGGGACGACGTATCGGCGCATCCATGCGCCGACGCGATTATCGGTCGGGTAACTCGAAAACGTAAAGCGCCTCGCCGCCCGTCGGCTGGTAAATGTCGGGGCTGACCACCGCCGTCATTGCACGAAAAACACCGATACCCGTAGGAACGGCGATGTACTGCTTTCCCTTTGCCGAATAGGTGATCGGGTAGCCATGCAGTGGCGCGCCCAACCGGGTTTGCCAGAGCTGTTCACCCGTTTCGACATCGAAAGCCTTGAAGTACCGGTCCAGGTCGCCGATAAAGACCAGCCCGCCCGCTGTTGTCAACGCGCCGGTCAGGAACATTGCCGGCTGTTCATGGGACCAGATTTCTTCCAGGCTCTCGATATCAAATGCGGCCAGGCGGCCCAGGTTGCCGTCCGCACCGGGCATTGCGTAGGTGCGCGATTCCCCTGCATAGCCGCCTGAACCGACTTCAAGGTCTACTTTTCTGCCCACCATGTCCGAGCACAACTGATGGAGGGGAATGATCAAGGCGCTATTTTCCGGACTATAGGCGCTTGCCTGCCAGTTGTGGCCACCATAGATACCGGGGCAGGCTTCTATCCTATCGCCGATACCGGCGTTCATGATGTCGTCGCGATACCGGACGTGCCCTTCGACCTTGTCGACCTCGGCGTAAATCGTCTGCGCCTGTGTTTGCTTGAGACTGACAAAGTCACCGGTTTGGCGATCAAGCTTCCAGAGGATGCCGTCCTTGCCAATCGTGTAAAGGAGCCGATCGTCCTGGTTGTCGATCAGTATTCGCTCGAAACCGACTTCCATGTCGATCGTTTCGCCCGGCACATGCTGGAAATACCAGACAATTTCCCCGGTATCCGGTTTTAACGCCAGCGTGGAGTTGGTATACAGCGCCCGTTCAGCGGGGGTCATGCCCCGGCTGGCCGCAACCCAGGGTTTCGCCTGTGAAGTGCCGATATAAAAGAGGTTGAGCTCAGGATCATAGGATCCGGCGATCCAGGCATCGCTACCGGCACGCAATTCAGCCGGCAGATCGCCCCAGGTGTCGCCTCCCGGGGTTCCCGGCAGGGCGATGGTGGAGGTACGCCAAAGCTCTTCGCCGGTGTCGGGATCGTGTCCGGTAATAAAACAGCCTCCCTCCTTGTACCATTCACAGCCGTTGATTCCGCTCAGGACCACGCCACCACCGATAATGGGGCCCGCTGAATGCGTGTAGCCCTTTTTATAATCCGCCTTTTGGGTGCGCCAGACTTGCTTGCCCGTGCGTGCATCGATGGCAATAATTGCCGCGTCGTAGGTGGACATAAATAACTTGTCGCCGTAGATCGCGATGTTCCGGGTAGGTCCGCCCAGGGCTTTTGCCGCCTCCGGAAAATCATAACTGAACTCCCAAATCAGGTCGCCCGTGGCCGCGTCCAGTGCCTGTATTACATTTCCGGGATGGGTCAAATACATAATACCGTCATGGACCAGCGGTGTTCCCTGGTTACTGCCGCCTTTCATGGTCACCACCCAGGCCAGCTTCAGGTCGTCGACGTTTTCCCGGTCTATTTCGTCCAGCGGGCTGAACCCCTGGCTGTCCAGGGTGCGTCGCCAGCTAAGCCAGTCCCCGGCGGGGGGAGACCTCAACTGTGCATCGGTAACAGGGCGGAAATTTTCTACCTTGCGATTCTGGAACCCTCCCCGGGTTCGGGCTGCTTCGTCGATAGTGTCAGCAGCGGCCCAGGTTTCCCAGGTTTCCTCGTCCGTATCCTTGTCGATGGCCTTGAGTTGTTCAGCAGTTGTCACTAAAGGTGTTTCTGGCCTGGCTTCCTTCCGGTTTTCTTCGATCAGGTAAGCGACGATGGCTGCGTGTTCCCTGTTGTCCAGTTTGCCGGCTGACCCGGGGGGCATGCTCACGCGGGTGTATGCGAGCAGTTCCATACTTTCCTTTGGCCCCCAATGCTCGAGAAACGCGCTGCCTTTGAGTGCATTCCCATGGGCAGAGCCTCTCAGGGACAGGGAGTGACAGGCAGCGCAGTGCTCGGCGTAGAGGGCCTTGCCCTGTTCGACCAGTTCATGCTGGTTATCCTCCGCCCACGCGGTTGCTCCGATTGTGCTTGTTATCACCAGCAGACTTATTATTCCGGCAATATTGGCTTTTATCGACATCTGTTCTTTCCCTTTCTTTACTTGTGATTAAGGGTATTAGGGATCGGCGTTGCCCGATTCATATCCTTGCTTGCGTCTAGTAAGTATCATGCTACCATCGCTTCGCGAACATGTCACGATCGTTTTCTGCTGGTAGCGGTTTGGGGGCGGCTAAGGGATTCCCGGCCAGCCTGGAGGGCTGAGGCCGGTGCAATAGGGGATAGGGCCGAGTGGTCGGGAGCGGGCGCGATGGTGTCAGGACAGAAAGCTTTATTAAAGGCCGCACATCCTATTCAGTGTGTTGATAAATAATCTGTGGGCGTGTTCAAGGGTAATATCATCATCGAAATAAACTGCCGAGCGAAGACCGATCATGATGGAGTAGGCGATCTCGGCCGAGTCCCCGGCGTTCCCCACCGGCAGGCTGGGGGCTACTTCGAAAATCCGGCACAGGTAGCTTTTACAACGCATATCGAAGTCGGCCTTGGTTACCCGGAGAACATCGTCGTGAACAGCGGCGCCGAAGCATTCAAGCATAAAGCCGATTTCGAGCTTTGTGCCGGTCTCACTCTTGAACCAGAAATCCGCGAGCAGGCCAATCTGCTCCGGGGCAGGATGCTGGGAGAATTCCTCGATGCGCTCGAGAAAGCGCATGGACACATTCTGGAAATATTGCTCCAGAATATCTTCCTTGCCGTTGAAATAGTACAGCAGGTGGCTGGCGGACATGCCGGCACCCTCGGCAATATCGGCAAGGGTGGTTTTGACATAGCCTTT
Source organism: Cellvibrionales bacterium UBA4495 (assembly GCA_002388905.1). Lineage (GTDB taxonomy): Bacteria > Pseudomonadota > Gammaproteobacteria > Pseudomonadales > Porticoccaceae > DGNJ01. The sequence goes on from DGNJ01000091.1 coordinate 23,532, forward strand.
GCGGATGATGCAGTCGTGCAGGGATTTGAAAATCTTGCGCCGACGCCGCTCCCCCCGGGAATCGCGGGTGCGGGTTGTGGTTACCGGGGTTGGTGGCTGCTGGCTGGGCATAGCGGAAAATTCTATCAGCTAAAGTCTCTGTTCGCTACGGCACCGGGTCGACAGGCCGGCGGGTTCGGTGGAAAAATTCGGGGTCGGCCACTACTTTTCCCGGAAGTATTGCCGGGTCCGGAAGTGGTGCCGTGGTTCTTTCCCGGACACGCCAAATACATCCCTGAACCTAAATCACCAGCACCCCTCTTGGACTACGCCCTGCCNNGGGTCGCAGACGATCCCGGAAAGAGCTATCCCGCCACGTCATCCCCGCCGCTGACTTTCGTGCTGCGAGTAGTTGTAAATCCTGGTGATGAACGCAGTTCGAGCGCAATAAATTACGGTGCCACGTATTGACAACCGGGGCAGGCTGCCGAATAATAGTTGAATAATATTCAAAATATTAATTTGACGGAGCGGGTGGAGAATTATCATGAGCGTGGAAGACCTGCGGTTTGTGATTACCGGTGCTGGCGCCGGCATCGGGGCCGGCACGGCATTGCGGGCCGCCAGTTACGGTGCCAGCGTTATGGTGTCGGATACCAATGACGAAAATGGCCAGGCGGTGGTAAAAGCGATACGCGACCAGGGTGGCACGGCCTATTACCAGCACTGCGATGTTACGGAAGACAGCCAGGTGCGGGCGCTGATGGAGGCCGCCCGGGATCACCTGGGTGGCATCGATGTGCTCCACAACAATGCGGGTATCCACGAGAGCATGATCAGCGAAGGTCTGTCCCTGGAGGATATGACCCGGGAGACCTTTGAAAGGGTGATGGCGGTGAATGTCACCGGGCCCTGGCTCTGTGCCAAGCATGCCTTGCCCCACCTGCGTGAAAGCCGCTATGCATCCATAGTCAATGCGGGTTCAACCGCCTCGCTGTCGGGTTATCCCAACTGCGTCGCCTATGGCTCCAGCAAGGGAGCGGTGATGCAGATGACCAAGATGCTCGCCGTTGACCTGGCGCCGGATGGCATCCGCGTGAACTGCTACTGCCCGGGCTCGATTCACACCAAGATGGTGGACGACTTTATGGCGGCGGCGCCGGATCCCTCGGCAATGATAAACACCATGACCATGACCCACCTGATCCCCAGGCTCGGCCAGCCGGAGGATGTGGCCGAGTTGGTGTGTTTTCTGGCCAGCCCGGAAGCAAAATTTATCACCGGCGTTGTCTGGTTGATTGATGGGGGCTCGCTGGCCTGGCGTGGGACCCTGGATGTCCTTGGCATGGAGTCGGAAAAATGAGCAACAGCCTGAATATTGCAGAAAAACTGGCCATTCACGAATTGCTTGCCCGGGCTTCCTACGGCCTTGACGAGCGGGATGTGGCGTTGCTGGCGGACTGTTTTTCAGAGGATGCGGTGATGACGCTGCGGGTAGCCGGGGGCGATGTTATCGGTCCATTCGAGGGCCGCGACGGCATTATGAAATTAATGACGGATTCCATGGAGCAGCAAACAGACAAGCGCCGCCATGTGATCTCCAATATCTTTTTTGAGTCCGAGGGAGATGGCCGGGCCACGCTGATTTCCAACCTGACCCTCTTTGCGACTGCAAACGGTGAAATCCATGTGCTTTCGGCGGGGGTGTACCACGATGAAGTAATCAAGACCGGCGGACATTGGCGGTTGCACCGCCGCCACCTCGAGCTCGATAAATCCTACTGACGGGGCTGTGCTGTGAATATCGGAAAAATACCCGCCAAGACCGCAAGGCTCGCCCCCCGGCGGGAGGCCCTGGTCGATATTCCCAATGATCGTCGAATGACCTTCGGCGAACTGGATCAGCGGGTTCGGCGCCTCGCCAACGGTCTTCTCGAGCGGGAGGGCGTAAAAAAAGGGGACCGGGTGGCGGTATTATCCAAAAACTGTATCGAGTATATGGAGCTCTATTTCGCCTGTGCCCGGATCGGTTTGATCGTCCAGCCCCTGAACTGGCGGCTGGGCAACGATGAGCTGGCGCGGATTATCCTGGACGGGGAGCCCCGTGTATTGGCCTGCTCCACGGAGTACCGGCCGACGGTGGAAACATTACAGGAGCGGATCAATGTGCCCTCCATCCTGACTTTCGGCCCCGACAGCGACGGCAGCTACGAAGCGATCATCGGCGCCGCTCCGGATACGGAGCCGCCGGGATCGGACGAGGTCGGAGGCGACGACCCTGTCCTGATCCTCTATACCGGCGGTACCACGGGGGAGTCCAAGGGGGCGCTGCACACCCACAGGACACTGTTCTCCGGCATGATCAACCAGACTGTGGCGGAACGGGTTGTTCCCACCGACGTGCACATGCTCACCGGCCAGATGTTCCATATACCCGTGGGACTGGCCTTCAACTATATGGCCCACGGCTGCCCGGTCGTCCTGATCAATTTCGAGGCGAAGCTTGCCCTGGAGGTAATCGAGAAAGAACGGGTTTCGACGTTTCTGGGTATTACCACCATGCTCAACTGGATGATGGCGGTGGACAATTTCCCGGATTACGATCTGAGCAGCCTGCGCAATATCCAGTATGGCGGTGGACCCATGCCCCACAGTGTGGTCAAGGCGGCCCTCGACGCCTTTCCCTGCACCATTATCCAGGGTTATGGCCAGACGGAGGGCATGACCATGAGCTTCCTGTCCCAGGAGGATCATCTCCGGGCTGTGGCGGGAGAGCGTCCCGAGCGTCTGGGTTCCTGCGGTCGGGAAGGCTTTATGACGGTTATAAAAATTGTCGATCCCGACGGCAATGAAGTACCCAGGGACGGCGAGACACCGGGGGAAATTATCGTGAAGTCGGAAGCCAACATGGTTGGCTATTGGCGTCGGCCGGAACTGACCGCCCGGACCCTGCGGGATGGCTGGATGTGGACGGGGGATGTGGCCGTCTGGGACGAAGAGGGCTACATCTTCATCGTCGACCGGGCCAAGGACNNATCTCCGGTGGTGAGAACATTTACAGCACCCAGGTGGAGGCGGCCATACACCAACACCCGGCGGTACTGGAGTCAGCGGTGTTCGGCATTCCCGACCCGGTGTGGGGGGAGGCGGTCAAGGGCGTGGTGGTGCTCAAGCCGGGCATGACCGCCACCGAGCAGGATATTATCGCCGCCGCCAGCCAGCACCTAGCCTCGTACCAGAAACCCAAATCCGTGGATTTTGTCGACAGCCTGCCCAAGGCTCCCACCGGCAAGATTCTCAAGCGTTCTTTGCGTGATCCGTATTGGGCGAAAGGGGATAAAAAAGTATGAGCGGTTTATTGAGCGAAGAGCTACTTTCGACCATAGGGCGCCGGAGCGAGCCCCGCAGGGAGTTGGTTACCCGCCGTGATATCAGGAAGTACGCCATCGCGACGGGCAATCGCCAGCGTAAGTACCTGGACGGCGATGTGGCGCCGCCCATGTTTCACGTGCCGTTGTTCTGGGATGTGGTGGAGATGGACCGGTTGTCCCCGGACGGGGTTGCCATCGATACCCTGCTGCCCAAGTTCCCCCTCGAAAAGGCCATGGCCGGCGGCCTGAAGATCGACTATGTCAAACCGGTATATCCGGGCGACTGGTTAACGGCCACGCGGACTTTGACGGATATTTATGAAAAGCAGGGCAGTTCCGGCCCCCTGATTTTCTACGAGACCGATATGCACATCGTCGACGACGACAACGAACTCGTGATTCGAGAACGAACCACCAGGATAATGAGGTGACCGCCGTGGGCAAGACCGAGGCTTCGCGCATTGTATCCGTCCAGGCCGGCGACAGGCTGCCGGAGCGGGAATTTAAACCGGACAATATACAGTCGTTTTTATATAACGCTATTTTATTCAATGCACACCGCATTCATTACGATTATCCCTATGCCACGGAAGTGGAGGGCTATCCCGGCCTGGTGGTTCCAGGTCCCCTGATCGGTGACTGGCTCAACCAGTGCGTGGAGGAATGGCTGGGAGAAGACGGACGCCTGCAATCCATCGAGTACTCCAATCGCGTTGCGGCCTACACCGGGGATACCCTGTACTCCGGCGGCGAAGTGCTCGAAGTGGATCCCCACAGCGGCCAGGTCAAGGTTGAGGTGTTCGTCAAGAACGAGTCGGGCGAGGTGGTCGCGCCCGGAAAGGCAACCGCACAATTGCATGTGTAACACAGAGCATGGGTGACAGATGATGGGTTCCCTGCGTGGCAAGGTGGCGATAGTCGGTGCCGCTGATACGGCGGTGGGAAAAGTGCCGGAGATGTCGGCTACCGAGCTGTGCGTCGACGCGATTCTGCGCGCCGTTGCCGATGCCGGCCTTAAAAAAGGGGATATCGACGGCCTGGTGACCTGCAACAGCATGTCCCAGCCCATGCTCTATCACGCGGAAGCGATTGCCGAGTATCTGCAGATATTTCCCCGCTACTGTATTGCCGCCGGCGCCGGGGGCGGCACGACCTTTTCGATTCTCCATCACGCCGCTTCCGCCATTGCCACGGGAATGGCGGAAACCATTGTGATTGCCATGGCGGACAGCCTGCGCAGCGGATTGACCCGCGAGCAGGCGATGCTGATGCAGTCATCGACGGGACACCCGCGATTCGAGCAACCCTACGGGCCCACGGTGCCGGCCTATTATGCGCTGATCGCCCAGGCCCATATGGCCGAGTACGGCACCCGTGAAGAGCATTTCGCCGAGGTGGCGGTGGCCTGCCGGGCTCATGCGGCCCGTAATCCGGCGGCACAGATGCGCGATCCGATCACCGTGGACGATGTGCTCAACTCCCGGATGATAGCCGATCCTCTGCACCTGCTGGACTGCTCGCTGGTCTCGGACGGCGGCGCCGCCATTGTCCTGACCTCGGCGGAGCGGGCCAGGGACTTCCCTCATGATCCCGTTTACCTGCTGGGGGTGGGTGAAGGCCACATCCACGAACATATCAGCCAGGCCCACAGCCTGACCACATCCGCGGCCCGCGAAGCCGGTGCCCGGGCCTACGACATGGCCGGGCTGGGACCGTCGGATATGGATTTTGCACAGCTTTACGATTGCTTCACACCCACCGTGCTGGTGGAACTGGAAGACCTGGGTTTTTGCAGAAAAGGCGAAGGGGGCGACTTCCTCACCTCTGAAGGCATTGGCCCGACCGGGGCTTTGCCGGTCAATACCCACGGCGGCATGTTGTCCCACTCCCACCCCGGCAATCCGGGGTCCATGTTTGCCCTGACCGAGTCGGTCCATCAGTTGCGGCACGATGCGGGCAAGCGCCAGGTGAGCGACGCAAAGGTCGGACTACTCCACGCCCAGGGGGGAATCATGTCCAGCCATACCACATTGATCCTGGGCAGGGAGGCGGGTTGATATGAGTCCAAAGGAATCGTCAATCGCCCCTGTTGAACAGCCTTTTATCGACGGTTGTCACCAGGGTGTTTTACGCCTGCAGCGTTGCACCCGTTGCCACAGACACCAGTTCTACCCACGGCTGGTGTGCGGCTACTGCTGGGCAAGGGACCTGGAATGGGTGTCTGCCAGCGGCAAGGGCCGTATTGCCAGTTTTACGGTGGTGCGCCTGGCGGTTTCGCCGGCCCACGAAGCGCCCTATGTGGTGGCCCTTGTGGATCTCGAGGAGGGCCCCCGGATGATGAGCAGGGTTACGGATTGCGACCCGGAATCGGTACAAATTGGTGCTCAGGTCAAGGTGGCCTTTGCCGAAACTTCGGACGGGGCCCCCTTGCCTGTGTTTGAACCCGATAATGATTAGTGCAGGAGTGTAGCGATGAACTCTCAACGAATACCCGTGGCAGTAATTAACCCGGATGCACCCGCGGATTCCCTGGAGGCAAAACAGCCGGACGTGGATAACGGTGTCGATATATTCGGTAAGGAGGGATATTTCAGCAAGGACTACATGGCGCTGGAATGGGACAAACTGTGGACCCGAAGCTGGCTGATAGCCGGGGTTGAATCCGATATCCCCAATGTGGGGGATTATTTCCTGGCCAATATCCGTGAAGAATCCATTATCGTTACCCGGACGGAAGAGGGACTCAAAGCGTTTTATAACGTCTGCAGTCACCGGGGCGCCAGGTTGCTCAACCAGGAACATGGCAACAGAAATGTATTTGTCTGCCCCTTCCATAGCTGGAGTTTCAAGAATACCGGTGAGTTGCGCACCATTACGGACGAGGCTTATTTCAAGCCGGAAGTCATTGCCCATCGTCCGGGCCTGAAGCCCGTCCATGTGGATACGCATGCCGGGATTGTCTTTGTCAATATGGGGGAAAACCCGCCGCCCCTGGAAAAGTCCATTGGCCTGCCGGAAGGTTATCTCGAAGCTTACAATATCGACAAAATGCGGGTGGTCAGACACGTACGCAGCGAATGGGGTGCCAACTGGAAGGTGGGTGTAGAGGCCTTTTACGAAAGTTATCACCTCCATCAGGTGCACCCTGAAACCCGGGGCGTGATGGGTGATCTCAATGTCCAGTACGACCTCTACCCCAATGGCGCCAGCAGGATGATCGTCCCCCTCGGGGAACCCAGTCCGAGAATCAGGGACAAGACCGTTAACGAAGGTCTTAAAATGATGCTGCAGGATGTGGGAATCGATCCCGAGGGTTTTAACGGCACTGCCGAGGATGTCCGCCGGGCCATTCAGGTCGCGAAGCGGGAACGGGAAAAACGGCTCGGGCTGGACTACTCTAGACTGACCGACGGCCAGCTCACCGATAGTTGGGCCACCGGTATTTTTCCCAATGCGCAAATCGGTTGTCACCCTGAAGGGGTTTTCCTGATGCGTTTTCTGCCCCATGAGTCGGATCCGGAGCGTTTTTACTACGACACCATGACCCTGATACTGCCGGCCGATGACCCCAACTACAAACCCCCTGACTGGATGGGGCTTCCCGAAGGCACGGACTGTACCGGCAAGGTGCGTCCGCCGGTGGAATATTACAGTATCGACGAAGACCCCCAGCTGGGCCTGGTTCTGAGCCAGGATGCCGCATTGCTGCCAGTGGTCCAGAAGGGGATGCGGTCCCGGGGCTTTGAGGGCCAGCTCTGGAGCGAGCAAGAGCAGCGGCTGCGGCATTTTCATGTAGAACTTGAGCGTCGACTGAAGGAGTAACTTGCTTGACATTAGCAAGTTATAGTTGCAAACTTGAACAATATTAAAAACAGGGTGGCGCAGTGGGTAGGAGAATTGATGCTCAGTACTTTTCTTCAAATTAGCTTGCTTGCCAGAAGCAAGTTTATTCTTGTACCAGTCCGGTGGACCCATCAGAGCCATTCAACTGGCCGAGGGTTGCCGATGGTAAAGAGGAGAGGGTCATCGATCTGTTCCGGTGGCCCATTCCAGAGGGGGCAAGGGCCTGAATCTAAAAGATACTGGCCTGCTAATAACTCAATTTTAAGGTAAAAGGCTCGAGGAGAAGACTATGATTAATACTAATAAGGGGAATGCGCTGCGAAAAACCGCGCTTGCCATGTCACTGGCCGCAATTCCAAGCCTGCCGGTGGCAGCACAGGAGGGGAGTTCCGACGGAAGTGGCAAAAGTTCCTTCAGGATTGAAGAGGTCCGGGTTACTGCCAGGAAGATCGAGGAGAGCCTCCAGGACACCCCCGTGGCCGTATCGGCGTTCGGCGAGCAGGATATCGAACGACTCAACCCCCAGGATCTGCGCGATATCGGGGCTTACGCACCCAACGTCAGTGTCGGCAGTATCCCGGGCTTCAACGCAGCAGCCATAGCCATCCGTGGCGTATCGACCGGTGATATTCCCTCCAGTTTTGACCCGGCGGTGACGGTTGCTGTTGACGGCTTCTATTACGGCCATGCCCAGACCTCGCTGCTCGACATGTTCGACCTCCAGCAGATCGAAATTCTCCGGGGTCCCCAGGGCACACTGTTTGGCAAGAACACTATTGGCGGTGTAGTCAACGTGACCTCCAAGCGGCCCACCGGTGAATGGGGTGTCGAGGGCGAAGTCTCCGTTGGCAACTACAGCCATGTCGAGGCAAAAGCTGCAGTCGATATTCCCTTCATCGAAGATGTGCTGGCCGGACGGTTTGCATTCATGTCGACCCAGAACGACGGGTACTATACCAATACCGTTGATGGCGAGGACATTGGCGGCAAGGACGTGCAAACGTTCCGCGGCCGGTTCCTGTTTACACCGACCGATAGTTTCGAGGCGTTGTTGAGCTTCGAATGGGAGGAAGACCGGAGCGACACCCCTCCGGTCATCAATACCTCGACTGCACAGGATCCGAACGGTTATTACGGCTCCGATCTCTTTTACTTCCTGGGTTATCCGGGACGCGGCACTGGTGGTCCTCTCGCGCAGCCCCTGGGAGACCCCTTCGATACGGGCCTGGTCTCCCGATACGAGCATGTCGACGGGTTCGCGGATTACACAAGTTCGACCGGCCACTTCTTCGATATCGAAGGTGTATACCTGAATATGAGCTGGGATGTTCTCGGTGGCACCATTACCTCCATCACCGGTAAGCGTTCCGTTGACTCGGATCTCTACAACGATTACCTCGGTGAAAACGTGCCTGTTTATGCCACCATGCGGTCGGTCTATCGGGACACTTTCAGCCAGGAATTGCGCTTTGCGTCGAATATCTCCAATGTTTTCGACTATCAGGTCGGCGTCTATTTCCAGAACAATGAACTGGATTATATCAACCACACCAGCCTGGGTTCCGGGCATCCGTTCAGCGGCATCCTCTGGCCGGCGGCAGGCCTGTTGCAGACCGGTGACGGCGGCCAGGAAACGGACACCTTCGCGGTCTTTGGTGAAGCCAATTACCACCTGACTGAAAAGTGGGGGTTAACGTTGGGTGCAAGGTATACGGAAGAAGAGAAGGATTTCAACCTGAGGCCTATCGGTGTGCCCGAAAGTGGCCGTGTCGTCACGGATAATGACTGGGACAGTGTTACCTACCGACTCGGTACCGACTACCGGTTGAATGACGAAATTATGCTGTACGCGACTTTCTCCACCGGTTTCAAGTCGGGCGGCTTCAATGAACAGGCGACCTCTCCGGCGACTGCCGCGCTCTCCTTCGACGAGGAAGAAGCGGATGCATTCGAGGTTGGCATGAAATCCGACCTTTTCGATGGCCGCCTTCGCCTCAATGTCGCCGCTTTCTACACCGAATATGAAGGACTCCAGCTCGATTCCGTGGTCCCTGTCGAAGGTTCCGCGATTGGCCAGGAATCCACCATTACCAACGCCGGTTCGTCGACGGTGCAGGGTGTCGAGATTGAAGCCACCGCGCGCGTGACAGAGTACCTCACCCTGCAGGGGACCCTGGGTTACCTGGATGCCGAGTACGATGAGTTCGACTGTGACCTCGACCGGAATCCCGCAAACGGGAACGAGGATTGCACCGTGCTCGACGTGAAGCGGACCCCCGAGGTGACAGCATCCGGCGGTATCACATTCGACCAGCCCGTTGCCGATCTGGGGAGTCTTTCCTATAACCTCAACTTCACGTATACCGACTCCTATTACAACGACGTTTTCAACTCCGTGGGCAGCGAGCATGAAGACGTATTCCTGTTGAATGGATCGATCACCCTGTACGAGGCCGGCGAACGTTACCGGATCGGTATTTTCGGACGCAACCTGACGGATGAAGAGTACCAGACCTCGGGTCTGGGCGTCGCCAACCTGTGGTCGTTCTCGACCTATGGCGCGCCCCGCACTTATGGTCTCGAGCTCGGGTTCAATTTCTAACGAGGATAAACAGGGGGTGGCAATAGTCGCCCCCTTGTCAGTGCCAGATCCGCCATCGTTCACGCCGTATCGAGAAACACCGGCCATAGAAGCAGAGCGGCCTGCCTTTTGAAGGGCGGTGCAAGCGAGGTTTACCGGCATTGAATTGGAGAAAAAATGGCTGTGACTGAAGTCATCCTTCACCATTTTTACGCTTCTCCCTTTGCTGAAAAAGTGAGACTGGCACTGGGGATCAAGGGGTTGACCTGGCGTTCGGTGGAAATTCCCATGGTCATGCCCAAGCCGGACCTGACAGCCTTGACTGGTGGCTACCGCAAGACACCGGTTATGCAGATCGGTGCCGATATTTATTGCGATACCCAGCGGATCGCCCTGGAACTCGAACGGCGGTTTCCGCAACCCACCCTGTTTCCGAATGGCAGCCAGGGTTTGTGTCTGGCACTTTCGTGCTGGAGCGACCAGGCGTTTTTCCGGCCGGGCGCCGCACTTTCCATGGGCACCAACAGGGAGCTGCCGGAGCAAGTCCTTTCCGATCGCCGCGAGTTCTTCACTTTCCTCGATTTCGAAAAGCTGGAAGCGGACCTGCCACATTTTTACGGCCAGTTCTCGGCGCATCTTTCCCTGGTCGACTCGATGCTGGCTGACGGGCGATTGTTTATTCTGGGGCATGAGTGCGCCTGGGCAGATATTCTTGCCTACTTCCCGGTATGGATGGCGCGAGGCAACATCTCGGCAGCGGGCGAATTAATTAATAGACACAAAGCTCTGGTCGAGTGGGAAAAGCGGGTAAACACTATCGGGCACGGTAGCCCTTCGGAGTTCGACGCCAGCTCCGCCCTGGAAGTGGCCAGGGAAAGTGAGTCCGTTGCCACGCCTTTTATCGAACAAGGGGCATTCCCGGTGTTGGCTGCAGGTACGAAGGTGACGGTGACACCGGATGATTATGGCAGCATACCGGTGGAAGGGGCGCTGGAGGTTATGACGGGGCAGGAGGTTGCCATCAGGCGTGAGGATGACCGGGCTGGCGAAGTAGTGGTGCACTTCCCGAGGGTGGGATACAGAGTGGAGATACAGGAATGAAGTTCAGGTTGCTCCCGGCTTTTATGGTCTTGTTTGCCGTGCCGGTCCTGGCGGCAACGGAAAATAACGAGCAGGCCCTGTACGCAAAGGAGGAAAGCCCGGAAAATCCCGGTGAAGTCCTGTATATGACTCACTGTGCATTCTGTCACGACGGTGGGGTTGCCAAGGCGCCCGAGCGTACTATGCTGGGTTTGATGGCGCCCGCAACCATTCTCCGTGCAATGCAGACGGGGGTGATGAAGGAGCAGGCCAGCGCATTGTCGGATGCCGAAAAACGCCTGCTGGCTGAGCACCTTTCGGGCCAGACCCTGGCCAGTGCCGAGCATTCGGGAAAGGCGCCAATGTGCAGCAGCGAGGTCGCCGAATTCGATTTTTCCGCGCCTCCGGAAAGTGCGGGCTGGGGCGTAAACAAGAAAAATCACCGGTTCTTCGACAGCACCATCACGAGTATCAGCGCCGACAATATTGACCGGCTCAGGCTTAAATGGGCATTCGCTTTTCCCGGCGCGGTCCGGGCACGCTCCCAGCCGGCAACGGCGGGCGGGGCTATTTTCGTGGGCAGCCAGGACGGTACCGTCTATTCGCTGGACCAGGAAACGGGCTGCATTCGCTGGCGATTTTCCGCTTCCGCCGAGGTAAGGACGGCCATAGTCATAGAGGACTGGAAGGCCGGCGATGTCGCCGAGCCCCTGGTTTATTTCGGCGATCTGGTAGGGAATATCTATGCCGTCGACGCCGTGACGGGTGCGCTCGCGTGGCGGGACCGCCCGGACAACCATCCCAGTCTCACACTGACGGCGGCGCCGGCGCTCCATAAGGGCAGGCTTTACATTCCGTTATCTTCGCTGGAAGTGACAGCCGCGGCAGATCCCGAATATCCCTGCTGTACCTTCCAGGGTGGGGTTGCCATCTACGATGCCAGAACAGGCGAAAAGATCGAACTGATACGCTCCATTAAAGAAGAGCCACGTGTGGTCGGCAAGAATGCCGTAGGCACCAGGCAGCTGGCGCCCTCCGGCAGTCCAATCTGGAATACACCGTCGGTTGATGTCAAACGAGCGCTTATCTACGTGGGGACCGGTGAAAATTACTCTTCGCCGTCTAACGAGACCAGTGATGCCGTCCTCGCTCTGAGCATGGAGGATTACGGCATTGCCTGGAGCCAGCAAACGACGCAGGGTGATGCCTGGAATATCGGTTGTGAAACCCCTTCCCGCATCAACTGTCCGCAGGAGGATGGTCCCGACTACGACTTTGGTGCCGCCACCATTCTGGTTACCACGGAGGACGGCAGGGACATGATTCTTGCCGGCCAGAAGTCAGGCGATGTGTTTGCGCTGGACCCCGACAATGGGGGTGAGATTATCTGGCAGAACAAGCTTGGCCGTGGCGGCATTCAGGGGGGCGTACATTTCGGCATGGCGGTGGACGGCGATATCCTCTATGTCCCCATGTCGGATTTTTACGGCGGCGACCGCTGGCCGGGTGAACCCTTCCCGGGTATGTACGCGGTCGATATCAACACCGGCGACGTGCTCTGGTACAACAGGTGGGAGGACCGGTGCGAAGGGCGCCACCAATACTGCCAGCCCGGTATTTCCGCCGCTGTATCCGCCATCGACGGCGCCGTTGTTGCCGGCGGTATGGATGGCTTTCTCCGAGCCTACGATAAGACGAGCGGTGAGGTCATCTGGGAGTATGACAGCATTCGCTCCTACGACACCCCGGGTGGTGGCACCGCCCGTGGCGGCTCCTTCGGCGGCGGTTCGGGACCGGTATTCAAGGACGACATGATGTATGTCAATTCCGGTTATGGCATCTATTTTCATATACCAGGCAACGTGTTATTGGCTTTCGAGATTGACGATTCCGAAAGCCGGGCCCCGTAGGTTCACGGGCGGACGGCTTCCCTGTCCGGTGGGACGGGAGAGTTGAGCGGGTCTCGGATTTATACTTGCTTGTGTGCAGCAAGCAAGTATAATTGTCGATACCTTCAGGGCAGCCGGGATCGCCCTGTATAGAGTACTGGCCATCAGTCTTGTGGAAAGCAGGTCTGACTGACTGAAGGTCAAACAGAGAAAACCACAAGGTGGGGTATTAACAGACATTGCAAAGGCGGCCGGATCCCTGGGAGTCCAGGGCTGGGAAGATCAGTATCAAGCACCGCCGTTCCAATTAAACGAGGTTTTAAACTATGACAAGCCAGCAAACTGACTACGATGCCATTGCGATTGGCGCCGGCTTCGCCGGTCTGGCCCTGATTCATTACCTTCGGGAGGCAGGGCTTTCAATTCGGGTATTGGACAAGGCTTCCGATATCGGCGGCACCTGGACCTGGAATCGCTATCCGGGTGCGATGACCGACAGTGAGAGCTACTATTACTGCCTGACCTTCTCCAGGGAACTACTGCAGGAATGGTCCTGGAGCCGTCGCTATCCTGATTGGAAAGAGGTCTTGGAATACTTCCACTTCGTGGCCGACAAGTGCGATATGTGGCCGCATATCCAGCTCAATACAGAAGTTGTCAGCGCCGACTACCAGAATGACAGTGGTCATTGGAAGGTGACGACAAAGGACGGCGACAGCTACACCTGCAAGTATTTTATCAGCGGTATGGGCATGATCTCGGAACCGGAGATTCCGGAGATAAAGGGCATGGACAATTTCAAAGGGCCACTTTTCCACTCCTCGCGCTGGCCCGAAGACCTGGACTATGAGGGCAAGCGTGTCGGCCTCATCGGTGCCGGCGCGACGACAGTACAAATGGTTCCGGTCATGTCGAAGACGGCCGAGAGCGTGACGGTCTTCCATCGCACACCTAACTATATCCTGCCCGCCATGCAAAAACCCATGACACCGGAGTGGGAAAAGGAAATCAAGGAACACTACGATGAAATCGTCGACAAGTGCCGAAATCATCCCTTTGGTATGGCCTTTGACACTGCTGAAGGCCGCAAGGCGGTGCTGACCCCGCCGGAGGAGCGGGAGCGGATCTTTGAGGAGCATTGGAAGGGCAGCTTCCGCTGGGTGTTCGAAACCTTCGAAGACCTGCTGTCTGACTTTGAAGCCAACCGGATGGCGGCGGAATATATTATCAAGAAGATGAAGGAGCGTATCGACGACCCGGAACTTGCAGAGCTGGTCACTCCCACGCCGGACGAACAGCCGCTGTTCTCCAAGCGTCCGCCCCTGGACCATGGCTATCTTGAATCCCTGAGCAACGACAACGTGCACGTGGTGGACATCAAGGACCGCGAGCCCATCGTCGAAATCACCGAAACGGGCGTGCGCACCAGGCAGAATCATTACGAGTTCGACATCATCGTGCTCTGCACGGGTTTCAAGGCCTACACGGGCGCCCTGGAAGCATTCCCGATCCGCGGTGCAAGCGGCCAGACGCTGGCAGAGAAGTGGAAAGAGCAGTCCAGCTCTATTATGGGTGTCTGCGTGGCGGACTTCCCCAATATGTTTATCGTCACCGGGCCCCAGGCGCCCTTCGCAAACCTTCCCACCTCCATTGAACAGAACGTGATCTGGATTACCGACTGCATCAAGAAGATCGAGCGTGAAGGTTATGACATCGTCAATCCGCGCAAGGATGCCGAGGAGGACTGGACCCGGCAGACTGCGGAAATTCACGCGCTGACGCCCATGGCCGCGGGCGACAAGCTTCACTCCTGGATGATGGGTGCCAACCGCGAAGACAAACCGCCGCGCGTACTGGTTTACTTCGGCGGGGCAAACGTCTACTACGACATAATGGACGAGTCGGCGAACCAGGGCTATCCGGAGCTGGAGTTCGAGAAACTCGCAACCTGAAGCTCATATCGGAACCGGAGGCAAAGCCATGTCCCTGGTCCGGATCGATAGACAATTGGAGCCCCTGTGTCAGGCGGGGGCTCTTCTTTTCAATTTAGCGGTATCTACCGGGAACAAAAAAAGACCTCCTTAAACCCATGGGCCTCACGCCGGGGTAATTTTCGGGGCGCGCCGTGGAATCGAGGCGTTAGTGGATAAGCGGATAATAAAATCCGATGACGGCGGTTCCTCTGGCCTGATTGCCGCCCGGAAAAAGTTCCCTAAAGACTGGCGCCATGATTCACGGAACCCCGGGCAAGGGTCCCTTTAGTGGTTAAGCCTGATCGGCGGTTTCGGCCGGTTCAGGCATCCAGGTGCAGGCACCATCCAGTCCCAGGACATGGGCAGCCCGGCCGAGTCCGATCCAGGACGCCACCGCATAGGTGAGATCCACGATTTCATTGTCGGTAAAAGCGCTCCTGGCACGAGACCAGAAATCTTCGTTTTGGGCCAGCCCCTGGGGATCCAGCCCCATACCCTCTGCGAACTCAATAGCCAGGCGTTCTCTTTCCGAGAAACCATCATAGGTGCGCCAGTTTGAAACCTGATGGTAAAACTCATCGCCGGGTGCGGGCCCTCGATCAGCTACCGTGTCCCAAGCATCACCACCGACCGCATTCAGGTACCCGGGCAGATCGCGTGTTGCCCGAAAATTCTGGCAAAGGCGACAGCCATTGATCTCGGCGGTCCTCATTCTTGCCGCTTCGCATTCCCTGGTGGTCAGCGTTGAATGCTGATAGACAGCGGTGGAAAATCCGATGCCTGCGTTGACGATTTCGGGGGCATAATGTTCGGAAAGGTGTCCGAGAGGATCGGCACGTTGTTCATCGGGTAATTCGATACGCATATTGCGCCTCCGGATGTTTAGCCAAGGATTATGGTCCGCAAAAAGTCCGATGTTTTTGGTTAGCTTATCAAGCGGATATTTGCTGCCGTTGTTATAGCAGAATAATCATAGATCATACTTGAACAATGTTCAAATAATGGTTAGCCTGATTGCTGCTAACAGGTTCTGGTGTCTGGTTATTTGAGCTTCCGGCGTTCACCGCCATCAATTTTCCGGATGGCCCCTTTCTGCCGGCGCCATGCCTTCCCGAATTCTTTTGCCAAACCGGATTTTTTTGCAAAAAAGCCCCCGGGCATTAATGATCAAGGAGTCAGTAGCAGTATGTGGAACCAGCTTTCCGATGAAGATCGGCTGTTCGCGGAAGTGACCCGAAAGTGGGTCGACAGGGAGTGCCCGAAGGATTGGTGCCGGGTACTTGAAAGCCGGGAGCATGAGTTTCCCCACAAGCTGTGGGACAAGCTGGTTGCATTCGGCGCCCACGGTATCGGCATTGCCGAAGAATATGACGGCCAGGGCGGTTCCATCATCACCCAGGCGCTATTTGCGCGCGAGTTTTCCCGTACCGCCGCGGGCTTGAGCTGGGTATGGGGCGTGACCTCTTTTTCAGGCAGCAAGACCCTGAAGTTTTGTGGCTCGGATTCCCAGAAAAAGGAATTTCTCCCGAAAATAGCCCGCGGCGAGTTGAAGACGGCCATGAGTTTTACCGAGGCCGGCGGCGGCACCGACCTGCTGGGCGGGATGAAAACAAGCGCGGTCAAGGCGGATGGCGGCTGGATCCTCAACGGTGAAAAAATCTGGAGTACGGGTGCCGATGTAGCCGACTACCTGCTGGTGATGGCCAGGACAGAAAAAAATGTGGCAAGGCGCAGTGACGGCATTTCCCTGTTTTTTGTACCCCGTCACAGTGAAGGCATCACAATCAGCCCCCTGCCGAAGCTGGGTATGCGGGCCATGAGTTCCTGCACCGTGGTGATGGATCAGGTTTTTGTCAGTGACGATCTTTTGCTTGGGGAGCCTGGACGCGGCTGGTACCAGTCCACCAAAACCCTGAATAATGAGCGGCTGATCAATGCCGCCACCTGCCTGGGGATGCTGGACGGTGTACTTGAAGATGCCACCGAGTATATGAGTAACCGTACCGCCTTCGGTAAGCCTATCGGCCAGTTCCAGGCGCTGCAGCATTACCTGGCGGACATTGCCATGTGGCAGAAGCAGGGCGAATTGATGCTTTTTCATACGGCGCGTTTGCAGGCGGACGAACAGCCCAGCGCTGTCGAGTCCGGAATGGTGAAAATTATCTGCTCCGAGTATGCCAATAGGGCCGCCGATCTGGGGATCCAGATACTGGGAGGCATGGGCTATTCCGCAGAAACCGATATGCAGCGTTACTGGCGGGATTCCCGCCTGCTCCGGCTCGGCCCCATCAGCAATGAGATGGCGAGAAACATGATTGCCGAAAGCTATGGTATGCCCAGGTCCTTTTAGCCCCTTTATTGCACGTCGAGGTTTTACGTTGAGTTTCGACAACAAAAATATCGTCAAGGCTTTTCTGGAGGCGGCCCAGTGCCGGGACATTGAGACCATGAGGAGACTTATGGACCCTCGTGCCAAAGTTGTGGAGGCCGCATCGCTGCCCTATGGCGGTGAGTACCAGGGAGTTGATGGATTTTTGCGGTTGGTGAGACGGGTGTTTACGACTTTCGCCGATATCCATGTGGACATACAGGACTTTATTGCCGAAGGCGAGCATGTGGCGGTGCTGGCCACCATGTCGGGTAAGCGAAAGAAGGACGGCGAGTCTTTCGAGATGCCGATTGCCGAAATTTGGCATGTTTTGAACGGACGCATCATGGCGATCCGGCCGTTTTATTTCGATACCCAGGAGATCAATCGCCTGGCTTCGTGATACTGACCGGGATCAGTTGCCAATGACCTATATAAGAGCCACATCCCTGGGGGATCTCCTGCTGCGAAGTGCGGTCAAGTGGCCGGACAATATCGCCCTGATTTTCCCGGATGAAAAAATCACCTATAGCCAGCTTTACGAACGGGCTTTTGAAAAGGCCAGACTCTTGCAGGGCATGGGTATCGACATCGATGACCATGTGGGCATTATGCTGCCCAATTCGCCGGCCTGTCTTGAGTGGCTTTTTGCCTGTGCCCTCAGCGGCGCCGTGGCGGTGATGATCAATACCCGCTACAAAAGTCATGAACTTGAATACCTGGTGGAGAATGCCGACCTCCGGCTGCTTGTAATCACAAGTGAGCATAAGCAGTACACGGACTATGTAGGTCTCCTGAATCAGATTTATCCAGAATTGGAATCCGCCAGTGGCGATACCGAGCTGGCCGGGGCGCCGCTTCTCGAGCGTATTATCGTCTGCGGCGATATGCCGGTCAGAGTCGGGGGCAAGATGGTGTCGGAGGCCGCCCTGCTTGAAACCGGTGAACTGGCCAAAAAATCGTCAGTGGATCGCCGCAGAGCATCCCTGCCCCTGGGCGGCTACTGCATGATGATGTATACGTCGGGAACCACCTCCCATCCCAAGGGCTGTCCCCTGAGCCATGAGGCGGTTACCCGAAAGGCTTTTTCCATTGTCGACCGTCTGGAATTTCTCGAGTCCGATCGACAATGGAATCCGCTACCCTTCTTTCACCTTGCGTCCCTGATGCCCATGCTCGCCACCTTTGCCACCGGCGGTGCTTATATCACGGATTCCCATTTCGATGCCGGCAGTGCCTGGCGACAGATACTCGGGGAAAAGGTCACCATTCTCTATCCTGCATTTCCCGTGGTGATGGCGGATCTGGTCACCCACCCGGATTTTGCCAAACTGGACAAATGGCAGATCCGCCTGATTAACAATGTCGCGCCCCCGGATCAACTGCTGAAGAACATGAAGCTCCTGCCTCACAGCCTGCATATCAGTGCCTACGGGCTGACCGAGGGTACCGGGCTTTCCTGCTACAGTAATCCCGATGACGACGACAATACCCGGGCCCACCGCATTGGCACGCCCCTCGACGGCACCTTGATGAAGGTCGTCGACGCCGACACCGGCATCGAGTGCGGCCCCGGTGAAAAGGGGGAAATGCTGATCAAGGGCTATAGTGTTTTCGATGGTTACTACAGGGCGCCGGAGACCACCGCAAAGGCATTTACGGAAGACGGCTGGTTCAGAACCGGCGATATCTGTTCACTGGATGAGGCGGGGCGGGTGGCCTACCAAGGGCGTCTTAAGGACACCCTGAAAGTGGGTGGCGAAAATGTTTCGGCCCTCGAAATCGAGTCCTGTCTTTCCACACACCCGGCGATCAAGTTTGCCCAGGTGGTGGGAGTACCGGATCCGAGACTGCAGGAAGTTGTAGCCGCTTTTGTGGAGCTCAACCCGGGCGCCGCCTGCGACCAGGAAGAGATTATCGATTTCTGCCGGCAAAGGCTTGCCTCCTTCAAGATCCCTCGCCATGTGGAATTTGTCTGTCACTGGCCCATGTCCGCCACCAAGGTCCAGAAGTTCAAGTTGCGGGAAAACCTGATGACGAAGTTATCCATTCAGAACAATGGGTGAATTATGCGGTAAAGATTTCCCTTTTATGCTCGAGGCAGGTCTGGGTTCGCGCTGGTTGCTTCTGAAGCATTTGCCCCCTGCCGGCATCGGTTTCTTGTTATCCGGCAAGCCAGCGCTTTTTTGGTTGGCAGGTTTATCAGATATTTTAGCAAAACCATGGGAAGGGAATATTAGCTTGCCGATCATCATATGATGGCAAAAAAAACTGTGATCGTCGGACCGGCACCCGATGAAGAAACGCCCGGCATAATAGCCGGGCGAATCTGCGGTTTATTAATAGGCGGAAATATTGCCCATTTGCAAATAGCGGCTAATAATTTTCTCTGCGCCGGAGTATTAGTCCCAGCCCTGCAAGTCCCAGCAAAATGATGCCGAAGGTGGCAGGCTCAGGGATATTTCTGGTCACTGGTGGTGCTGAACTTATGGCACCTATCGCATCGATATCCGCGCCTACTGTAGGGCCGGAAGTATTTCCTTCCGAGGCAACGTCCTGGAGCCTTACAAAGGAGAATTGAGAAAATGGATCTAGACTCAGGGCAGACAAATAGGGGTCGATGTCAATGCTGGATACAGAGCCACCTACCGAACCCACGCTGATGAAATCAATTCCATTCATGCTTATCCATACGTCGGTATCTTCAACGTCAGGACCGATTTCGAATATGTGCAGATCATCGTCGTCTGAATTGCTGCCTGTTAACGAATTGTCGGTGAACTCGACGGTAATGTTCCCTCCGACCCCGAGAGAGACAGCGCCTGTCCCATCGTAATCAGGTGGGCCTAAAGCCGATGTCCCATCCAGGAAATCTGGATCAGTTGGAGCTGGCGACCCTAATGTCAGGTCGATAAGCGAATCGGCGAAAGATACGTCGCCGGCGGGAAAAGTGATGCCGTTATAGGTGACGGGCGCGGAATAGGCAAAAACGGAAGATAAAACCAAAAAGGGCGCCAGGAATACGGATTTTTTCATTACTAACTCCTCTATCGTCGAATCATGGCGAAAAGTGCAAAAGCCATGCCGGCAAAAAAAGATCAGTGATTTCAGGGGAGTACTATCGCAAAGCCATATTGGCTTGCCTGGGTGTTAAAAAAATTGACATGCCTGCCGCACCGGCACCCGAGTATCCCCGCAAATAGGATGAACACCCAAATGATTCGTCAGATTGGTTTGCTGATGTTGTGGCAATCGTATATGAAGCTAGGAAGTTTGCGTTTAGCTTTATTACCCATGTACACGCTCTAAGGCTTCACCTATTGGTTGAAGCTCTCGTTATGCCTGGCCAGGAGCGATAAAAAAACGTCCCCGTACTTTTCCAGTTTGTGGCTGCCAACTCCGGAAATGTCCCCCATTTCGCCGAGGGTTTGAGGCCGCTTTTCCATCATCTCCATGAGGGTGGCGTCGTGGAAAACCGTATAGGGCGGTATGCCCTGTCTTTCCGATAACTGCCGCCTGAGTTCGCGCAGGGCCTCCCAGAGAACTGCATCCTTCCCGGAAACCGTTCCCGCGAAACGCGGGGATTTCCGGGTCCTGGTCGCTGCCGGGGACTCCTTTCGCAGCCAGAGTTTTTCCCGGCCCTGGAGCACCGGTCGGGAGCGTTCCACCAGGTGCAGGCCGCCGTGGCCATTGGTGTCGACTGCCAGCAGCCCCCGGGCGATCAGCTGGCGAAAGAGACCGCGCCACTGGCTGCCGTTGAGTTCCCTGCCGATGCCGAAGGTGCTGACGCGGTCGTGGCCGAAGCGCTTGATACGATCATCGTCCTTGCCACTCAACACATCGACCAGGTAGTTAACCCCGAAGCGCTGGCCGGTCCGGTGGACGCACGACAGGGCCTTGCGGGCGGGGGTCGTTGCGTCCCAGGTCTGCGGCGGGGTCAGACAGTTGTCGCAGTTGCCGCAGGGCTCGGTCAGTTTCTCGCCGAAGTAGCCGAGCAGGGCCTGGCGTCGGCAGTCGGTCATCTCGCACAGGCCCAGCATGGCATCCAGCTTGTGGCGCTCGATGCGCTTGTACTGCTCCTCCGCCTCGGAATTCTCCATCATCTGGCGCAGGGTAATCACGTCCTGCAGGCCGTACAGCATCCAGGCGTCGGCGGGCAGGCCGTCGCGGCCGGCGCGGCCGGTTTCCTGGTAATAGGCCTCGATGCTCTTGGGCAGGTTCAGGTGGGCGACGAAGCGGACATTGGGCTTGTCGATGCCCATGCCGAAGGCGATGGTGGCCACCACGATGACACCCTCCTCGTTGAGGAAGCGCTCCTGGTGCGCCTGGCGCTGTTCGCCGGTAAGGCCGGCATGGTAGGGCAGGGCGGTCAGCCCCCTGCCCGCGAGCCAGTCGGCCATTGCATCCACTTTTTTGCGTGACAGGCAGTAGACGATACCGGATTCGCCGGGGTGCTCATCCCGGATAAAGCGGAGCAGGCGCTCGCGGCTGTTACTGCCGCTCTGGTCGATGCGGTAGCGGATATTGGGACGGTCGAAGCTGCTGATAAAACACCGAGCCTGATCGAGCCCGAGACGTCGGCGGATCTCCTGCCGGGTGGTTTCGTCGGCAGTGGCGGTCAGGGCGATACGGGGCACGTGGGGAAAGCGGCGGTGGAGGATTTCCAGGCGGATATACTCGGGCCGGAAGTCGTGGCCCCACTGGGACACGCAATGGGCTTCGTCGATGGCAAACAGGCTTACCTGAATCTGCGCCAGCCTGTCGAGCATGCCGTCCATCAGCAGTCGCTCCGGTGCCATATAGAGCAGATCCAGTTCGCCCGCCAGCAGTTGCCGGCCAATGGCCCGGGACTCTCCCGGATTCTGGCTTGAATTGAGAAAGGCGGCGGCAACACCCGCCTCCCGGAGGGCGGCCACCTGGTCCTGCATCAGGGCGATAAGGGGCGACACCACGACCGCCGTGCCGGGCAGTGCCAGGGCGGGTACCTGGTAGCACAGGGACTTGCCGCCGCCGGTGGGCATCAGCACCAGGGCATCCTCTCCCGCCATCAGGGTATCGATCACCTCCCCCTGGGGTGGCCGGAAGGTGCTGTAGCCGAAGACTGAGTGCAGAATCTCCTGAGGGTCACGGATTGCTGTCGATTCCGACCCCGCACTCGGATGTCCGTCTCCGGTATCCGTTTCCCTCACGCGTTACTCCCCACGCCTGGTTTACATCCTTTCCATGACTTCGATGCCCAGCAGTTCCAGGCCCTTGGCCATGGTGCGGGATGTCAGTTCCGCCATTTCCAGTCGGCTTTCCCGCAGGGGGGCGGGCGTACCTTCCTTGAGAATCGGGCAGTGCTCGTAGAAGGCCATAAAGGCACTGGCCAGGTCGTAGAGGTAGCCGCACAGGGTATGGGGGCAGGCGTCCTCCGCCACCTGGTGGAGGACCTCGCCGAACTGGAGCAGTTTCAGGGCGAGCTGCTTTTCCCGGGGGTCGGCGACCCGGATGTCCGCTCCTGTGGCGCCGGGTTCCCGGCCGGCCTTGCGAAAGATGCTGCGGATGCGGGTGTAGGCGTATTGCAGGTAGGGCGCGGTATTGCCCTCGAAGCTGAGCATGGCGTCCCAGTCGAAGACATAGTCCTGGGTACGGGTCTTGCTGAGATCGGCGTATTTAACCGCCCCGATACCCACCTTGCGGGCCACCCGGCCGCGCTCTTCGTCGGGCAGGTCCGGGTCTTTGTCGGCGATCAGGGTCGCGGCCCGGTCGACGGCTTCCCGAAGCAGGTCGGCCAGTTTGACGGTGCCGCCGCTGCGGGTCTTGAAGGGTCTGCCGTCGGCACCCATCATGGTGCCAAAGGCGTGGTGTTCCAGGCTGACATGCGCCGGGACGAAACCGGCCTTGCGGGCCAGGGTGAAAACCTGCTTCATATGCAGGGCCTGGCGGGCGTCGATAAAGTAGAGGATGCGTTCGGCGCCCAACTCCCGGCAGCGATAGTGCAGGGCGGCCAGATCGGTGGTGGCATAGAGATAGCCGCCGCCGGATTTTTGCACGATCACCGGACTGGGCTTGCCGTTCTTGTCCGCCAGTTCCTCCAGAAAGGCCACCCGGGCGCCCTGGTCTTCCACCACCAGTCCCTTTTCCTGCAGTGCCGCCACGATCCCGCCCAGCTTTTCGTTGTAGGCGCTTTCGGCGCGGATATCGCTGTGCCTGAGGGTGACATTAAGCAGCCGGTAGATTTCCTCGCTGTGGGCAATGGAAATATCGATGAATTCCCGCCACAGTTCCAGGCAGTGACGGTCGCCGGCCTGCAGCTTGACCACGTACTCACGGGCCTTGTCGGCGAAGGCCGGGTCGCTGTCGAAATGCCGTTTGGCCTGCTGATAGAAAGTCTCCAGATCGTTGAGCGCCAGTTCCGGCCGCTCCCCTTCCACCAGGTGATCTTCCAGTTCGGCAATGAGCATGCCGAACTGGGTGCCCCAGTCGCCCATGTGGTTCTGGCGGATAACATTGTGTCCAAGAAACTCCAGAATGCGCACAACGGCGTCGCCGATAATGGTGCTGCGCAGGTGGCCCACGTGCATTTCCTTGGCCAGGTTGGGAGAGGAGTAATCCACCACGATGGTCTGTTTATGCGCCGGGGTCTCCACACCCATTCGCGGGGAGGCCGCCTGTTCCGCCAGGCGTCCGGCCAGGAAGTCGTCGGCCAGATGGATGTTGATAAAGCCCGGTCCCGCGATATCGACGTCGCTGGCAATGCCGGCCAGGTCCGCTTTCTCGATAATCGTCTGGGCCAGTTCCCGGGGCGGGCGCTTCATTTGCTTGGCCGCGGCCATGGCGCCGTTGGCCTGGAAATCGCCGAAACCGTCCCGGGTGCTGCGGGTGACATGGGGTGCGCAGGTTCCGGGAATGCCGGCCTCGATCATGGCGGTTTGCAGGCGTTCGGTGAGCAGGGCGCGAATGGTCATGGTCTTCCGGTAGATGGCGTGGATGCGGGATTGTATTGTACAGATTTTCCTTTGCAACTCCGCGGCCCACCGCGCAGGCACAACTGCGCCGGTATTCGCTTCCCGGTGCGGACGGTTTTTCGTGGCCGCCGGCGGCGGGCTATACTGCGGTGACCAATTGCAATCGACAGGAGGCAGGGGTGACACCGGATTTGATGCTGGGTGGCCTGAGCCTGATGCTTTACGGGATGGGTGTGGTGATCGTCTTCCTGGCGCTGCTGGTACTCGCGACCGCTGCCATGTCCGGCCTGGTCAACCGGTTTTTCCCGGAGCCGCGCCGGGAAGCCGTCGAGACCACCGCGTCCGGCACCGACGAGGTGGACCCACAGATTCTAGCAGCGATCCAGATGGCCCTGGATCAGCATCGCAACCGCCATTGACCACCGGGGAATCCCCATCCGGGGTAAGGACACAGGATGCCGAACAACAAGCCACTGGGTATTACCGAACTGGTGTTCCGGGATGCCCATCAGTCGTTGCTGGCCACGCGCCTGAGACTGGACGATATGCTCCCCATCGCCGGGAAGCTGGACGATGTGGGGTTCTGGTCCATGGAGTCCTGGGGCGGTGCCACCTTCGATGCCTGTATCCGTTTCCTCGGGGAAGACCCCTGGGCGCGGATTCGCGCGCTGAAAAAGGTCATGCCCAAGACGCCTCAGCAGATGCTGCTGCGCGGCCAGAACCTGCTNNCCATTACGCCGACGACGTGGTCAGGCGTTTCGTGGAGCGGGCGGCGCACAATGGGGTGGATGTCTTCCGGGTTTTCGATGCCCTTAACGACGTGCGCAACCTGCAGGCGGCCATGGAGGCGGTCAGGGAAACCGGCAGGCATGCCCAGGGTACGCTGGCCTATACAGTCAGCCCCGTGCACACCCTGGAAACCTGGCTCGATATGGGCAAGCGCCTGGAAGATATGGGTGCCGATTCGCTCTGCATCAAGGATATGGCCGGGTTGTTGCGCCCCTATGACGGCTATGAGTTGGTGGCGGGGCTCAAGGAGTCGGTGGCCATTCCCATTCACATGCAGTGTCATGCGACCACGGGCCTGTCCACGGCCACCTACCTGAAGTGCATCGAAGCCGGCATCGACAATGTCGATAGCGCCGTGTCATCCATGTCGATGACCTACGGCCATTCCGCCACCGAGAGTCTAGTGGCCATCCTGGAGGGAACCGGCCGGGATACCGGTCTGGATATCCACCTGCTCGAGGAAATCGCCGCCTACTTTCGGGAAGTGAGAAAGAAATACGCCCGGTTCGAGGGCTCTCTGCGCGGTGTCGACTCCCGCATCCTGGTGGCCCAGGTGCCCGGCGGCATGCTCACCAACCTGGAGAACCAGCTCCGGGAACAGAACGCCGAAGACAAGCTGGACCAGGTGATGGAGGAAATCCCCAGGGTGCGGGAGGATCTGGGCTATGTGCCCCTGGTGACCCCGACTTCCCAGATCGTCGGCACCCAAGCGGTGCTCAACGTGCTCGCCGGCGAACGCTATAAAAACCTGTCCCGGGAAACCCGGGCCCTGCTGCGAGGCGAGTACGGTGCGACACCGGCGCCGGTCAATGCCCCATTGCAACAGCAGGCGCTGGAAGGCGAAGAGCCGGTCACCGGTCGACCGGCCGACCGCCTGGACCCGGAAATGGGATCCCTCGCTGAAGAAGTGGAAAGCTGGGCGAAACAGGAGGGCGTCGAACTGGCCGAAGACAGCAATAAAGTGGACGATGTGCTCACCTGTGCACTCTTTCCCAAGGCGGGGCGCTACTTCTTAAAACATCGCGGTGATGCCGACGCCTTTGAGCCCCCGCCGGACCGGATGGCGCGGCCACCGGCCACCGATGACGGCGAGGCGGTCTACACGGTCACCGTGGAGGGACGGCAATACACCGTCACCGTGGCCAGTGGCGGCGATATTTCGGGTATTGTCCCCGTGCACCGGGACGACGAGTCGTCGTCCCGTACCGCCGCTTCCGAGAAGGGCGGGGGCGAACCGGTCCGCGCGCCCATGGCGGGCCAGATTCTCGAGGTGCTGGTAAAGCCCGGCCAGGCGGTGGCGGAAGGAGAACAGCTTTTTCTCCTGGAAGCCATGAAGATGGAGAACGCGGTGAGCGCGCCCCGGGGCGGTAGCGTGAGCGAGGTTGCCGTGACCGAGGGCGCGAAAGTGGCATCCGGCGATCTGCTGGCCAGAATCCGGTGAGGGGGTTGCCATGAGAGGACTGGACGATCTCTGGCTGGCCTCCGGCCTGGCGCAGACCCAGCCGGGGCAGCTGGTGATGGTGGCGGTGGGCTTTGTGTTGCTCTACCTGGCGATTCGCAAGGGTTTTGAGCCATTGTTGCTGGTGCCCATCGGCTTCGGGACCCTGCTGATCAATATACCGGGCGCCGGGTTCGACTTGCCGCCCGTTTACAATGCCCTTGGCGAACTGGAGAGCCCCGGCGGCCTGCTTTATTACATCTACGAGGCGGGTATTGCCACGGGTGTCGCGCCGCTGCTGATCTTTATGGGGGTCGGGGCCATGACCGACTTTGGTCCCCTGCTGGCCAACCCGCGCACCCTCTTTCTGGGGGCGGCCGCCCAGTTCGGTATTTTCGCCACGGTGCTGGGCGCCGCGGCTTTGGGGGCCGCCGGGATTCTCGATTTCGACATCCGCGACGCGGCGGCCATCGGCATTATCGGTGGTGCCGACGGCCCCACCGCGATCTTCGTGGCCAGCCGGCTATCGCCGGAACTGCTCGGCGCCATTGCCGTGGCGGCCTATTCCTATATGGCCATGGTGCCCATCATACAGCCACCCATCATCCGGGCCCTGACCACTGCCGAGGAGCGGGGGCGCAGGATGGAGCAGCTGCGCGCCGTGTCGCGCCGGGAGAAAATCGTCTTCCCGCTGGTGCTGCTGATGCTGGTGGCCTTTTTCGTGCCCGCGGCCGCCCCCCTGCTGGGTATGTTCTGTTTCGGCAACCTGATGCGCGAGTGCGGCGTGGTGGAGCGCTTGAGCGACACCACCCAGAATGCCCTGATAAACGCCGTGACCATCTTTCTGGGTTTGGGGGTGGGTTCGAAAATGAGCGCCGACAAGTTTCTCAACCCCGAGACCCTGGGCATTCTGGTGCTGGGTGTTGTCGCCTTTGGCATTGGTACCGCCAGCGGTGTGCTGATGGCCAAACTTCTGAACCGCTTTTCGTCGCACCCCATCAACCCCCTGATCGGTTCCGCCGGCGTGTCGGCGGTGCCCATGGCCGCCCGGGTCTCAAGCAAGATGGGTCTGGAAGCCAACCCCCATAATCATTTATTGATGCATGCCATGGGGCCCAATGTGGCGGGCGTGATTGGTTCTGCCGTGGCGGCGGGGGTAATGTTAAGCTTGCTTGCCTGACATTCCGGAACAGGGTGTAGTCCGCGTTGCGGTCAGGACCATTGTCCAGGCTATTCCCTGTTCGTCCCGACGGCGGTACTGTCTCGCGCGGTATTATTTCAAGGAGTACAGAATCAAAAATGACCCAGCACCATCAATCCCAGCGCTATGTCCTCAATACGTCCTGCCCGGACACCATCGGTATCGCCCGTGCGGTGATGAACTTTATCTATGACCTGGGCGGCGGCATCGTCGATACCTCGCAGTTCGTGGATGTCTACAACGACCATTATTTTATGCGCACGGACTTCAACGGGGTGATGCGGGAGCTGCCCGATCTGGCCACCATCCAGGATATGTTCGCGCCCATTGCCGCCGAATTCGGCATGACCTACCAGTTTCACGACGTCCATCGCCCGCCCCGGGTGCTGATCGCCGTGTCCAAACACGGTCACTGCCTCAACGATCTGCTGTTCCGCTGGGAGGCCGGGGAACTGAATGCCGATATCGCCGGCGTCGTTTCCAATCACGAGGACATGCGCGCCAAGGTGGAATGGCACGGTCTGCCTTACCATTACCTGCCGGTGACGCCGGACACCAAGGCGGAGCAGGAGGCGGCGGTCCTGCACCTGATCGAAGAACAGAACGTGGAGCTGTTGGTGCTGGCCCGCTATATGCAGATCCTGTCGCCGGGGTTGTGCAAGGTGTTAAGGGGCAGGGCCATCAATATACACCATTCCTTCCTGCCCGGTTTCAAGGGCGCGAGGCCTTACCACCAGGCCTACGAGCGCGGGGTCAAGGTGATAGGCGCCACCGCCCACTATGTGACCGAGGACCTGGATGACGGCCCCATCATTGAACAGGACACCCAGCGGGTGGAGCACTATCATTCGCCAGAGGATCTGGTTCGCACCGGCCGCGATATCGAGAATATCGTCCTGGCCAGGGCCGTGAACTGGCACTGCACCCGGCGGGTCATGCTCAACGGCAACCGAACCGTCGT
>DGNJ01000091.1:51983-61873 GCA_002388905.1 Cellvibrionales bacterium UBA4495
CCGGCGCCTTTCCAGTCGCAACCGCGGGATTCCATAAGCCGTTCTTCATGCAACTCGGGCAGCGCATGATCCATATCCTCACCACCCAGACGGTGTCCGGCGCGCTCTACGAGGTGGACATGCGGCTGCGCCCCAACGGCAACTCCGAGATGCTGGTGACCGCCATCGGCGCCTTCGAAAAATACCAGCGCGACAATGCCTGGACCTGGGAGCACCAGGCCCTGGCCCGGGCCCGCTCGGTGGCCGGCGACCGGGCCATGGCCGACAGGTTCGATGCCATTCGCCGGCAGGTGCTGTGCCGCGCGGGAGCCGGCGGCGTTGCGGGGGAGGTGTTGGAAATGCGCGAGAAAATGCGTGCCCACCTGGGCAGCAAGGGCGGCGCCGGGCAGTTCAACATCAAGCACGACGCCGGCGGGATCGTCGACATCGAGTTCATCGTCCAGTACCTGCCCCTCGCCCACGCCTGCCGCCACCCGGCCCTGGTGGAATACACCGATAATATGCGCATGCTCGACGCCATCCGCGCCACGGCCTGCTGGAGCCGGACGCCGTGGATCAGCTGCAGGCGGCCTATATTTTCATTTTCTTCCGCAGTCTGGTGCACCGCCGGGTGCTGCAGAACAAAGCCAACACCCTCGATACCGACAGTTACGCCTGGATTGAGGCGGAGGGCCACCGCGAACGGGTGCGGGGGATTGGGGCGGGGATTTTTGCGGAGGGCTGAGTCATCGGGCGTGGCGCAGATTCTCCCGCAGCCGCCGTGCCTTGGCATTGCCGCTGGATCGGCGAAGAAACGTAGACCTCCGGGTGGCTGCCCTTGTCATGGGTTGTAGAAATCTTGGCCTGATCTGGCAATCACCTTGAACGGAGCGGGATTGCCGAGCTTGAGGGCTGTGCGACCCGTCATCCCACCGATAGGTGTAATCTCCCGCGAAAATTGTCGATGAGGTGTCTGCTTGTGCCGTCGTGAACAGGCTTCGTGGGTTTTGCGATCAATACCGAAAGAGTCGCGCGGCGCCGAAACAAAGTCATTAACTGACATATTGACAGTTATTTGAATATGTTGCTACCCTGCCTTGCAGGCCCAAGAATTCCCGAAAGCAGATTTGTCCCATAGTAAAAGCTCAAGGAAGTTCTGGGTTGCTCGGTACTGGCATTTTCGAGGCTCATGCCTGAAGCGAATTCTCAATATCCATTTCTCGTCTCGCGGAAGCGAGGATTGAAGGATTCCGGCATTGAATAGGCTCTGCAAACGGCGGCCGGTGTGCACCATTCATCTGCGAAGGAGTAGGCAATGGCAACAGACAAGATTGATCCTAACTGGGCTTCCGGCTACGACGACCGCTATGACTATCGGGTCGACATTAAGCGCCGCCGCAACCCTGTTACCGTCACCACCGCAGAAGGCGTCCGCCTGGCCCACAGCGAACGCACCCTTTTGGTGGATGAACAGAATCACGGGATCGTGTTCTATTTTCCGCAGAATGCTGTGGAGATGACCAAGCTCGTGAAGATCGACAAGGTCAGCCATTGTCCGTTCAAAGGTGTCGCTTCTTATTGGGCCCTTGCGCAGGGCGACCACACTGTTCCGGTTGCCTGGAGCTACGAAAATCCTTATCCGGAAGTTAGCCAAATCGCCGGCTATCTCGGTTTCTACGCAGACCAGGTCACCGTTTCCATCGGCGCCGCGATTTTTCCGATCCCGAAAAATGCAAAGGTGTGATGACGGTCATGGACGATAATACCTACAACAGCAGCTGGGGCGATCTGTGTGATTTGATTCGCATCATGGATCTGCAGTCGACAGCCCCCGGTGTCTTTACGGCGCCGACGCATCTTCAAGCGCCGCGCAATGTGGTCGAAGGCAGCCAGATGCTGGCGCAGGCTATCGTTGCGGCGTCCAAGGCGGTTCCCGACAAACGGGCGGTTTCGGCGCACGCACTCTTTACCCGGGTCGCACGCTTCGATCTGCCGCTGGACTTTCACACCCAAATCCTGCAGTCAGGTCAAACCTTTGCGTCGGTCTCAGTTCAGGCCGAGCAGGAGGGCAAGCTGCGCTGCCCGGCGTTGGTCCTGATGGACTCGAGTTCGGGTGATTTTGTCAAGCATCAGGTGGCGATGCCCAAGGTGCCCGGGCCCGACCAATGCCCGGATTTCGACTACGGCATGACCGGCCGGGATGTGCGTTTTGTGAATGGCGATTACACGCCATTCGAGGACCGGATCGGGCCGCCGGAACTGCATTGCTGGATGCGCTGCCGCGACAAACCTGAATCGCAGTTATTGCACCAAGCACTTCTCACCCAATGCGTCGGCCACTTCACGATCGGTGCATCGATGTTGCCCCATGCAGGAGTGAAAGAAAATGATGCCCATGTGACCTTGTCGACCGCGGTCATGTCAATCGCCATCGCCTACCACGCCGACGCGGATGTGTCCGACTGGATTCTGTATTCAAATCCTTCGGTGTATGCAGGGCGGGGTCTGGCTCAAGGCTGTGGCAATGTGTTTGCGCAGAATGGAACGCTGCTGGCGTCGTACACGGTAACGGCAATGATCCGCAAGTTCGAGCGTTCGCCGGATTCGATCAATGTTCCTGCGAATCAGTTGATGTAGATTTCGACGATGAATGATCGGGGTTGCGGTGGCAGCAGAATTTCAGAGCCATTGACCAATGGTTGTGGACGGACCGGCGTGGCCAATAGCGGTGGCGTGGATAATGGCGATGAGCGCAGTGCGACTGAGCGTTTGACGCTGCGATTATTGGCGGTGCGCAAGCAAACGGAACAACTTGTCCATAACCTCTCCGATGCGGATGCCACGGTACAGTCGATGCCGAATGCAAGTCCGGCCAAATGGTATCTGGCGCATACGACCTGGTTTTTCGAAACGCTCATCCTGGTGCCGAATTTACCCGGATATCAGGTGTTTGATCCAAGCTATAACTCCCTTTTCAATAGCTATTACGAACGACCGGGGTCGCGTCACGAGCGAAGTGAGAGAGGCATGCTTACGCGTCCGACGCTCGAGCAGGTATTGCACTATCGACACCATGTCGATTCAGCTCTCGGTGCGTTGATGACGTTGGCGCCAAGCCCGCAACTGTCGGGCCTGATTCAGATGGGGATAAATCACGAACAACAGCATCAGGAATTGTTGTTGACGGATATCCTCCACCTTTTCAGCCGCAATCCCCTCGAGCCAGCGTATTGCGCACAAACGCGGCCTGAATGTTGGTCTCGACGGGGAAGCGCCACCGGTTTTAACGTCTACGCTGGCGGTCTTTTGAAGTTTGGATATTCGGGAACGATTTTGCGTTTGACTGTGAAGGACCTTTTCACGAGCGCTACCTGGTGCCATTCCAGCTGTCGCGAAGTCTCGTTACCAATCGAGAATGACTTGAATTTATTGGAGATGGTGGATATCGGCGGCCCGAGTTGATTATTTTTCCCATGAAGCTCGCTGGAAAAAAGCGCATGTCGGCAATGGAAATGCAGCTTCAAAACCATTGAGGGATTTGCCGTCGCCTTCAAGGCCGGTTCAAGCAAAGCTGCTTTCGATGAGGGCATGGGTATTCCCGGGATCATTGCCGAAGAGTTCATTGCTCTGTGGGCGCCCATGGGCAGGCAGTGAAGGAGGTGGCCGTGCTGGGATTGTTGCGAAGCATGGTTAATTGCTTTGACGTTGTTCTGTTGGTTTTTGAATTTGAATGTCCAATGTAAGGAGATCAAGAATGGCCAGGCATGTTTTTTTAGGATTGACCAGCCCCGTTGATGATCAGGAACACGAGTACAACGAGTGGTATAACGAGACGCATATTCCCGAGATTTTGAGTGTTCCTGGAATAATCAGCGCTCGGCGTTTCAAGACCAAGGTGGTCCATGCTCCCGGCGCGCCGGCGTGGAAATATATTTGTATTTTCGAAGTTGAGACTGATGACCTGGGCAGTACGTTAAAAGCCCTCGGGGAAGCCACCAGTTCGCCAATTTCTGCACTTGACGAAAGCGTATCCGGTAGCATCGTCGCCAAGGAAGTTTTTGCCCTGCACGAAAGCGAAATTGATTGATCGCCAGTAGTTATGTGCGAGACTTGGCGTGTAGAAGTTTCGATATTATTTGTCGTTCGCCTTAAGGGGCGACTGAATTCGTGAGTTATTCAGGCCTTCCTCAGCTATACAGGAAATTGTTGTGGGAATCCTAGAAGGGAAAATTGCAGTTGTGACTGGTGCTGGGCGAGGTCTTGGCAGGGCTATTTCTCAACGATTTTCCAATGAAGGGGCGAAAGTGACCAGAGGATCTGGTTCGCACCGGCCGCGATATCGAGAATATGTAGTAATTCAGACTTGATCTGGCAGTTACCGGCTTCGACGAAGGCGTCTGTCAGGTCAGGTTCAGTTCACGAACTTTTCCTGCCAGATTCGTTTGCCATCAAGCAAGGCCTCCATCGGCGTCCTGCCGCAGCACATTTTGCCTTGATGGGTTCGTTCGCAGTTGTAGTAATTTAGCCACTCATCCAGATCGGTTTGCAACTCCTCCAGCGACTGGTAAATCTTCTTGCGCAGAGACGGCTGATAAAACTCCTGCAGGATGGTCTTATGGAAGCGCTCGCAGATACCGTTGGTTTGCGGATGTCGCGCCTTGGTCCGCGTGTGTTCGATGTCGTTGATCGCCAGATAGAGCTGGTAATCATGGCTGTCAGCCTTGCCACAGTACTCCGTGCCGCGGTCCGTCAGGATGCGCAGCACAGGCAACTCCTCAGCCGCATAAAACGGCAGAACCCGGTCGTTGAGTAGATCGGCCGCCGTAATGGGCGTTTTGGTCGTGTAGAGCTTGCAGTGCGCCACCTTGGCGTAGGTATCCACGTAGGTCTGCTGGTAAACTCGGCCAACCCCTTTGAACGTGCCGACATAGAAGGTGTCCTGGGATCCCAGATAACCGGGATGTGCCGTTTCAATCTCGCCACAGACTTCATCATCCAGCTTCTTGCGCTCCAGCGCCTGGACCTGGGCCTCGGTGAGAATCAACCCTTCGGCTGCCACCTTCGCCTCCAGGGCCTTCAGGCGAAGCTTGAAGTTTGCCAGGTCATTGCGCAGCCAGATTGACCGGACTCCGCTCGGAGAGACAAAGACGCCGCGCTTGCGCAGCTCATTGGAGACCCGCACCTGGCCATGGGCAGGCTCTTCAATGGCATAGTCAATCACCGCCTGCTCGATCGATGGATCAACGCGATTCTTGTGATTGGGCACCCGGCGGTTGCGATCCAAAAGGGCTTCGACCCCGCCGTCACTTGCAGCCTCCTTGTAGCGATAAAACGTGTCTCTCGACACACCCATCATTTTGCAGGCTTTGGCGATATTGCCCAGCTCATCTGCCAGATTGAGCAGGCCCACTTTGTGTTTAACAATTTTGTCGTTAGTATGAAGCATGAGGGTTACCTCTTGGTTTCGGTTGATTTCAGGTTTAGTCACCTTCAATCAAAACCGGTAACCCTCTCTTTTTCAATAAGAAGTGTCAGATTTGGTCTGAACTAATCTAGAATATCGTCCTGGCCAGGGCCGTGAACTGGCACTGCACCCGGCGGGTCATGCTCAACGGCAACCGAACCGTCGTCTTCAAATAGAACGACTTTCCATGCCAGGTCATTGCCGTGCCGGCACCGCCGGCGCCTTTCCAGTCGCAACAGCGGGATTCCATAAGCCGTTTTGAACAGTATTCCTCACAAGCGCCTGTCCGCCTTTTACTTCTGGTATTACGGCCTGCTGGGCATCCTGCACCCGTTCTGGCCGATTTTCCTGTCCCACAAGCACTTCACGCCCGGGGAAATCGGCCTGTTGCTGGCCATCCAGATGGGGACGCGCATCGTTTCCCCCAACCTCTGGGGAGCCCTGGCCGATGCCACCGGTCAACGTCTGGGCACCATCCGGTTGGGCGCCGCCTTCGCCTGCCTTTGTTTTGCGGGCATCTTCGCCGGCGACAGCTTCGCCCTGATGGCCCTGGTAATGGCCGGCTACAGTTTTTTCTGGAACGCGGTCATGCCCCAGTTCGAGGCCCTGACACTGGATTACCTCCACAGGGAGCCCGAGCGCTACAGTCGTATCCGTCTCTGGGGCTCGGTTGGCTTTATTATCGCGGTCATGGTGGGGGGTGTCTGGTTCGAGGCGCGTATCGAGGATTTCCGCATCGCCGGTCTTGTGGTGCTGGCCATGATCTGGCTATCGTCACTGATGGTGCCGGCACCCGATTTTCGCCGACCGACGCCGCGCTCCGGCACGTTCGGCCGGATCCTCCGCCAGAAACCGGTGCTCGCGTTCCTGGCGATTTCCTGCCTGCTTCAGGTCGCCCACGGCATCTACTATGCCTTTTTCTCCCTGCAGATGGAGGCGGCCGGCTACGGACGGGTGGCCATCGGCACCTACTGGGCCCTGGGAGTGGTGGCGGAGATAGTGCTGTTCCTGGTGATGCACCGGCTGATGACCAATCGGTCCCTGTGGTGGATAATGATGCTCAGCCTGTCGCTCACCGTGGTGCGCTGGCTACTGATCAGCTACTTCACCGCCGACCCCGTGATCCTGTTTGCCGCCCAGGCCCTGCACGCCTTCAGTTTCGGCGCCTGCCATGCCGTGTCCATGGAGTATATCCGCCGCTTTTTCCCGCCGGAAAACCGGATCCAGGGCCAGGCCATTTATACCGCGTTCAGCTTTGGTCTGGGCGGCGCTGTCGGCTCGCTGCTGGGCGGTGCGATCTGGACGCTGAATCCCGACCTGACCTTCAATGTGGCCGCGCTGATTACCGCCATTGCCGTCTATATCGCCTATCGTGGCCTCAACCATCGCACTGTCGGCTCTGGCGCCGGGGTGATGGACTGAGAGGACCTGTTAAAAGGCCCGTGGTGGTTTTACAAAAGACCCGGGGCAATGCAGAATGGCTCGACAGGGGAATCTTCCGGGAGCCTCGCACCATGCGCAAAGGAAAGCCGCGCCACACCGCACCAGTATCGCTTGCCGTTCTGGCGGCGGGTTTTTTCCTGGCGGCCGCGACGATCGGCGCTGCCGACCGGGAGGCGTGGTTACTGACCATCGACGGCGCCATCGGTCCCGCCACCGCCGATTACTTCAGCCGCAGCCTCGACGACGCCGCCGACGCCGGAGCACCGCTGGTGGTCCTGCGCATGGATACTCCCGGCGGCCTGGATACTTCCATGCGCACCATGATACGCGCCATTCTCGACAGCCCGGTGCCGGTCGCCTGCCTGGTGGGGCCCAGCGGTGCCCGGGCGGCCAGCGCCGGTACCTATATCCTCTACGCCTGCCATGTGGCGGCCATGGCCGATGCCACCACCATCGGTGCCGCCACGCCGGTTTCCATCGGCGGGGGCGGTCCGTCCATGCCGGGGGGGCTGGGCGGCGAAGAAGACAGTGGTCAGGGCAAGGAAGAGGCGCCGGATAAAAAGGCTGAGGAGAGTGAGGAATCCGGTGCGCCGGCAGGCGACGCCCATACCCGCAAGGCGGTCAACGATGCCGTCGCCTATATCCGCTCCCTGGCGCAACTGCGCGGCCGTAACCAGGACTGGGCCGAGCGAGCCGTGCGCGATGCCGCCACCCTCACCGCCTCCGAAGCCCTGGAGAACAATGCCATCGACCTGATCGCCGATAACCCCGGCGACCTGCTGGAAAAGCTGGACGGCCGCACGGTGACCATTGCCGGCCAGGCCCGAACCCTGAATACCGCCGACCTCACCCTGCGACCCGTGGAGCCGGACTGGCGCTACCGTTTCCTGTCCACCATTACCGATCCCAACGTCGCCTATATCCTCATGCTGGTGGGCGTCTACGGTCTGCTGTTGGAGTTCTACAACCCGGGTGCCGTGTTTCCCGGCGTCACCGGTGCCATTTCCCTGCTGCTGGCCCTCTACGCCTTTCAGGTCATGCCCGTCAGCTACACGGGCCTGATCCTGATGCTCCTGGGTATCGCCCTGATGGTGGCCGAGGCCATGGCGCCCAGCTTCGGGGTGCTGGGCATTGGCGGCACCGCCGCCTTTGTTCTAGGCTCAATCATGCTGATGGATACCGATGTGCCCGGCTTCCAGATCGCCCTGCCCCTGATTCTGGCGACGGCGGTAGTCACCGCCGGCCTGGTGATTCTGGTGCTGGGCATGGCTATCCGGGCGCGCGGGCGGAAAGTGGTGATGGGCGACGAATCGTGGCTGGGGGCCGAGGCCTTCGCCCTGGATGGTTTCGAGCGCGAGGGCTATGTCCGTATTCACGGCGAACTCTGGCGGGCCAGGAGTGACACCCCGGTGGCCGAGGGGCAGAAAGTGCGGGTGAACCGCGTTGAGGGGTTGACGCTCCATGTCGAACCCCAGTCAGTAGAAGAAGGAGGGGCTCCATCGTGACCAGTTATTTCACTGTTATATTGCTGCTATTTGTCGTCGCCCTGCTGGCCAGCACGTTCCGTATCCTGCGGGAGTACGAGCGCGGGGTGATTTTCATGTTGGGTCGCTTTTACAAGGTAAAAGGGCCGGGGCTGA
The DNA here is from genome assembly GCA_002388905.1 of Cellvibrionales bacterium UBA4495. Taxonomy (GTDB): domain Bacteria; phylum Pseudomonadota; class Gammaproteobacteria; order Pseudomonadales; family Porticoccaceae; genus DGNJ01. Next base: position 60,510 of record DGNJ01000091.1, read on the forward strand.
TCATTGTCGTGCCCTTCATCCAGCAAATGGTGAAGGTGGACCTGCGAATCATTGTCCTGGACGTGCCCTCCCAGGACGTGATTTCCCGGGATAACGTCTCGGTCAAGGTCAATGCCGTGCTCTACTACCGGGTGGTGGATTCCCAGGACGCCATCATCAATGTCGAGAATTACCACGAGGCCACGGGCCAGCTGGCCCAGACCACCCTGCGCTCGGTGCTCGGCCAGCATGAACTCGACGAGATGCTGGCGGAGCGGGACAAACTCAATGCCGATATCCAGAAAATCCTCGACGAGCAGACCGATGCCTGGGGCATCAAGGTCAGCAATGTCGAGCTCAAGCACGTGGACCTCAACGAGAATATGATCCGGGCCATTGCCAAGCAGGCCGAGGCCGAGCGGGAAAGACGCGCCAAGGTGATTCACGCCGAGGGCGAGATGCAGGCCGCCGAGAAACTGCGCGAGGCCGCCAACGTCCTGGCCCGCGGGCCGGGCGCCATGCAGTTGCGCTATATGCAGACCCTCATGGAAATCGCCGGAGAGAAGAACTCCACCATTGTCTTTCCCCTGCCCATCGACCTTATCAACGCTCTGATGCCGGGTGTTGCGGGCGGCGGCAAGGGCGGTACGGACTCGCCGGACAGCTAGTGCCGCTTGCGCCACTGGCGTCGATGCCCTAGAATTGCGCGCCCCTAAACCCGGACTTGATCCGGGTTCTCCTTGCCACACCGAATGGGTCGGGTGGCTTTAACCCGTAAGGAGCAACAATGCGCCATTATGAAATCGTATTCATGGTCCACCCGGACCAGAGTGACCAAGTGCCGGGTATGATCGATCGCTACTCCAGGATCGTCGAGTCCGGCAACGGCAAGGTCCACCGCCTGGAGGACTGGGGCCGTCGGCAACTCGCCTATCCCATCCAGAAGATTCACAAGGCTCACTATGTTCTCATGAATATCGAGTGCGGCAAGGACGTGCTCGACGAGCTCTCTTCCAACTTCCGCTACAACGACGCCGTCCTTCGCAACCTTATGGTCAAGCGCGACGAGGCCAAGACCGAAGAGACCGAGATCATGAAGAGCGAGCGCGCCGACAAGCAGGAAAAGGAAAACCGGGAGCGCCGCGAAGCCGAGCGCGCCGCCAAGGCCGCCCAGTCCGAATCCAGGCAGGACGAGGGTGAGCAGTCCAGCGACAGCGAAGAGAAAACCGAACAAGCGGAGGAGAAATAAGCCATGGCACGCTTCAACCGACGTCGTAAGTTTTGCCGCTTCTCCGTGGAAGGGGCGCCCGAGATCGATTACAAGGACCTGGAGACACTGAAGGGCTTTGTTTCCGAAACCGGGAAGATCGTGCCCAGCCGCATTA
>DGNJ01000091.1:61878-64687 GCA_002388905.1 Cellvibrionales bacterium UBA4495
GCCCGTTACCAGCGGCAACTGGCCACCGCCATCAAGCGCGCACGCTATCTGGCGCTGCTGCCTTACTCGGACAGCCATAAGTAGGGAGCCGGCGAAACGCCGGAAAGGGACGCCCATGCGCTGGTTGGCTGAATTCATTATGCGTGGGCGCCTGCAGGCGTCCGTGGTGGCCCTGCTGGGCAACCTGGTACCCCTGATCAGCCCCGCTGCGGTGGCCCTGGTGGTTTTGCGCAGGAACCTGGCGGACGCCGCCCTGGTGCTGCTGTGGGCGGCCCTGCCGGTGGTGCTGATCATGGCCCTCGGCGACGCCAGCCCGGTGGTTGCGATCAGTTCGATCATCGGGCTGGTGACGGTGTTGGCCGCGGCGCAGGTGCTCAAGGTCAGTATCTCATGGCAGTACGCCCTGCTAGCCATGCTGGCGGTGGCCAGCATGGCGACCATTGCCCTGGGCCTGGCCATGCCCGCATCCCTGGATGCATTGCTGACAGAGCTTCAGCAGGTGCTCAACAGCCTGCGAGCGGAATCGGTTGGCGATTCGGTGCCGGCGTTTTCAGTCCTGATGGCTGTCGCGGCCATGGGGCTGGGTCTCGAACAGGTCAGCGGCACCTATGTCCTGGGCTTTCTGGCGCTCCTGACCGTGGTGAATGTCACCGCAAGCCTGCTGCTGGCCCGCTGGTGGCAGGCGCTGCTCTATAACCCGGGCGGCTTCCGGCAGGAGTTTCACCGGCTGCGGCTGGACAGGGCCGTCGCCGGCGTGCTGATGGCGGGCATGATTGGCTGTAATCTGGCGCCCGGCGATTATTTGACCTGGGGTGGCCTGTTGGGTGTACCTATCCTGCTGGCCGGCCTGGGGGTGGTGCACGGCACCGTGCAGATCCTGCAGCTGGGCACTCACTGGCTGGTGGTTTTGTATGTCGGGCTGGTGTTTCTCCTGGTTCCGTTGAGCATGGCGCTGATCGGGCTGGGGTTTCTCGACAGTTTTTTTGATTTTCGTACACGCCTCGCGGCTCGCGGGAGACGCTAGGCTGACAAACAAGAGGTATTGGCAATGGAAGTTATTCTGCTGGAAAAAGTCGGTAAGCTGGGTGATATCGGCGACCAGGTCAACGTGAAATCCGGTTTTGGCCGCAATTTTCTGATTCCCCAGGGCAAGGCCATCTTCGCCACGCCGGGTAATGTCAAGGAGTTCGAAGCGCGCCGTGCAGAGCTGGAAAAAGCCGCCGCCGAGCGCGTCGCCGAAGCCGAGGCACGGGCAACCAAACTCGAGGAAGTGGGTAGTGTCCAGATTGCCGCCAATGCCGGCGAAGAGGGCAAACTGTTCGGCTCCGTGGGCACTCGCGATATCGCCGACGCCCTTACCGCCGGTGGTGTCGAGGTGGAGAAGAGCGAAATCAAGCTGCCCGAGGGCGCGATTCGCGAAATCGGCGAGTACGAGGTGGATATCCAGCTGCATGCCGACGTAATGCGGACTGTCAAAGTGGTTGTTGTCGCCGAGTAACATCGGCCTTTGCCATCCCGATTGTCACGGCCCGGGTCAATCTCCGGGCCATTGACGCCCTGAGACGGTGAGCGCCATGACCGAATTGTCGCGCCTCAATGCCGGCCAGCAGCTTCCCCATTCACTGGAGGCGGAGCAGGCCGTGCTCGGCGGGCTCATGCTCGCCAACGAGTCGTTCGACGGTGTCGCGAGCATCATCGATGAAGGTGATTTCTACAGCCACGATCACCGGCTGATTTTCCAGACCATGCACAAGCTGGCGTCGGAGGGCAAGCCTTTCGATGTCATCACGCTTTCCGAGACCCTCAAGGAAATCGGCGACCGCGAGGAAGTCGGTGGCGAGGCCTATCTCGTCGAGCTGGCCACCAATACGCCCAGTGCCGCCAATATCCAGGCCTATGCCCAGATCGTCCTGGAGCGGTCCATTGTCCGGCAGCTGATCGCCGCCACCAGCGAGATTGCCCAGAAGGGGTTCACGCCCCTGGGCTGGGACAGCGGCAAACTGCTTGCCGAAGCCGAACGCAAGCTCACCGAGATCATGGAGAACCGTCCCAAGAAGGGCGGGTTCCAGGGGGTCAATGACCTGCTCCTGGAGGCGGTCAATCGCATCGACGAGCTTTTCAACACCGATTCGGACATCACCGGCCTCAGCACGGGTTTCGCCGATCTGGACCAGATGACCTCCGGTTGGCAGAAGGCCGACATGGTCATCGTCGCCGGTCGTCCCTCCATGGGCAAGACCTCCTTTGCCATGAACCTGGTGGAGAACGCTGTCCTGCACCAGGACCTCCCGGTGCTGGTGTTCAGTCTGGAGATGCCCGCCAACCAGTTGATCATGCGAATGCTCTCGTCGCTGGGCAAGATCGACCAGACCCATATACGCACCGGCGCCCTCACCGAGGACGACTGGCCACGGCTCTCCAGCGCCGCCCAGCGCCTCAAGGACCGTCCCCTGTTTATCGACGACACCCCCGGCATTACGCCCCTGGAGATGCGCAACCGTATCCGCCAGCTCATCCGGGAACGACGCGAGCAATTGCGCCACGAAAACCCCGAACTGGGCCCCGAGCAACTCGATGCCCTGAGCCGACCCGGTCTTATCATGGTGGATTACCTGCAGTTGATGAGCGCGAGTCTTCCCGGGGAGGGGCGGACCCAGGAGATTTCCCAGATATCCCGGGAACTCAAGACCAGCATCGCCCGTGAGTTCGAGTGCCCGGTCATCGCCCTCTCCCAGTTGAGCCGGAATGTTGAGCAGCGCCCCAACAAGCGGCCGGTGAACTCCGACCTGCGGGAATCCGGCGCCATCGA
>DGNJ01000091.1:64747-67054 GCA_002388905.1 Cellvibrionales bacterium UBA4495
TCATCGGCAAGCAGCGCAACGGCCCCATCGGCACCTGCAAGCTCGCCTTCCTGGGCAAATACACCCGCTTCGAGAACCTCGCCCGCGATTATTTCGCCGACGAGGCGTAGGCCCCAGGGAGCTATTACTGTCCCCATGAAGACCTTTCATACCATAGACGGCCTGCGCGGCGCCCTTGCCGGGGAGCGTCGGGCGGGTAAGCGCATCGGCTTTGTTCCCACCATGGGTAACCTTCACGATGGCCATCTGGCGCTGATCGAGCTGGCACGGGAGCGCTGCGACGTGGTGGTCTGCTCTATTTTCGTCAATGCCCTGCAATTCGGCCTTAACGAGGACTGGGACCGTTATCCCCGCACCTTCGAGGCGGACCAGGAGAAGCTGGCCGGGGCCCGGTGCGACTATCTCTTCCACCCCCCGGATCGGGAGATGTACCCCAACGGCCTGGACTCCCAGACCAAAGTGGTCTGTCCGGCCATGACCGACGTCCTGTGCGGGGCAAGCCGTCCCGGTCATTTCGAGGGCGTGACCACCGTGGTGACCAAGTTGTTCAATATCGTCCAGCCGGACGAGGCGGTGTTCGGCGCCAAGGATTACCAGCAACTGGCGGTGGTGCGGCGCATGGCGGAGGATTTGTGCATGCCGGTGGAAATCGTTTCGGCCCCCATCCACCGGGAATCGGACGGGCTGGCAATGAGCTCCCGAAATCGCTATATTACCGCCCCCGAGAGGCCCAGAGCCAATCAGTTACAGAAAACACTGCAATGGATCGTGGAACAACTACAGCATGGAAACCGGGATTACCCGGAGCTGGAGAAACAGGGTAGGGAACAAATCGAGGCTGCCGGTTTCCAGTTGGACTATATGGCCATCTGTAACAGCAGGACGCTGGAACCCGCGGCTTTCGACGACAGTGAGGTCACCGTGCTGGGCGCCATGTACACAGAAAGTGCCCGTTTGATCGACAACCTCACCCTCACTCTGGAAAAGAGAGGCGAAGCCGATGCTGAGTAATTTGTTGAAAGCGAAACTGCACATGGGCACCGTGACCCAGGCCGAACTCTGGTACGACGGCTCCTGTGCCATTGATTCGGAGCTGCTGGAGCTGGCGGGCCTGCGCGAGTTCGAGCAGATCGACATCTACAACGTCAATAATGGCGAGCGCTTCACCACCTATATCATCAAGGCGGAACCCGGATCCCGGACCATCTCCATGAATGGAGCGGCGGCCCGCAAGGTTCAGGTGGGCGACCGGGTCATTATCGCCACCTACGGTCACTACGACGAGTCCGAAGCCGACAAGCACAAGCCCCGCCTGGTCTATCTCCACGCCGACAATACCGTCGAGCGCACCGCCAACACCATTCCCGTCCAGGTCGCCTCCTAGGGGCTGTTAAAAGACCCCAAATCGATCGTCTTCCCCCAGGCCCCGTTCGTTCCGGGGCCCAGCCTGTTTGTTTTGCGGTTCCCCCGGTCTTGCAGTAACCTTTGGAGAGACCAGACAAAGACCGGGGGACGCAAATGACGACCGAATTTCCCATTCACGAGGTGACGGAAGCCTGGCGGAAGTCCGCCCATATCGACGCCGATGCCTATGGCGCCATGTACCGGCGCTCCGTGGAAGAGCCGGAGTCATTCTGGGCGGAACAGGCTGAAAAATTCCTCACCTGGGACAGGACCTGGGACCGGGTCTGCGATTACGATCTGCACAAGGGCGAGGCCCAATGGTTCGCCGGTGGCAAACTCAATGTCGCCGTCAACTGCATCGACCGGCACCTGGAAAGCCGGGGCGGACAGTCGGCGATTATCTGGGAGGGGGATAACCCCGCCGACGACAAAACCATCACCTATCGCCAGCTCCACGAGGAGGTGTCCCGACTGGGCAATGTGCTCCGGGACCGGGGTGTGAAGAAGGGCGACCGGGTGTGCATCTACATGCCCATGATCCCCGAGGCGGCCTACGCCATGCTCGCCTNNTCGGCGCCATCCACTCGGTGGTTTTTGGCGGATTCTCGCCGGAGGCGCTCAAGGACCGTATCCTGGATTCCGATTGCCGGATCGTGATCACCGCCGACGAAGGGGTGCGCGGCGGCAAGGATATTCCGCTCAAGACCAATACCGACAGGGCGCTGAAACATTGCCCGGATGTTCACACAACGCTGGTGGTACGCCATACCGGTGGTGACATCGATTGGCACGAAGGGCGTGATATCTGGTACCAGGAGGCGGTCCGGTCCGTGTCGCCCGAGTGTCCGGCCGAGGAAATGGATGCGGAGGATCCGCTCTTTATCCTCTACACCTCCGGCTCCA
>DGNJ01000109.1:0-2827 GCA_002388905.1 Cellvibrionales bacterium UBA4495
CGTCGCCAAGATTATCGAGTAAGTGCCCCCGGGCTGCGGAAAGGGCCTCTCAGGAGGCCCTTTTTTGCCTGGGCCGGATGGATCTGCCCTTTTTGTTGCCGGCAATCGGCAGATTCACAGTGCTTTTCGCTTGACACTCCTCTGGGGCGCCATTAGAATCTCGCCTCCTTTTTCGAGGGGTTTCCGGCAGAAGCGGGAAATCGAAGATTACCGGAGTTCTTGATTCCATGCAGAATCAACGTATTAGGATTCGCCTCAAGGCGTTCGATCACAAGCTGATCGACGCCTCGACGCAAGAAATCGTGGAGACGGCCAAACGGACCGGTGCCCAGATTCGTGGCCCCATTCCCATGCCGACTCGAAAGGAAAAATACACAGTGCTGATTTCCCCCCACGTCAACAAGGACGCGCGGGATCAATATGAAATTCGCACCCACAAGCGACTGCTTGATATCGTCGAGCCGACCGAAAAAACGGTCGATGCCCTGATGAAGCTGGACCTCGCCGCCGGCGTGGACGTGCAAATCAGTCTCGGCTAAGCAGGTAAGCCTGGCCCCCGCGAGGGGTTGTGTAACGCTCTGAAATGGGCGGCCATAGCGGGTAAAAGCCCCGTACACTGAGAGGTTACAAAAATGAGTGTTGGAATCGTCGGCCGCAAGTGCGGCATGACACGCGTCTTTACTGACGACGGAATCTCTATACCGGTTACCGTGATTGAAGTTGATCCCAATCGGGTAACCCGGGTCAAAACAGCAGACACCGACGGCTACGAAGGTCTCCAGGTCACGACCGGAAACCGTCGCGCCTCCCGTGTCAATAAAGCGGCCGCTGGCCACTACGCCAAGGCCGGTGTCGAAGCCGGTCGCGGGCTCTGGGAGTTCCGCCTCGACAACAGTGACGAGCAGTTCGAAGTGGGCTCCACGCTTTCCGTGGACCGCTTCGAGGCCGGGCAGGTCGTTGACGTCACCGGAGTTTCCAAAGGCAAGGGCTATGCCGGTGTCGTCAAGCGCTGGAATTTCCGGACCCAGGATGCCACCCACGGCAACTCCCTGTCCCACCGGGCGCCGGGCTCCATTGGTCAGAACCAGACCCCGGGCCGGGTGTTCAAGGGCAAGAAGATGGCCGGACATATGGGTGCCGAGCGCGTCACCGTCCAGAATCTCGAGGTTGTCCGCGTCGATGCGGAGCGCAACCTGTTGTTGATCAAAGGCGCTGTTCCAGGCGCTCCCGGTGGCGACGTCGTCGTTCGCCCCGCGGTGAAGGCCTAAGGGGATCAACCTATGGAACTGAATATTGCAAGCCCGCAAGGTAACGCCGGAACCGTCACGGTTTCCGATGTGGCTTTCGGAAAAGAGTTTAACCAGGATCTTGTCCACCAGGCGGTCACCGCGTTTCTGGCCGGTGCCCGACAGGGAACCCGGGCACAGAAAACCCGTGCCGAAGTCTCCGGTGGCGGCAAGAAGCCCTGGCGCCAAAAGGGCACAGGGCGGGCGCGTGCGGGCACCATCCGCAGCCCCATCTGGCGTTCCGGGGGCGTCACTTTCGCCGCCAGGACCCAGGACCACAGCCAGAAGCTCAACAAGAAAATGTACCGCGCCGCTTTGCGTTCCATTTTCTCCGAGCTGGCTCGCCAGGAGCGCCTGGTGGTGGTTGAGGAGTTCGCCGTCGAAGAGCCCAAGACGAAGGGCCTGGTCAGCAAGCTCGACCAGTACGGTCTCGACAATGTGCTGATCCTCACCGAAGAGGTGGATCGTAACCTGTACCTGTCGTCGCGAAACCTGCACAAGGTTGACGTGCGCGACGTGGTCGGCGTCGATCCGGTCAGCCTGATTGGTTTTGAAAAAGTGCTGGTCACCGTGCCGGCGCTGAAGAAAGTTGAGGAGATGCTGGGATGAATCAGGAGCGCATCTTCAAGGTGCTGGTCGGGCCGCACGTGTCGGAAAAGGCGTCTCTGGTAGCCGACCAAAGCAATCAGTATGTATTCAAGGTTGCCCGCGACGCGAACAAGCGCGAAGTGAAGGCCGCGGTACAGAAGCTCTTTAATGTCCAGGTCGAGGACGTCCGCGTTGCCAATTGCCGCGGCAAGACCCGGCGCACACGTTATGGCGTAGGCCGGCAGTCCGACTGGAAAAAAGCCTATGTACGTCTGGCGCAGGGTCAAGAAATTGACTTTGTAGCCGCTGAATAAGGGGTTGATGAGATGCCAGCAGTCAAGAGAAAGCCAACATCGCCCGGTCGTCGTTTTGTTGTCAGCGTCGTCAATCCCGACCTGCACAAGGGCGAACCCTACGCGCCCCTGCTCGACAAGAAATCCCGGACCGGCGGCCGCAATAACACCGGCCGGATCACCACCCGGCACGTTGGCGGCGGCCACAAGCAGCATTACCGCATCATCGATTTCAAGCGGGACAAGGACGGCGTGCCGGCGCGAATCGAGCGGCTGGAGTACGACCCCAACCGTACCGCCTATATCGCCCTGGCCTGTTACCGTGACGGCGAGCGCCGGTACATTGTCGCGCCCAGGGGGCTCAAAGCCGGCGACCAGATCCTGTCCGGTCAGGCTGCACCGATTAAAGTCGGCAATACCCTGCCGTTGCGCAATATTCCGGTGGGTACCGTTATCCACTGTGTCGAGATGAAGCCGGGCAAGGGCGNNGCGCCGGCGCCGCCGTCCAGTTGGTGGCCCGTGAAGGTCGCTATGCCACGGTCCGTCTGCGCAGCGGCGAAATGCGCAAGGTGCCGTCCGAGTGCCGTGCGACCATTGGTGAGGTTTCCAACAGCGAACACAGCCTTCGCTCCCTGGGCAAGGCCGGCGCCAAGCGCTGGC
>DGNJ01000109.1:2865-9880 GCA_002388905.1 Cellvibrionales bacterium UBA4495
GGCGGTCGTCACCCGGTAACCCCGTGGGGTGTTCCCACCAAGGGTTACAAGACTCGCAAGAACAAGCGCACCACCAATATGATCGTCCGCCGCCGCGGCAAATAACGGCGGTCCGGTAAGCCAGATACAGGAAGAGGAAACTACAGTGCCACGCTCTCTGAAAAAAGGTCCGTTCATCGACTTGCACCTTCTCAAGAAAGTCGAACAGGCGGCGGAGCAAGGTGACAAGCGCCCCATCAAAACCTGGTCGCGCCGTTCCATGGTGTTGCCGGAGATGGTGGGCCTGACCATAGCCATACACAACGGCCGTCAGCACATGCCCATCTACATCAACGAAGAGATGGTGGGTCACAAGCTGGGTGAATTCGCCGCGACCCGTACCTATCGTGGTCACGTAGCGGACAAGAAGGGCAAGCGCTAGGCGCGGTTAAGTGAGGTATTGAACGGTGGAAGTAGCAGCAAAATTACGCGGAGCCCGGTTGTCAGCCCAGAAGGCACGCCTGGTGGCCGACCAGATTCGCGGCAAAGGCGTTGAGGATGCGCTGGATATCCTGGCCTTCAGCTCCCGCAAGGCCGCGGCCATCATCAAGAAGGTGCTCGAGTCGGCCATCGCCAACGCCGAGCATAATGAAGGCGCGGACGTGGACGAATTGCGCGTATCGACGATCTATGTCGATGAAGGGATGACCATGAAGCGGATCAAGCCGCGGGCCAAAGGCCGCGCCGACCGCATTTTCAAGCGCACCTGTCACGTCACAGTGAAAGTTGCCGACTAGGGCAAGGGGATTTTAGGAGACCATTCATGGGTCAGAAAGTACATCCAACCGGGATTCGCCTCGGTATCGTCAAAAAGCATCGGTCCACCTGGTACGCCAGGGGCAAAGAGTATGCTGATCGGCTGAACGCCGACCTGAAGGTGCGTGACTTCATCGAAAAGAAGCTCGCCCATGCCTCCGTCAGTCGCGTTGAGATCGAGCGTCCCGCCGAGTCGGCCCGGATCACCATTCACACGGCGCGTCCGGGTGTGGTTATTGGCAAGAAGGGTGAAGATGTCGACAAGCTGCGCCAGGCCGTGGCCGCGCAGATGGGTGTCCCCGTCCACATCAATATCGAGGAAGTGCGCAAGCCGGACTTGGATGCCGCGCTCGTGGCCCAGAACGTCGCCCAACAGCTGGAGCGCCGGGTCATGTTCCGCCGCGCCATGAAGCGTGCCGTGCAGAACGCCATGCGCCAGGGTGCGGGCGGCATCAGAATTCAGGTGGGCGGCCGGCTCGGCGGCGCTGAAATCGCCCGCACCGAGTGGTACCGGGAAGGCCGGGTGCCCCTGCACACGCTGCGCGCCGATATCGATTACGCCACCGCCGAGGCAAAAACAACCTACGGCATCATCGGCGTCAAGGTTTGGATTTTCAAAGGCGAGGTTCTCGGCGGTCAGGAAGCCGAGCAACCGAAGGCCAAGAAGTGATTTGCGAATAAGGGTCGAGCGACATGCTGCAACCGAAACGTACGAAATTCCGCAAACAGATGAAAGGCCGCAATCGCGGTCTGGCGCAGCGAGGCAACAAGGTGAGCTTTGGTGAGTTCGGTCTCAAGGCCACCGGTCGCGGCCGCATTACGGCGCGTCAGATCGAGGCTGCGCGCCGGGCCATGACCCGCCACATCAAGCGCGGGGGCAAAATCTGGATTCGGGTGTTTCCCGACAAGCCCATTACCGAAAAACCGCTGGAAGTCCGGCAGGGTAAAGGTAAGGGCAGCGTCTCCTACTGGGTTGCCCAGATACAGCCGGGCAAGGTTCTCTACGAGATGGAAGGGGTATCCGAAGAGCTGGCCCGGGAAGCGTTCACGCTGGCCGCTGCCAAGTTGCCCGTGACGACAACCTTTGTTAAACGGTCGGTGATGTGATGAAAGCGTCTGAACTTCGTGAAAAATCCGTTGAAGAGCTGCAAGGTGCACTCCACGCGGAACTGGAAAGCCAGTTCAAGCTCGGCATGCAGCATACGACAGGCCAATTGGGACAACCTCACAGGTTGAAGGAAGTCCGCAACAATATTGCACGTATCAAAACCGTGCTGAGAGAGAAAGCAGGTAACTGAGATGGGTGAAAAAACCGCGCGTACGCTGGCCGGCAAGGTCGTGAGCGACAAAATGGATAAAACCATCACGGTTCGCATTGAACGCCGTGTGAAGCATCCGGTCTATGGCAAGATCATCAGCCGGTCGAGCAAGATCAAGGCGCATGACGAGGACAATCAGTGCCATATCGGGGATCTGGTCACCATCAGGGAGACACGCCCCTTTTCCAAGACCAAGTCCTGGGCACTGGTTGAAGTGGTTGAGAAAGCCGGCGAAATCTGATTCCGCCGGATACTAGAAGTTTCGGAGCGAAACGACAATGATACAAACACAGAGCTATCTGGATGTTGCGGACAACAGCGGTGCACGGCGGGTAATGTGCATCAAGGTGCTGGGCGGTTCCCACCGCCGGTATGCCGCCGTTGGCGATGTCATCAAGGTGTCCGTCAAGGAAGCTATTCCCCGCGGAAAGGTCAAGAAGGGCCAGGTGATGAGCGCCGTTGTAGTCCGGACCAAGAAAGGGGTTCGTCGCCAGGATGGCAGCATTATACGGTTCGACGACAACGCCGCGGTTTTGCTCAACAACCAGCTCGCTCCGGTTGGGACCCGTATTTTCGGCCCCGTGACCCGCGAACTGCGCGGCGACAAATTCATGAAAATTATTTCTCTGGCACCCGAAGTGCTCTGAGCCGGAGGTCGATAAACCATGGCGATGAACAAGATCAAGCGTAACGACGAAGTTGTCGTTCTCTCTGGAAAAGACAAGGGCAAGCGGGGCAAAGTCCTGAAGGTCCTGGATAACGACCGCATACTGGTTTCCGGCGTGCAGATGGTCAAGAAGCACCAGAAACCCAATCCGCAACTGGGTGTTCAGGGTGGTATCGTGGAGAAAGAGGCATCGATTCATGTCTCAAATGTGGCCCTCTTCAATCCCGAGACCAAGCGGGCCGATCGCGTCGGTTTCAAAGTTGGCGACGATGGCAAAAAAGTGCGGGTTTTCAAATCCAACGGCGCAACCGTTGACGCCTGACAGGGTAAATTGAAATGGCAAGGCTTAAAGAAGTTTACAGAACCGAGATCGCGCCCAGGCTCAAGGATGAACTGGGTCTCGACAACGTGATGCAAGTGCCGCGCATCACCAAGATCACCCTCAACATGGGTGTCGGTGAAGCCGTGGCGGACAAGAAGATCCTGGAAAATGCCGTTGGCGACATGACGTTGATCGCCGGGCAGAAGCCGATCGTGACGAAGGCGCGTAAATCCATTGCAGGGTTCAAGATCCGCGACGGCTGGCCCATCGGCTGTAAGGTGACGCTGCGCCGGGAGCGTATGTACGAATTTCTGGAAAGGCTGATCAGTATTGCCATTCCCCGCATCCGGGACTTCCGGGGAATCAGCCCGAAATCGTTTGACGGGCAAGGCAATTTCGCCATGGGCGTCAACGAGCAGATCATTTTCCCGGAAATCGAATACGACAAGGTCGACACGGTACGCGGTCTCGATATCACCATCACGACCACCGCGCAAAACGACGATGAAGGGCGAGCGTTGCTTCGGGCGTTCAACTTCCCCCTGAAAGGTTGAGGTAACAGGATTATGGCCAAACGATCAATGATCGAGCGTGAACTCAAGCGCCAAAAAACAGCTCGGAAATATGCTGCCAAGCGCGAAGAGCTCAAAGCCGTCATTAAAAGCGCAAGCAGCAGTGATGAGCAGCGCATGGAAGCGCAGGAAAAACTTCAGAAACTGCCGCGCGATGCCAGCCCTGTGCGCCAGCAGCGGCGATGCCGTATCACCGGACGGCCCCATGCCGTCTACCGCAAATTCGGTCTGTGCCGCAACAAGCTGCGCGAAGCGGCGATGCGCGGCGATGTACCCGGGCTGGTGAAGTCCAGCTGGTAAGGGTTGAGGAGCCAATAGAATGAGTATGCAAGATTCACTGGCGGATATGCTCACGCGCATTCGCAACGCCCACGGCCGGGATAAAACCTCGGTCAGCATGCCGTCTTCCAAGCTGAAGATAGCGGTGGCGAACGTTTTGAAGGAAGAGGGCTACATAGCCGATTACCAGGTAACCGGTGACAAGAAACCCCAACTCGAAATCGAACTGAAATACTTTCAGGGTCGGCCGGTCATCGAGGAAATCCAGCGGTCCAGCCGTCCGGGCCTGCGTTATTATGCCGGTGCCCAGGAATTGCCTAAGGTGCGCGCCGGCCTGGGTGTGGCGATCGTGTCTACCAGCAAGGGCGTTATGACAGACCGCGCCGCGCGTGCCGCCGGTATCGGTGGCGAGGTTCTTTGCACAGTTTTCTAACTGGCTTTTTCGAAGAGATAGCGAGATGTCTAGAATTGCGAACAGCCCGATCCAGCTACCCTCCGGTGTGGAGGTCAAGCTCGACGGTGCCGAGATTTCAGTGAAGGGCAGCAAGGGCAACCTGACGATTCCCGTCAATCCCGCTGTGTCGATCAACCAGGACGACAACGTGTTGACGTTTGCCCCCAAAAGCAAGGGGCAGAAGTTTGTCGCCCTGGCGGGCACTGTCCGTGCTCTGGTCAACAGCCTGGTGGTGGGTGTCAGCCAGGGTTTCGAGAAGCGGTTGCAACTGGTGGGTGTCGGTTACCGGGCCCAGGCTCAGGGCAAAAAGTTGAACCTGACGCTGGGTTTTTCCCATCCGGTGGAGTATGAACTGCCGGAAGGTGTGACGGCGGAAACCCCCAGTCAAACCGAAATTGTTCTTAAGGCTGCCGACAAGCAGCTCCTCGGTCAGGCGGCGGCGGAAATTCGCAGTTTCCGGCCTCCCGAACCCTACAAGGGTAAGGGTATTCGCTACGCCGACGAGCAGATCCGTCGGAAAGAAGCCAAGAAAAAGTAGTAGGTCCTGACTATGAAAGACAAAAAGTTTACCCGCCTTCGACGTGCTCGCCGCGCCCGCGCCAAAATGCGCGAGCAGGGTGCTACAAGGCTGTCGATCCACCGTACGCCCCGGCACATCTATGCCCAGGTGATTTCGCCCGAGGGCGACAAGGTGCTGGCCAGCGCGTCGACGCTGGACGAGTCCCTGCGCAGCGGCAAAACGGGCAATATCGATGCTGCCCGTGCCGTGGGTGAACTGGTGGCCACGCGCGCCAAGGAAGCGGGTGTCGAATCCGTCTCCTTCGACCGCAGCGGCTTTAAATATCACGGTCGGGTCAAGGCATTGGCAGATGCCGCCCGCGAAGGTGGTCTGAAATTCTAAAGGTTTAAACATGGCGAACAATCCCAGAGAAGTTGATCCCAACGAAGGGCTGATGGAAAAACTGGTTCAGGTGAACCGGGTAGCCAAGACAGTCAAAGGCGGGCGTATCTTTGCCTTCACCGCGCTGACGGTCGTGGGCGACGGCAAGGGCCGCGTCGGTTTTGGTCGCGGCAAGGCCCGCGAGGTGCCTCTGGCGATCCAGAAAGCCATGGAAGCGGCTCGCCGCAACATGATCGACGTGGAGTTGAACGGTTCAACCATTCAGTACCCGATGAAGGGTATTCACGGCGCTTCCAAGGTCTACATGCAGCCGGCCTCCGATGGTACCGGTGTTATTGCCGGGGGCGCGATGCGCTCAGTATTGGAATTGGCGGGCGTGCACAATGTTCTGGCCAAGTGCTACGGCTCCACCAATCCGGTCAACGTGGTGCGCGCCACCTTTAACGGTCTGCGGCGCATGCGTTCCCCGGAAGAAGTTGCCGCCAAGCGGGGCAAGCCCGTGGAGGAAATCCTGGACTGAGTCCGGGTGTTTATTAGGACGGGATACGACAATGGCTAAGGCTAAGACAATCAAGGTTACACAGGTACGCAGCTCCAATGGTCGATCAAGGGATCACAAGGCCTGCATTGGCGGGCTCGGACTTCGGCGTATCGGCCACACGGTCGAGCTGGAAGATACCCCGGCCGTGCGCGGCATGATCAACAAAGTCAATTACCTCGTTCAGGTCGACGGAGAGTGATAATGCGCTTGAATACACTGAGTCCGGCGCCGGGCCGGATCAAGGAAGGCAAACGTGTCGGTCGCGGTATCGGCAGCGGTCTGGGCAAGACGTCGGGTCGCGGCCATAAAGGGCAGAAAGCCCGTTCCGGCGGCACCGTGAAGCCGGGTTTCGAGGGTGGGCAAAT
Source organism: Cellvibrionales bacterium UBA4495 (assembly GCA_002388905.1). Lineage (GTDB taxonomy): Bacteria > Pseudomonadota > Gammaproteobacteria > Pseudomonadales > Porticoccaceae > DGNJ01. The sequence continues at coordinate 9,081 of DGNJ01000109.1, forward strand.
GCCGCTCCAGAAACGGTTGCCCAAGTTTGGCTTCAATTCGCGCATGGCTCGCGTCAGCGCCGAAATCCGCCTTTCGGAACTCAACAACATCGACGGCGACGTGGCCGATCTCGAGGCGCTGCGCAAGGCCGGTTTGATCTCTGCACGCATCGAGCGCGCCAAGGTGTTCGCTTCCGGCGAACTCACCAAGGCCGTCACTGTCAGGGGCTTGGGCGTTACCAAAGGGGCCCGCGCCGCTATCGAGTCCGCTGGCGGCAAAGTTGAAGCGTAACGGATAATCCGATGGCCAAACCCGGGACCACCCAACAGGGAAATCAGAAAGGCTTGGGCGAGCTATGGGCTCGCCTTCGCTTTTTGTTGCTGGCGATCGTGATCTACCGGATCGGCACCCATATCCCGGTGCCCGGTATCGATCCCGACCGCCTGGCTGCCATGTTCAGTCAGAACCAGGGCACGATTCTGGGGCTGTTCAATATGTTCTCGGGCGGTGCCCTGGAGCGGATGAGTATCCTGGCGTTGGGCATCATGCCCTATATTTCGGCGTCGATTATCATGCAACTGCTCACGGCGGTAACCCCTTCGCTGGAGCAGTTGAAAAAGGAAGGCGACGCGGGGCGGCGCAAGATCAATCAGTACACCCGGTACGGTACCGTGCTGCTGGCGACGGTGCAGGGCACCGGCATGGCCGTGGGTCTTGCCGGACAGGGCCTGGCCTATATGTCCGATTTTTCCTTCTACCTGATTGCCATCGTCTCTCTGGTCACCGGTGCGGTATTCATGATGTGGCTGGGCGAGCAGAT
>DGNJ01000036.1 GCA_002388905.1 Cellvibrionales bacterium UBA4495
AGCTGGTCTACATCATGCCGCCCTACGGCATAGAACCAGACGATTTGAGCCAACTGACCACCGCCATGGCGGCGGTAGCCGAGCTAACGTCGAAAGCCGGTTGAAGTCGCCCCAGCGACCCGTGGCCCGCTTCAGTCCATGCGCCGCCGATTCCGCGTTGCGGTGGGGCTACGAAAGGTAGCCGACGCCCGTCAGTTGTTCGGACACTTGCCATAACTTATCCGCCAGCCGCGGGTCTTTTGCCCGCTTTCGAATACGGGCCGGGGCCGGGTACCCGGCCATCTCCAGCCAGCCACTGGGGCCATAATACTGGCCTGAACGGGCCTCCGGCGATGTGGCGGCGAACACGCTGGGGTAGCAGCCCATGTGTTGGGGCTGGGCAAAAAAACGGTTGAAGATGTCCGTGCCGCTGGTGCTTTGCAGGTTGGTGTCCGAGTAACCGGGGTGCACGGCGATGGAATCGATTTTCGAGCCGCTTTCCTTGAGCCGCTTGTGCAGTTCGCGGGCGAACATGAGATTGGCCAGCTTGCTGCGGCCGTAGAACGCCCAGCGAGCGTAGCTTTTCTCGGCATTCAGGTTGCTGAAGTCCAGCTTGCCGAAATGATGGGCCACGCTGGAAACCGTGACCACCCGCGGTTCATCCGCCTGGTCGAGAAGGTCCAGCACCAGGCCGGTCAGTGCGAAGTGCCCCAGGTGGTTGGTGCCGAATTGCACTTCAAAGCCGTCCCGGGTTCTGGAAAGCGGCGGCGCCATCAAACCCGCGTTGTTCAGCAAAACATCGAGTTTGCCGTAGCGCTTTCTCAATACTTCCGAGAACGCTTTGATCGAGGCCTGGTCCGCCAGATCCAGGGACATTAGCTCTAGGTTTGCGGCCGGAAGTTCCTGCTGGATGCGCGCCATCGCCGCGTCGCCCTTGCTCTGATCACGGCACGCCATGATCACCTCGGCCCCGCGTCCCGCCAGCAGGCGGGTGGATTCAAGACCCAGCCCGCTGTTGGCGCCTGTTATCAATACCGTTTTACCCTCCATGACGGGGATGTTATCGGGGGTCCATGTGATCTTTTCCATGAGCCTCTCCTTTGTGGGTGGCTTAGGTGATGACCAAAGAGCCGGATTCCGGCAATTGTGTCACCAGTTCCGGGCCGACCAGTCTGGATGGCGTGTAGGCGCCACCGGCGGTTTGGTTTTCCATCAGATGGGCAACCACCGCCAGAGAACCGGTAATCGTGAGGCTGTATCCATTGGCGGTCTTGATGCGGGCCGTTTTCGTTTCGCCCCGGGCGTTTGTGACTTCTCCCCACACAAAGGTCGGCATTGCCGCTCTGGCGTTTTCGTCCGGGCCTTTCACGGTTTTGGCGATGCGCGCCTTGATCATTTTCTGGACCAGTTTGAGACCCAGCAACGAGCGGATGTAATTGGCGCGTTTGGCGCTCGATATCATTCGTGGAGACCCGGGGATAAAGGCTTCAATATTACCGATTCCGGTGCTGTGATAGGCGGTCGAGACATCACCCCACGGGATGGTCATCGCCTCTTTCTCACCATCGCCAAAATCAATCCGGCGAACATGGTAGGCGAGGGGAACGGTTTCGATTTTGCCGTCGCGACGAATCTTGCCACCCTGCGCCAGCCCTTCCACGGACGTCTTGGCGGTACCCGGAGAGAAGCCGGAGCGGGAATCAAAGCCCAGTGCCAGATGCGTGGCATCGGGCATGGCGTCCTTGAGCGCGGCGGCCACGCAATCGGTCGGAATCACGTCGAACCCGACGCCGGGGCAGAGCACGATACCCGCGGAGCGCGCCTTGTCGCTCAGCCTTTGCGCCAGCTCGAACACCTCGATTTCACCAGTGATGTCCAGGTAATGCGCCCGCGCGGCGATACAGGCTTTCATCATCGGTTCGGCGGTGGCGGAAAAGGGGCCGGCGCAATTCAGTACCAGCGACATATCGTTGATTTTCCGCGTGGCCTGTTCCACCTCATCGAGACTGAAACCAACGGCCTCGAGGCCCAGTTCAGTGGCCAGCCCCTGAAGCTTGTCCAGGCTGCGTCCGGCAAGAACAGGCTTCTGGCCACGCCGTACGGCCTCCCTGGCGATCAATTCACCCGTGTAGCCGTAGGCGCCATAGATCATCCACGGCTTCTGCTCGGACGCGGTCTTCTGTTCACTCATGGTGCCACTCCTGATCACAAAACCCGTACCTTAAGGTTAAATCAGGCTTTAAGGTCAATTTTTTTGGGGGAGCTTGACCTTAAATCTATATTTAACCTTAAGGTGCCTTCACCCGCTGCCTGACAGCCATCACGAGCGCTTTCGCGAAGGCCTCGATGACGGTAATCAGGCCATTATCGACAAGAGGTGAAACACCATGAAACCAAGCCAGATAACAGTAGCCGCCGTGGCTCTGAGCATGATGATCCCCACGGCGTGGGCAAGCAGCCCCGAGAGCCACGAACAAGTGGAACGGACCGTGATCGATATCGCCGGCCACGAGGTGCCGGTCGTCGAGGGTGGCCTGTACGACCGGTATCGCTCCAACCCGCCGTTGTCGGTCATCGCGGAAGAATCGCCCGACACCGATCTGAGCTGGTTCGAGACACTGAACAAAACCAAAGTGGATATCGGCTTTGAGTCCTACTCGCCGAACTTCTATTACGAGAACAGCAAGGTGACGGTGATCTACACCGCGGATATCCAGCGGCTTCGCGACCTGATGCCCGCCAAGGTTCTGGAGCAGGTTCAGCCGCTGCAGGTATGGCCCGGTCGCGGCCTGGTGGCCTTAACCGCTTACGCGTATCACTACTGCGATAATGACAGCTATAACGAGATCTCGCTGGCCATTGTCACCAACAAACCCGGTGACTCGAACCTGGGACCGATCAGCCTTGTCAGCCAGGGTATGTCGAAGGACTTTTGGGGCTATGTGCTTAAACTGCCGGTGGATACGGAGCTGGCCCGGATTCGGGGCGTCGTGGGCTATAACCTCCCCAAATGGCTCACCGGGATTGATTACCGTGAGAACGATGACTCGCTGACCTTCGAGGTAATGGATGCGGAGACCGGTGAACTGGATTTCGTGTTGGAGACCGCCAAGCTCGAGGACGTCTCGAATGAGCCGACCCTGGTGACCAACAGCTTCACCAACCTGGACCAGCAGGGCGAGCTGACCTACGGTTATGCCGTGTCTCGTCAGTTGGTATCCGGTTCCAGCATGGACGATGAGAAGGTGAAACTGAGCCTGGGTGACGGTGGTTTCTCCCGGTACATCAGATCCCTGGACCTGGGAGAAATGGTCCGCTACGACTATGTGCCGGACTTCCAGAGCGCGCTGTACGCACCAAAACCGCTAACGTCCCTGTTAGCGGCGGACTGAGACCGAAGGAGGGCGGCGGGCGTTCAGTCGGCGGATTCATCCCGAATCGTGACCAACGCCTGCCGATAGTGCGTTACCGGGAAGTCCGGAAAGCGCGCCTTGAACTTATCCGAGAGGAACAGGTTGTCGGTCTTGTAACGGGGCAACAGTTCCTCGGTTTCGCGAATGGTCTTATTGAAACGGGAAACCAGCCAGAGTTGCCAGCGCTTGAGCACCTTGTAGCGGGCGTCCACGCCGAAAACATCCGCAGCCAGCTCCACGAATTGCTTGTAGGTCAGGCGGTTGTCGTCACAGGGTAAATGCCAGGTCTGCCCGTAGGCATCCGGTGTGTTGCCGAGTAACGCCATGGCGCGGCTGGCATCCGGGGTATAGATCAGAGTGCGCAGGGTGTCGTCGCGCAGAAACACCTTGGCGGGCTGACCGGCAAGCAGGCTGTCGATCACCGTGGTATTGGTGATGCTTTGCGTCTGCCCCGGACCATAGAACTCCGGTGCCCGGCAGATCACCGCGTCCACCCGACCCTGATCCATGGCGTCCAGCAACATCAGTGTGATTTCCTCCCGGGCCCGGCCTTTGGGACCGTTCGGCTGAAAAGGCGATGCTTCCGTTTGCGGCACACTGGTTTGCGGATACATGTAGGTATTATCGAAATAGACCAGTTTCGCCCCGTGGGCGGCACAGGCCTCGATCACGTTGCGCATCATGATAGGCCAGCGATCAACCCATATCTGGCTGTCGATGGGCAGCCCGGCGGTCATATAGACAATTTCCGATCCCGCCACGGCCGCACGGGTCTGTCCCGCGTCCATCAGATCGGCGCTGACCAACTCGTCATCCTCGTTCACCGTCCGGGGGTTCCGGCTGACCAGGCGAAGTGAGCCGGTGAAGTCCCGCCTCAGGCTCAGGGCCAGCTCCCGCCCGATCTGTCCGCTTGCGCCCAATATCGTCTGCATTGCCATTCACTCCCGGGATCCTTGTTCGATGACCATCGATGCTAACGTTGAAGCTCGCTTTAGAGTCAAGCAACCAAATTGCCGTTGACCTTGAAGTCGGGTTCAAACCTAAACTGGTCCGGTCGAATCCTGGAGGACGCCTTACATGAGCAAACGGATCCTGCATGTGGTCAGTAACGTGGCCCACTACGACGACCCGGAGGACCCCACCGGGCTGTGGTTATCGGAACTGACCCATGCCTGGCACGAATTCGAGCAAGCCGGCTTCGAACAGTATATCGTTAGCCCGAAAGGCGGGCGGTCGCCCTTGGAGCCACGCTCGCTGAAATGGCCCAACCTGGACGCCACGGCAAAAGCCTGGCGAGCCGACGAGAAGCGCATGGCGTTGCTGGCCAACACCGCCAGTCCCGAAAGTATTAACGCTGCGGATTATGACGCCATCTATTTCACCGGCGGCCACGCGGTGATGTGGGATTTCCCGGACGCCGAGGGCCTGCAGCGCCTCACCCGAGAAATCTTTGAACAGGGTGGGGTAGTGGCATCCGTCTGCCATGGCTACTGCGGACTACTGAATACAACCCTGTCCGACGGCTCACGGCTCGTTGACGGCCGTAAGGTCACCGGTTTTTCCTGGACCGAAGAAATCCTGGCGGGTGTCGCCAAGAAAATGCCCTACAACGCGGAGCAAGAAATGAAGGATAGGGGAGCCCGGTATGAAAAGGCCTTGCTTCCGTTTACGTCCAACGTGGTCACTGACGGGCGCCTGGTAACGGGCCAGAACCCACAATCGGCCAAAGCCACGGCGAAACAGGTCGTCACCGTGCTGGCGTAGTCAGCACGACCGTTACCAACAAGCCCGCCACGACCGCTTCGGCGGAAGCCGGATTAAGTTTCGGGCGCCGGGGAGCCCGAGGTGCTCATTCCGAACTGTGAGAGGACACGCCGCGCGTTGGTGGCACAATCCATATCATTGGGTTTTGCCTCGATTTCGGTCAGGACATCCTGAAGCTGGGCTTTGCTTTGCGCCAGCCGTGCCTGGATTTCTTCAATGTCGCGGACTTTCTGACGCAGCGCGTTCAGCAGTGAGTCGTGGTCCCAATCGGCCAGATCGGAGGGCAGCAAGGTGCGAAGTTCATCCAGGCTGAAACCGGCCTGCTGGGCCGTGGTGATCAGTTTCAGTACCGTGACCGCTTCCTGAGGATAACTGCGGTATCCGTTGGCCTTGCGGTTGACGGTCTTAAGCAGACCGATTTTCTCGTAGAAGCGAATGCGTGAGGGCGCCAGATCAGTGCGCTCCGCCAGTTCTCCAATTTTCATGGCTGACTACCTGGGTGGGACTGAAGTTGACTTTAACCTTAACATACGGCGTGGGGGCCGCCAGCGAGGTAAACCATAGCATCTTTTATTTAACATAATATACATTACACGTAGTTATCGATATTCAGGGTAATCCTACTACCCGTCACATTCCGGAGCGAATAAAGCGTCCACATAATCTGCCTTCGTTTCAATCATCACGGCGATAACGCCAAAGCATTAAATCTAAAAGCCATAAAAGACATCATGTTACGTTTCATACCTAAGGCGGTTTCTATATATGGATCGGGAAACCATTCCAGGCCTTCGCGGGCTTTTCATGGCAAACCATTAGGCTCGACATGGCGGCGCCAACGGTTCCGGACGGCGCGTCTTTACTGATAAAGGGAATCATTGTCCTTTATGATGGTCCACTCCCGGGGCGAATCACCACATCAGAAATATTGGGGGTAACAGTACGGATGCGCGATTGCGACACTGCGGGATTGACCGGCGTTTTGGGTGCTCGTCGTTTATGGCTTGGCCTGACTGGCTTGTTGGCGTTGCTCACGCTGGAATCGGTGGCCGCCCGGGAGCCGGTCTCTCTGGTCACGGTGGAACCCCGTCAGCTTGAGGAACGCTTGCCGCTTACCGGCACCCTGACGGCCAAACGCGCCGCCCTGCTGTCCACCTCCGTTTCGGGTCTGGTGACGACGCTCAACGTGGACCTGGGCGATCGCATGGAACAGGGTGACGTGCTGCTGGAGCTGGATGCGGAGCTGAATCGCCTCGCCTTGGAAGGCGCCCGCGCCGCCGC
>DGNJ01000120.1:0-4312 GCA_002388905.1 Cellvibrionales bacterium UBA4495
TCGGCATGTTCGAGCATGTCGGATACAAGAACTACACCACCTATATGGATGTGGCCCGCCGCTGCCTGAAAAAAAACGGGCTCTTCCTGCTCCACACCATCGGCGGGAACCGGGCGCTGGTGAAGGGCGACCCCTGGATACAGAAATATATTTTCCCCAACGGCATGTTGCCCTCCGTTCACCAGATCGGCCTGGCCATTGAAGGGCGCTTTGTTATGGAGGACTGGCACAACTTCGGTGCCGACTACGATCATACACTGATGGCGTGGCACGCCAATTTTGCGCGGCACTGGGACGAATTCGTGCATTCTTTTGGCGAGCGTTTCTGCCGGATGTGGGAATACTACCTGCTCGCCTGCGCCGGCGCCTTCAGAGCCAGGAAGCTGCAACTGTGGCAGCTCGCGTTGTCCCCCGCAGGCGTGCCGGGAGGTTATCGGTCAGTTCGCTGACAGTGGCGCGATCAACCCACGACGAAACCAAAAGTCAGTCAGGGGCTTGTTTTGCTCGCACGTTTTTGTTTGTATTGACACAGTTGGCTATCGCAATACCTCGGGATTGTGACTACTCTGTAATCGTAAAGTGTACTCGTGAAGTCCATTTTGCACTCAGGGCGTGCAGTCCCGTTACCCGATCCCGGGATGTCGCCGGGTTTCGGGAGCAGGATGAAAAACCGGCTGACGCAACTTTCCAGTCCGTCCGTTGCGTCGATGCGCGAACCCGAATTAATTAGAAAATGACCTCGCCAAACCGGCGAAAGTCGCAACTAAAAAGGGGCCTGCGGATATGGGCGTGGCAATTATCGTTGTTCTCCTGGTCGTCGGGACCGTTCTTTTTCACATTTTCAGTCCCTGGTGGTTTACCCCCATTTCCTCCAACTGGGGAATGATCGACACAACCGTCGATATCACCGTCTGGGTGACCGGTTTTGTGTTTGTTGCCGTCAACCTTTTCATGGCCCTGGCCATCTGGCGCTACCGCCACAAGAGCGGTTCCCGGGCGCTCTATGAGCCCGAGAACAGGAAGCTGGAAACCTGGCTCACGGTGGTGACCACCATCGGTATCGTCGGCATGCTCGCTCCCGGTCTTGTTGTCTGGGCCAAGTATATTAACGTGCCCGAGGATGCCATGGAGGTGGAAGTTGTTGGGCAACAGTGGCAGTGGGGTTACCGGTTCCCGGGTAAAGACGGGGAGTTCGGTGAAACCGCCTTGCGTTTTACCAGCAGCACCAATCCATTCGGTATTGATCCCAGCGACGCCAATGGCCGGGACGACATTCTGGTCGACAGCAATACACTTCATCTTCCCCAGGACCGGCCCGTGAAAATCTGGCTGCGCTCCAAGGACGTGCTCCACAATTTCGCCGTACCCCAGTTTCGGGCAAAGATGGATCTTGTACCCGGCATGGTGACCCATTTCTGGATCACCCCCACGCGGGCAGGCAGGTTCGATGTTCTCTGTCAGGAGCTCTGCGGTATCGGGCATTTCGTGATGCGTGGCAGCACCGTGGTGGAGCCGGAGGCAGATTTCAATGACTGGCTGGCCGGCCAGGCCACATTCGCCGAACAGCACAAGCGAAGCGTCGATGTCGATGCCGGGAAGCAGTCCTACACTGTATGCGCTTCATGCCACGGGCAAAATGGGCAGGGCAACCGCCAGATGAACGCACCCAAGCTCGCCGGCCTGAACAGTGATTATATCGAGCGCCAGTTGCGCTACTACAAGAAGGGGATACGCGGTGCCGCCGAGGGTGATACCTACGGCCAGCAAATGGCCGCCATGGTCAACACGCTTGCCGATGATCAGGCAATCAGGAACGTGACTGCCTACATAGCCACACTGCCGGACCAGCCCGTGGCGCACACGATAGAAGGCGATGTGGCGGACGGCAAATCCATTTACCGGAACTGCTCTGCATGTCACGGCCGTCAGGGGCAGGGTATCTGGTCCACAAAAGCGCCCGCCCTGGCGGGAATGAACGATTGGTACCTGGCCACCCAGCTGCAAAATTTCCGTTCGGGGGTACGGGGCAGCCATCCCGATGATGAATACGGACAGCAAATGCGGGCGATGACCGCTTACCTGGATGGCGAGGACGGCGTTCGCGATGTGATCGCTTATATCAATACACTGGATGCACCGGATCGGTAAGGGCGTTATACCGCTATTTCCGATCATGTAACGTCAACGAAAAACCAGGGGGTAACCAGCCGATGGGACACGTGGCTATAGCCGATCAGGCCGAAGAAGAACTCCACGAGCCGGGCAGCTTTATTACCCGATATATCTGGAGCCAGGACCACAAGGTGATTGCCATCCAGTATGGTATAACCGCGATTGTGGTGGGGCTGGTGGCACTGGTGCTCTCGGGCATGATGCGCCTGCAACTCGCTTTCCCGAATGCGTTTTCCTTCATCGATCCCGAGAGCTATTACCAGTTCGTCACCATGCACGGGATGATCATGATCGTCTACCTGCTCACCGCGTTGTTGTTGGGCGGTTTCGGGAACTACCTGATCCCGTTGATGATCGGTGCCCGGGATATGGTCTTTCCCTTCCTGAACATGCTCAGTTACTGGGTTTACCTGCTTTCGGTCATTGTCCTGTTGGCCTCGTTCTTTGTCCCCGCCGGTCCCACCGGGGCAGGCTGGACCCTGTACCCGCCCCAGTCAATTCTCGAAGGCACACCGGGTGTGGAGTGGGGCATCATGCTGATGCTGGTTTCCCTGGCCATCTTTATCGTCGCCTTTACCATGGGCGGCCTCAATTACGTCACGACCATACTCCAGGCACGGACCAGGGGCATGACATTGATGCGCATGCCTCTCAGCGTCTGGGGGATTTTTATCGCCACGATACTGGGCCTGTTCGCGTTTCCCGCGCTATTTGTCAGCGCTATCATGATGATGCTCGATCATCTGGTCGGTACCAGTTTCTTTATGCCGGCCCTGATTTCCCAGGGTGAAACCGTGTCCCATGACGGGGGTTCTCCCATTATGTTCCAGCATCTTTTCTGGTTTTTTGGTCACCCGGAAGTCTATATTGTCGCGCTGCCCGCTTTCGGTATTGTTTCCGACCTGATCAGCACACATGCCCGCAAGAATATATTCGGCTATCGAATGATGGTCTGGGCGATACTGGCGATTGGTGTTCTCAGTTTCGTGGTCTGGGCGCACCATATGTACGTCAGCGGCATGCACCCGTATTTCGGCTTCTTCTTTGCCACCACGACGCTGATTATCGCCGTGCCCACGGCCATCAAGGTCTACAACTGGGTATTGACCCTTTGGCGCGGCAATATCCGCCTGACCGTGCCCATGTTGTTCGCTATCGGCTTTATATTCAGTTTCGTCAATGGGGGGCTAACGGGACTTTACCTGGGCAACGTGGTGGTGGACGTGCCCCTGTCGGACACCTATTTCGTGGTTGGCCACTTCCATATGGTCATGGGAGTGTCTCCCATATTGGTTATCTTCGGCGCCATCTACCATTGGTTTCCCAAGATTACCGGCCGCATGCTCGACGAGCGTCTGGGCAAGATTCACTTCTGGCTGACCTTCCTTGGCACCTACGCAGTTTATCTTCCCATGCATTATCTGGGCTTCCTGGGGGTGCCCAGGCGATATTACGCATACGGCACCACGGAGTTTATTCCGGACTCGGCCCAGGCTCTCAACGTCAATATCACGGTGGCGGCCCTGATAGTGGCTGTGGTGCAGATTGTCTTTATCGTCAATGTGATCTGGAGTCTGGTTCGCGGCGAGCGGGCCTCGGGCAATCCCTGGGACGCCACGACCCTGGAGTGGCAGACACCGGAGACGCCGCCACGGCACGGCAACTGGGGTGATGAGCTGCCCACGGTTTACCGCTGGGCCTACGATTACAGCGTTCCCGGCCGGGAAGAGGACTTTGTCCCCCAAAACGAACCTCTATCTTCTGATGAGCTCAAGGAATCGGAAAACCGTGAAAGAGGGGAGGGCCAGTGAGTATCCTGATACTTTTTGCAGCCGTTATTGCAGCCCTTTGCGTGTGGACGCTCCTCCTGCAACGTTTCAGGACCAAGCCCTGGCTGGTGACCGGGACGGAGCCCGAAACCTCTCAATTCTCCGCCAAACTGGCGAAAAAAATGGGCTTCTGGGTTTTCCTGGGTGTCATTACATCGCTATTTGCCTTGTTTTCCATGGCCTACGCCATGCGTATGAAAACCGGTGACTGGCAACCGGTGCCCGAGCCCGGAATACTCTGGCTCAATACCATTTTTCTGGTGGCGAGCAGTCTCTCGCTTCAGGGCGCCGTTTATGCGGCCGGGCGTAGG